>JAFQOY010000083.1 GCA_017412025.1 Clostridia bacterium | reverse complement strand
TTCTGGATGTGGGTGTCCGCCTTCTTTGGCATGTGCACCAAGTATGCGGAGATTGCGCTGTCGATTAAATACCGCATTACGGATGAAACCGGCGTGCACAAGGGAGGCCCGATGTATTACATCGAGCGCGGCATGGGCAGGAATTTCAAGTGGCTGGCCGTGGTGTTTGCGTTCCTGGCGGGTCTGGCTTCCTTCGGCATCGGCAATATTGCGCAGTCCAATGAGATCGCCGGTACGATGACCAGCGTTTTCGGGATCAGTCCGCTGGTGACCGGCGTGCTGCTGGCGCTGCTTGTCGGCGTCGTCATCATCGGCGGCATCAAGCGCATCGGTCAGGTGACGTCTTATCTCGTGCCGTTTATGGCTGTTTTCTATATTGCATCAGGTATTCTGGTGCTTGTGCTGCGCGTTGCGGATATTCCGGCTGCGCTGGGCGCGATCTTCTCCGGCGCGTTCAGCTTTGAGGCGGTAGGCGGCGGCGTGTTCGGCTATGCGATCATGGTCGCCATGCGCCAGGGCGTTGCGCGTGGTGTGTTCTCCAATGAAGCCGGTCTCGGCTCTGCGCCGATTGCGCATGCGGCGTCTTCGACGGATGAGCCGTGCGAGCAGGCGATGTGGGGCGTATTTGAGGTGTTCATCGATACGATCATCATCTGTACGCTGACCGGCCTGACGATCATTCTCTCAGGCGTTCTGGGCACGGAGGGCGGTCTGGCTGCCTTTGGCTCCAACGGCGTTGCCGCCGCCGCTGCGTTTAACAGCATTCTCCCGGGCACGATCGGCGGCGTTGTCATCCAGATCAGCCTGCTGTTCTTCGCGCTGTCCACCATCGTCAGCTGGAGCTATTACGGCGAGCGCTGCTTTGGCTACATCTCCGGCAATAACGTGCATGTGATCAACATCTATAAGCTTTGCTACGTACTCATGTGCATCGTGGGCGCGACGGGCTCCGGCACGCTGATGTGGGATATTTCCGATACGCTCAACGGCCTGATGGCCATTCCTAACCTGATTGCGCTGCTGGCGCTGTCCGGCGTCGTGGCGGCGGAGACGAAGAAATATTTTGATGATCCTGTGCATAAGTGATCGGCTGTGATCGGTACATGCGGCTCTTCCTGAAGAGGAGGAGCCGCTTTTTGTATCGGCAGACCAAAATGGAATGGGTCAGATTGGCTGAGTTGACGATAAAATGGCATTCGTGTATAATCAAGTCAGAAAGAGTGAAAGGGGGTCGGCTGATGCAGGAACTCAGAGAGGTTGCCTTTGCGCCCGGCATGGATATGGATCAGGCATTTGACCAGATCCGAAAGCGCGGCGCGGATTATGTGCGGCTGATGAGCTATTATTCCGCGGCCATGCTGGAGGTGGAAACGAAATTCAAGGTGCTTTCCATCGAGTTCAACGGCAAGTTCGACCGCAATCCGATTGAGACAATCAAGACGAGATTGAAATCACCCAAAAGCGTCGCGGAGAAAATGGCCAGAATCGGCAAAGAACCCACGGTGGAAAATATCGAAAAGGAACTCTCCGACGTCGCTGGTGTGCGCGTGATCTGTTCGTTCGTCGATGATATTTACCGTCTGGCGGATATGCTGGCTCTGCAGGATGACATCTACGTGCTGAAGGTGAAGGACTATATCAAGCATCCCAAGGAGAGCGGATACCGCAGCCTGCATATCATCATCGAAATACCGATCTTCCTCTCCAAGGAAAAACGGTACATGCGCGTTGAGGTACAGCTCCGGACGATCGCCATGGATTTCTGGGCGAGTCTTGAACACAAGCTCCGCTATAAGAAGGATATTCCGGCAGAGCATGCGCAGCAGATAGCGGCGCAGCTGCTCCGTTGTGCCGATACGGTCAGCGAGACGGATCAGCAGATGCTCAGCATCCGCAGGCAGATTGAAGAAACCGGAAGGATGGTTTAGTGCCTGCTCCCGGTTTTGATTTGCTTGCGCTGCCTGCGCAGTTTGCGGAGGCTGATTGCGTAACGGCCGGCAGGAAGATGGCGCGGTATTCCGTCCGGCGACAGCGGAAAAGGGCGAAGCGCGGCCGCCGTCTTGCTCCGTAAGCGCCAATGTGGTATAATGGCTCAAACAAGCAAAGGACAGGAGCAGCAGATACATGAGCAGATTACCCAAGGTTGTGGCCGTCGTCGGCACAAATGCATCCGGCAAGAGCGCGCTGGGCATTGAGCTGGCCGGGCGCTTTGACGCGGAGATCATCTCTGCAGATTCCAGGCAGGTATTTGAGGGGCTGGATCTGGGCAGCGGCAAGGTGACGCCGGAGGAGACGCAGGGGATACCGCATCATATGATCGACGTGCGAAAGCCCAACGAGTTCTTTTCCATGGCGGATTTTCAGAAGCTGAGCTATCAGTATATCGATGAAATCCGCTCAAGAGGAAAACTGCCGATGATCGTCGGCGGCACGGGACTGTATGTCGATTCGGTGCTTGACGGTTATCTGCTTTCGGACAGGGAGCCGGATCTGGCATACCGGGCCGAGCTTGAGAAGCTGACCACGCCGCAGCTGTATGAAATGCTGCTGGGTCTCAAGCCCGACGTCGAGGTGGAGAAGAACAACCGCAACCGTGTCATGCGCATCATCGAGCGCATACACGACGGAGACGACGCGGCGCCCGGCAAGCAGGCGCGGTATGACAGCCTGCGTCTTGGCGTGAGCTGGCCGCGCGAGGTGGTCAACAGGCGCATCGACGAGCGGCTTGAGCGCAGGCTTGAACAGGGCATGATTGAAGAGGTGCAGTCCCTGATGGATCACGGCGCGACGACGGAGTTTCTCCTTGGTCTTGGCCTTGAGTACCGGTTTATCACGCAATATCTGATCGGTGAGATTCCGGATAAGCAGGTGATGCTTGAAAAGCTGGCGATTGCCATCAAGCAGTTTGCCAAGCGGCAGATGACGTGGTTCAGAAGAAATAAGGACATCGTCTGGCTTGACATGCAGGGCGATTATTATGCACAGGCGTGCGAGGCGGTTGAGCGTTTTCTCAAAGACGAATAACAGAATCACAAAGGCGGCTTCTCTCCCAGGTGGGAAAGGAGCCGCCTTTTTATGCTGGTTTGATGGGTAATGGGGCTGCGCGTCAATCGTTGTGCGCGGGCATCTGCGCTTCTTCGCCCACGCACACGCCCATCAGCTTGTTGATGGCGCGCTCGGGCGCATCCTTGCTGTTGCCCCAGGGCTTGCCGTCGTTGCGGTAATCGAATTTGAGCGTGAACCATTCAAGCTCATCCTGCACGCGCTTCATGTTCTGCAGCTGCATTTCGGCCAGCGCCTTCTTGAATTCCACGGCCTGGGAAGCGCTGAGCGTCTTGTCGCTCAGCTCCATCACAAGAGCAAGATGCGGCAGACAGAAGCCCTTGGACCTGGCAAACATTTCCTTGAATTCCGCCTTGGTGAAGTACAGCTGCGCGATGGTATAGGCATAGCGCTCAAGGGATTTGGAAACCTGCTCGCAGATCATGCAGCCCTGCATCCGTGCGCGGATGCGCGCGGGCGCGCTGTTGTCATCCGCCTTTTTGATGGGGAAGAGGCTGCGCTTTGCGCCCGCTCCGTCTGCGAGGATGCTCTCCAGCGACTTGATGACCTCCTGCATGTGCGTATGCGTCATCAGCGCAAGGCCGAGGCGGTTGCGCCTGTTGTACATCCATTCAAAGTGCCGCGTGCAGAAGCCGACTTCATTGGTGTGGATGCGGTATTCCGGCTCCATATAGGCCGAACTGAGCATGCTGTCCACATACTGATCCTCACAATGGATCTGAAGTCTGCACAGCGGGCATTCGCAGTCGGTCTTGTACGTATCAAGAACCGGAATGGTATCAAGCGTATATTTCATATGCGTTCACCTCATTATAGAATACGACAGCGGTGGGCCGGGATAATTGTCCGGCTGTTTTCATAGGATCAGATGCAAAACGAAAGGGAAGGGATGCGCATGGGAATTGTTTCACTTCGCAGAAAGAGGCAGAGAATGCGGCGCATACGCAGGCGTCTGCTGGCGGCGGCGATTGTTTTGCTGCTGATGATCCCCGCGTCCTCTCAGGATTTGCGCAGGGTCATCCGGGACGCCGCCGACAGGCTCGCGGAGCAGGTTTTCGCCGATGAGACGGCCGGCCAGATGGAACTGACGCTGCCGCAGCGCGAGATCTGCGCGCTGCAGCTGGGCGTGTTTGACGACGGGCAGCGGGCGCAGGATGAGGCGGAGCGCCTGCAGCGCGAGGGGGTACGCTGCATTGTCTGGCAGAAGGAGAGGATGCGCATCATATCCGGCGTAGCGCTTTCAAAGGATGCGCTTGATTTCGCGGCAGCCCATGGGCATGAAGCGTATGTGTACAGGGAAACCATGCCGTCCGTCACGCTCAGGCTTACCGCGGCAGCGGATGCGCTTGATCAGGTTCGCGCGGTATTGACCGCGCCGGACAGCACGCTGATGCTGCTGCTGGAGGAAGAAGCGCTGCCGCTTGAGGAGATCGTGCTCAGGACGCGCGCCATGTCGCAGGATGCGATGGATGCGCATCCGGAAAACGAGCTCTTTACATCGCTTGCCAGGAGTCTTCTCTCATGGTGCGACCTGATGGACGCGATGAAGTCGGATAACGCGCAGGGGCTGCGCGGCTATGCTGCGCTGACGATGAGCACGGTATGCCGTGAACTGCGCATAGCGCTTATGGCGTGATGTGCGCAAGCACAGCCTCTGCGCAGCGAACCCCGTCTACCGCTGCGGATGTAATGCCTCCGGCATAGCCTGCGCCCTCGCCGCAGGGATAGAGCCCCGAAGCGTCGACGCTCTCAAGGCGTTCTCCGCGCGGAATGCGGACGGGCGAGGAGGAGCGCGTTTCAGGGCCGGTGAGCACGGCGTCGGGATGATCAAAGTCGCGCAGCCTGCGTCCGAGCAGCGGCAGCGCCTCGCGCATGGAGGCGATCACATAATCGGGCAGAAGCAGACTCAGATCGCCCATGACGACGCCCGGCCTGTAGCTGGGCGTAACAGAGGCATAGGCGGTGCTTGCGCGTCCGGCAAGCAGATCTGAAACCAGCTGCGCAGGAGCTTTGCCCGTTTTTCCGCCGAGGATAAAGGCTTTCTGCTCGATTTCGCGCTGGAGGAACATACCGGCCAGCGGATGGCTGCTTGAAAAGTCTTCCGGCCCGACGCCGACCAGCAGCGCGCTGTTTGCGTTTTCAAGATCGCGCGCGTAGCAGCTCATGCCATTGGTGACGATGCTGCTTTCTTCGCTGGCGCTGGCGACGACGGAGCCGCCGGGACACATGCAGAACGTATATACGCTCCTGCCGGAAGGCAGATGGAGCGCCAGCTTGTAATCCGCAGCGCCCAGCGCGGGATGGGACGCAAACTCGCCGTACTGCGCCCGGTTGATGAGCAGCTGCGGATGTTCGATGCGCGCGCCGATGGAGAAGGGCTTTTGTTCAAGGCTGAAGCCTGTCTCGTGCAGCATCTCAAACGTATCGCGTGCGCTGTGGCCGATGGCCAGGATTGCTGACTGCAGGCGATTTCGTGCGTGCCCTGCGCATCCTCGTAAGCGACGGCGCACACCGCTCCGTTCTTTCTGACGATGGACGTCATCCTTGCGCCAAAGTGCACCTCGCCGCCGCAGGCGATGATGCGCTCGCGCATGGATCTGACGACGCCGCGCAGCTTGTCGGTGCCGATATGGGGCTTGGCATTGATGAGGATATCCTCAGGCGCGCCAAAACGCACGAATGTGCGCAGGATGTGCTCGCCGCGCGGATCCTTTGTGCCGGTGTTGAGCTTGCCGTCGGAAAACGTGCCTGCGCCGCCCTCGCCGAACTGCACGTTTGACGTGGTTTTGAATGCGGCGTGTCCATTTGTCCAGTAGGCCTGCACGTCGCGCGTGCGGGTATCCACATTCTGCCCGCGTTCAAGCACGACGGGGCATGCGCCTGCTTCGGCGAGCGTGAGCGCGGCAAACAGGCCTGCGGGGCCGAAGCCGACGACAACGGGCCGAAGCGCCGGGCGGGCAGACAGCGGAACGACGGCAGGCGGCGCATAAGGGGATACGGGCGCGCCGACAGAGGGCTGGAGTCTTGCTGCGATGCGTTTTTCATCCTGTGGGTTCTTCAGTGAAACATCCAGCGAGACGACAAAGCAGACGTCGCTTTTTTTGCGCGCGTCCACGCTCTTTTTTGCGATTTCTGCGCTGTGTATCTGCGCCTGCGTTATGTCCAGCTTTTTGCATGCGGCCTGCAGGAGGCTCTTTTTGCTGTAATCGAGCGGAATCTTGATGTTGTGAAGGCGGATCATCGTGTCGTCCTTTCGTGATGAGGGTCAGACTCCCAGCCGGGAGGCGATGGCCTTGGCTGCGGTGAGAGCGCCGGCGAAAGCAAAGTGCAGGTTATACCCGCCGCACGGGCCGTCCGCGTCAAGCGCTTCGCCGGCGATATACAGGCCGTCAAAGAGACGGGAGGCCATGGTGCAGGGATCAACCTCGTCAAGGGATATGCCGCCGGCAGTGACCTGCGCGTTTTTGAACCCCTGCGTACCGATGACGGGCAGCGACAGCGCGGAAATGGCGGAAGCTAGCGCGGAAAGGCTTTGTGCGGACAGAGAACGGACGGGCGTATCTGCGCTGACGCCGGCTTCTTTGACAATGGCCTGTGTCAGCAGACGCGGAAACACGCCTGTGAAAAGCGAAAGAGCTTCGCATTCCGGCATGCAGCCTGCGCGTCTTTGCAGCCAGGCAAGGGTCTGCCCGGGTGCGATCTCCGGCAGCAGGTTGATCTGCAAAGCGACTTTTTTCTTTTTGCCAAGCGCCTTTGCGGCATACCGCGACAGCTGGAAAACGCATACGCCGGATACGCCGTAGTCGGCAAAGAGCAGCTCGCCCGTTTCCTGCGCGGCGGTCTGGCCGTCAATCATCAGCGAGAGAGCGGCCTGTACGCGGATGCCCTTGAGGCTTTTCAGCGCGCCGTGCTCGCATCTGAGCTGCACGAGCGCAGGATACAGCGGCGTGACAGTGTGACCAAGCGCGCCAAGCAGCGCGGCAGAGCTGCCGTCCGTGCCCAGATGGGGGCTTGCGCTGCCGCCCATGGCGCACAGAACGATGGGCGCGAACAGACCTTCGCCGGAAGCAAGCTGAACCGACCAGCCGCCGCGGCGGGAAGGTGAAAGCGAAACGGCCTGTGCGCCGGTGAGGATCGTCGCGTTCTGCCTTGCGCAGCCTGCGCGCAGCACATCCAGAACAGACGACGCCATCATCGTGCGCGGATAGATACGCCCGTCTTCCTGCGACGTCATCAGCCCAAGGGAAGAGAAAAAGGAGAGCACTTCCTGCGGCGGCGTCTGCTGATAAACGGATGATACAAACGGGGCTGCTTCTGCGTAATACGCTGCGTTCATGTCTGCGTTGGACAGATTGCACCGGCCGTTGCCGGAAGCCATGATTTTCTTTCCAACGCGGTCAAGGCGCTCGGCAAGGGTCACATGAACGCCGCGTGCAGAAAGCGCGGCGCATGCTGCAAGCCCGGCGGCGCCGCCGCCAAGGATGATGCAGTCCGTCTTATTTGCCATGAAGAAGCCCTCCGTTTGCGTGCATTTCGTTTATTATAGCATACGCCGGGCAAAAAATACAGCGCTGCGAAAGAATCGCCTGGATTGAAACACGAGGATGGGTCTGCCTGCGTCGGGATGGCGGGCGCATGGGGAACGAACGGTTTCATCTGTTAAAAAGGGAACGTATATTATGCATCGCGATTGGAGAAATGGGATTCACAGATGGGAAAAACTGTGATATGATGCAGGAAAACAGAGGGTTCATACGTCATATTGATCAGATACTGAAACCGGGAGATGTGAGATGAGAAGGATACTGTACGCGCTTTGCGCCGTGATGATGATGTTTGCGGCGGCTGCATATGCGCAGGAGATATCGCCGATTGACGAGCTGCTTTTACAGGGATGGACGCTGACGGACAGCGATCTGACGCACGGAAAGCAGGTCTACCTGCTTGAAAACGGGGAAGGCGTTACGCGTCTGCGCATTGCGCAGTGGAACGGAATAGACGGCGCATATGTGTGCATGGATAACGATACGGTGCCTCAGGGCGCATGGCTGGATGATTTCCATGCGGGAGAAAAGGAGATTCTTGTGCATTGGCTGGCCGATGGAATCAAAAAGGATGCGCCGGTTGAAGTATACGCGCAGGCGGAACGCGCTGCGACGCTTGCGCAAAGAAGCGACGGCACATGGTATCTTCGCGGCGGTATTGACAATCAGCAGGAAGGCCAAAGCTTCATCTTCACTGCATGCGGCATTCAGGATCTGCTGGCAGCCGGTTCGGGCTGCAACGATGGCGTGTATTATGGCTCGCATCCGTTTATGGATGCGAAAACCATTGATTTTGCGCAGCTGCCGGTCAGTGTGGAGGGTGCGTTTGCTCTGCTGGATCGATCCGAGTGGGCCGTCGTGCGCAATCCCGATCCGGAGGACAGGCTCAATCTTCGGGAGGCGCCAAGGCGCAACGCCAATTCCATGGGCAAGTTTTTCAACAGGACGCCCGTCCGCATCCTGTCAAGGCGCGACGGCTGGTGCCAGGTGCAGGTGGGCGGCAGCGGCATGACCGGCTGGATGATGGAAGAATTCCTTGTATTCGGCGAGGAAATGGACGATATCAAATGCGTGTTTGAAAGCGAAAACGGACTCTTCTTCCGTTCGGAGGACGGGGAGAATGTCTATGAACAGCCCAAGCTCCGGTCCCGCAGCTGGAAGGTCAAAACGGTTGATTATGTCATCGGCGTATGCGGGAACGACTGGCGCATTCTGATGGACGAGGAAGGGCGCACCTTCTACGTTCCGCGCGAAAAACTCTGGGGCGGCAATGGCTGATGATGCGGGCAGAGATTGGCGGCGCCCGCACAGCGCATGAAGGCCGGGCAGATCATATTGGAGGACGAGAGGATGCTGCAGACGACGCTCTGTTATCTGAATCAGGGTGGAAAGACGCTGATGCTTCATCGCGTGAAAAAGAAAAACGACGTCAATCACGACAAGTGGATCGGCGTCGGCGGAAAGCTTGAAAGCGGAGAGAGCCCGGAGGAATGCATGCTCCGGGAGTTTGCCGAGGAGACGGCGCTGACCCTTACCTCGTGGAAATACCGCGGCATTGTGACCTTTGTTTCGGATACCTGGTGTGAGTATATGCATCTGTTCTCTGCCGACGCCTATGAAGGGACGATCAGGGAATGCGACGAGGGAAAGCTTGAATGGGTCGATACGGACAGGCTGACGCAGCTGCCCATCTGGGAGGGCGACAAGGTGTTCCTGCGCCTGCTTGCGGAGGGCGAGCCGTTCTTTTCGCTCAAGCTGGTCTATGAGGGCGAGCGCCTTGCGGGCGCAAAGCTCAACGGAAAAGAAATCCTGTGACTTTGCCTGCCAGAGGCGCAGGCTTTGCAGAACAGGGCATTCCTGTCTTTGTGAAAAAACAAAAAGAAAAAACAAGCGGCGTGCCTGCGGCGGAAGTTCTGCCGGCGCGCTGCTTGTTTTTGTTTGATGATGATGATCTGCTGCGTTTATTGGTTACGGCTTTCTGGGCGGCCTGCCGGACGGCTTCTTTCCGCCTGCCTGCGCGCCCCTGACGGCAGAAGCACGGTGACCGCCCGTTTTGCCTTTGACAGGACGGGCGCTTCCGTGTTCTCGCTGCTCTCTGCGCTCCTCGCGCGCTTTTTTCTCTCTGCGGATCTGCGCATATTCTGCCGCAGTCTTCACGCCTTCCGGCGGGACGAGGCAGTGCCGCGCCGTGCCGATGAGATCCTCGCGGCCGGCTTCGCGCAGCGCCTGACGGACAAGCGGGAAATTCTGGGGACGCTTGTACTGCAGCAGTGCGCGCTGCATGGCTTTTTCCTGCGGCGTGCGCGGAACGAACACGGGCTTTCCGTTCCTTGGATCGACGCCGGTGTAGAACATGCAGGTGGACAGCGTGCCGGGCGTGGGATAGAAATCCTGCACCTGTTCGGGCTGATGGTTGATGTCGCGCAGGTATTCGGCAAGTTCAATCGCTGCCGCGAGATCGCTGCCCGGATGGCTGGAGATCAGATACGGAACCAGATACTGCTCTTTGCCGAGCTGCTGATTGATGCGCTTGTACTTTTCGCAGAATGCGTCGTATACGTCGCGGCCCGGTTTGCCCATGACGGCGAGCACCTTCGGGCTGACATGCTCCGGAGCTACCTTGAGCTGGCCGCTGACGTGATGCTGGCAGAGCTCTTTGAGGAATGCGTCGGATTTGTCGGCCATGATGTAATCATAGCGCAGACCGGAACGAACGAACACCTTCTTGACCTTTGGCAGCGCGCGGATTTCGCGCAGGAGCTGAATATAATCAGTGTGATCGACGGTCAGATTCGGACAGGGCTTCGGGAAGAGACATTGACGATTTACGCATGTGCCGAACTTGAACTGCTTTTCACAGGAGGCATGACGGAAATTGGCGGTCGGGCCGCCGACGTCATGGATGTATCCCTTGAATCCGGGCATCTGTGTGATGGCTTTCGCCTCTTCCAGCACGGACTCGTGGCTGCGCGTGGTGACCATGCGCCCCTGCAGGAACGTGATGGCACAGAAGGAACAGGAACCAAAGCAGCCGCGCGTCTGTGCGATGGAGAACTGCACCTCTTCGATGGCGGGCACGCCGCCCTGATCGTCATAGTCCGGATGCCAGGTGCGCTGATAGGGGAGCGCGTGCGTGCGATCCAGCTCCTCGCGCGTAAGCGGCATGTCCGGAACGGTCTGTACAACATACTTGTCGCCGCATTTCTGGCTGATGGCATGGCCGCGCACAGGATCCTGCTCGTTATACTGAATCAGGAATGCCTCGCCGTATTTTTTCTTGCTTTTTATGCATTCCTCGCTGGAGGGAATTTCGATGCTGCCGCGCATCGGCGTGGAGGAGAGATAGCAAACGCCGCGCATTCTGGCGCATTCCCACATGGGCGCGCCGCGGCTCATCCAGTCCGCGGTGACCAGAATAGAGCGCTCGCCCATGCCGAACATCAGAAGATCTGCCTGGCTGTCAATCAGAATGCTGCGGCGAACGGCGTCGTCCCAGTAATCGTAATGGGCGAATTTTCTCAAAGAGGCTTCTACGCCGCCAATGGCAATGGGGATGTCGCCGTATGCCTGCCTGATCAGATTGCAGTAGACAATGACGGCGCGGTCCGGGCGTTTTGCCGCTTTGCCGCCGGGTGTATAGACGTCGGAGGAGCGACGCTTCTTGGCCGCTGTGTAGTGGTTGACCATGCTGTCGATCACGCCGGAGGAGACGAGAAAACCGTAATTCGGGCGGCCGAACCGCTTGAAATCGTCGGTATTGCGCCAGTTGGGCTGGGCGAGCACGGCTACCCGGTAGCCGGCAGCCTCAAGCGTACGGGTGATGACGGCGGAACCAAAGGACGGGTGATCCACGTATGCGTCGCCGATGACATAAACGAAGTCCGGCGCGTCCCATCCGCGCGCACGCAGGTCCTGTGCCGTCGTCGGCGGGAAAAGAAGGCGATCTGCCATAAGCAAAAACTCCTATGAAATACGGAATGAATATCGATACGCCAACACTATATCATAATTGCGCGAAAAAAGAAAGTGACATCCCATGCCTGCTGCGGTATAATATGTGCAGAATACCGGAGGGGAGGATGGCTGTGAGAACGGGACTTTCCACATCTGCTTTCTATGGCAAATGGGAGACAGAGGAGGCGGCGGCGGTCATCAGCCGTCTGCCGGTCGACTGTGCAGAGGTATTTCTGCAGACAAGCAGCGAATACAGCCGTGAATTTGCGAGAATTGTACGCGAGAACCTGAAGGGCGTCCCCTGCACGAGCATACATCCGCTGGGAACGGTCTTTGAGAATGCGCTTATCAGCAGGTCTGCCAGGCAGAGAAGCGATGCTTTTGATGTGCTGCGCCGCGTGCTGGACGCAGGATGCGCGCTTGGCGCAAAAGCATATGTTTACCATGGACGCAATACGCCGCGCAATGAGGTTCTTCCATGGAATCTGCAGTTGAATGCCGATATGCTGGGACCGATGTGCGAGGAGGCTGCGCAGCGCGGCATGGTAATTGCGTGGGAAAACGTCTGCTGGTGCCAGCTGACCGTGCCCGAACGCGCAAGAGAGGCGAGAGAAGCCCTGAAAGACGTCCGTTTCACGCTGGATATCAAGCAGGCGATGAAGGCCGGATGCAATCCGATTGATTTTGTACAGGCGATGGGAGACAGACTGATCAACGTCCATGTATGCGACTGGGATGCGCAGGGGAAGCTTTGCCTGCCCGGCGAGGGCACGTTTGATTTTGCCGGATTGGCTTGCGCGCTTCTTGCTGTCGGTTATAGCGGGCCGGTTGTGATCGAACCGTATCTGGCGCTGATCAAAAGCGACGAAGCGCTGGAACGCTCGATACGGTATATAAAGGAAATAACCTGATAAGGAGGAAACAGGGATGAGCAAAATTGATACCGTGAGAAGCGCCATGATGCAGGCGATGAAGGAAAAGAACAAGGGTCGAAAGGACGCTTTGTCCCTTCTGCTTGCCGCGCTGAAGAATAAGGCGATTGACAAGCGCACAGATCTGACGGAGGAAGAGGAGAACGCGGTGATCTTCCGCGAGATCAAGCAGGCGCAGGAGACGATTGACACGACGCCTGCGGACAGAACAGACATGATCGAGGAAGCGAAGCTGCGCATGAGCGTGTACAGCGAGTTTGTACCGAAACTGATGGATGAGGATCAGATCAAAGAGGTGATCGAGGCGGTTCTGGCTGAGCTTGAGATCGCAGCGCCGACGGCAAAGGACAAGGGCAGGATCATGAAGACGCTGATGCCGCGCGTAAAGGGCAAGGCGGACGGCGGTCTGGTCAATCAGGTGCTGACGTCGTTCTTCGCATAAAATACAAGGAGCTTCTGCGCGGCAGCGTCCGCGGGAAGCTCCTTTTGAACGTGAATAATTGCAGGGAAGGGAGATTATCTGCCGGCAAAGACCGTGTGGGAGAACGAGTCGTCAAGCGTCATGAAGGGAATCGGCGGAAGCTTGGAAAGATCTACGGGCGCATCTGCGGTGAACACGTCGTCCTCAAGCAGCCAGTCGCTGAGCGTATTGCAGAAGATGCAGCCCGGGCTGCGAAGCAGGGACGGCGGCGGCTCCGGAAAATCGCCCTCGGGAAGCGAGTCCATCAGCAGGTAATTCGGGGAGACCTCAAAGGCGTAGCAAACAGACATCAGCATGTCGACGCTGGGGATGGAAACGCCTCTTTCAAGATTGCCAATATATTGTACGCTTACGCCGATAATCTCAGCCAGCTGTTCCTGGGTGAGATGGAAGTACTTGCGCATTGCGCGCATTCTGCGGCCCAAACCGCTGTAATCAACTCTGGCGAGCATGTGTCATGACCTCCAAGGCATGGATATATGTGAGATATATTCGTGTATATATGGAAAGAATCCTTCTGGAGTGAATCACTTTGAAGAAAAAACAGAAAATTGTGGAACTTCCGGGGATAATGTGTTATAATGCTCAGAGCCTTAATCCATCGTTTTTCATCTCAATATACAGCCCTCCTTGGATTCGCCTTCGCGCCGCCAACAGGATGTCTTGCTTGAGTGCCAATGGTGAAGGTCAATCTATTTTTAGGAGGATACAGATATGTATCAGGACGAAACCCTCGTTTGTCGCGACTGCAACAAGGAATTCATCTTCAGCGCCTCTGAGCAGGCGTTCTATGCGGAGAAGGGCTTCCAGAACAAGCCGCGCCGCTGCCCGGAGTGCCGCGCCGCCTTCCGCGCGCAGAACGGCAATGCCCGCCCGCAGCGTGAGATGTTCACCGCGATCTGCGCCGACTGCGGCAAGGAGACCCAGGTGCCCTTCCAGCCGCGCGGCGACAAGCCCGTGTACTGCCGCGATTGCTTTGCTGCCCATCGCACCCCGCGCTATTGATCCAAAATGGCCTGTCCGATTGCCCGGACGGGCCTTTTTTCATGAAAAATGCGACTGACCCAAAAAATTTTTCTGAATTTGAAAAGCTGACAATGTTCGATTTTCAATGAAAGAAAACGATGATGTGGATACAATGCGGAAGTAATTCCGAATAAATGACGAAAATTGGCGGAAACACAGAGATATAATGTTCGTGTTTCAGAGACGGAAAACAAGATATTGCTGAAAAAAGTGTAAAAAAAGGTGTTGACAAAAACAGCATCCCGAGGTATACTAACTTCACTTTCTGCGGCGAGCAGAAAGCTGATCCTTGAAAACGATACAGAATCAAGAAGAACGCGAGATGCGATTTTCACGAGTCGCATCAAGAGAGACAGTCAATTCGTACATGAGTTTTGAGCTTGAAGGAGACTTCAAGGTTCAATACAGAATCAAACACGAGAGTTTGATCCTGGCTCAGGACGAACGCTGG
>JAFQOY010000082.1 GCA_017412025.1 Clostridia bacterium | reverse complement strand
TCTTGCCGGGAGGCGGAGAGATCTTGACGGAGGTCGGGAACGTAGCGCCGCCCATGCCGACGATACCGGCTTCACGAACGATCGCGGCCAGCTCAGCGCCGGTCAGGGTTTCGGGATGATCAGAGGGATGCAGCTCAACCCACTCATCCTTATAGTCGTTGTCGATGACGACGGCAGACACTTCCATACCGTTAGCCAGCAGGCAATTCTGCACGCCCACAACAGTACCGGACACGGAAGAATGCACGGGCGCGGAAACAAAGCCGCCAGCCTCGCCGATCTTCTGGCCCATCTTGACCTGATCGCCCTTTTTCACAAGAGCCTTGGCAGGTGCACCGATGTGCTGAGACAGCGGGATGATGACCCGCGGCGGCGCAGACAGCTCAACAATTGCGTTGCCGCTGTTGGCAGCCTTGCCGCCTACACCCTCGTGCGGATGAATACCGCCAGGAAACAGATGCTTTCCAAACACGGACAAAGGTCCCCCTTCCAATGCGCCGCTTGAGACGGCGCAATTGATAATCTAAGAGAATTCACACCGATTCATTATACCATACAAATGCGCTTTACGCATAGCTATTTTTTTGATTTCGTCATCTTTTTTCTACTTTTTTTGCGGCATATGCCGTTTTGAAAGCCTGTTTTCCATTTTTTCAACCGAAATCCTGCGTATTCTGTGCATCATCGCCTCCTGTCGCTTATGAAAGCAATATGTTTTCCGGCAGCAGAATCACATTTGTTTCATCTGTCCGCTATCATCAGAACACCATATCTTGCATTCCTTCATTACAATATAACGCAATATAAAGGGGAAGAGCGCATCCGCTCCTCCCCTGCTCTGACCTGTTTATGATTCTCTGATCTGCTTCGCCTGCGCGATCATATTCGCGGCATGGCTGCAGGCGCTCTCGTCCTCGCCGCCTGCGCCGCCGAGCATTCTGGCCACCTCGAGGATGCGCTCCTCATCATCCAGCATACGCACAGTCGTCGCGGTGCGGCCGTCGGTCACATTCTTTTCCACATAGAACTGGTGGTCGGCCATCGCGGCAATCTGAGGCAGATGCGTTACGCAGATGACCTGCCTTGCACGGGCGATCATCGCCATCTTCTCGGCAACGACCTGCGCCATGCGGCCGCTGATGCCTGTATCGATTTCGTCGAACACCATGCAGCCCACGCCGCCCTTTTCGGCCTCAAGCGACTTGATCGCCAGCATCAGGCGCGACAGCTCGCCGCCGGAGGCAATCTTCGACAGCGGCTTCATCGGCTCGCCCGGGTTGGGGCAAATCATGAATTCAACCGTGTCGTCGCCGTCCTGCTGCGGCATGAGCGGCTTCTCCGGCTTGGGCGCAAAGGCCACGCCGAAGACCGTCTTCGCCATGCCCAGATCCTTCAATTGATCCATCATGCGCTGCTCGAACGTCTTGGCCAGCGCCTGCCGCTTTTCGGTCAGCTCGCGCGCGAGGGTACGGTAGGCCGCCAGAAGCCGCTTGTGCTCCAGCTTCATCTGCTCAACCTGCTGGTCAAGCGATGCAAAGTGGTCGAATTCCTCCTGCAGCTTCTCCTGCTCCTGCAGCACGGCCTCAATGTTTTCGCCGTACTTGCGCTCCATGCGGCGGATCAGGTCAAGCCTTGCATCCACCTGCTCGGCGCGGTACGGATCATACTCACCGCTTTCGAGAATGCCGGCCAGATCGTAGCCCAGCTCCTGCAGCTCATAATAGGCATTCTCACACCGGGCGGCAAGCGCTGCATGCTTTTCACCCAGCGACTTCAATCCATTGAGCGCGTCGACAGCCTCCTTCAGCCGGGACAAGAGCGGATCGGCGCCTTCGGTCGCAGAGATGGCCGCATAGGCTGTCTGCACTGCACCGCTGATCTTTTCCGCATGGCGGAATCGCTCCTGCTCGCGCTGCAGCGTTTCCTCCTCGCCGATCTTGAGCTTGGCCTTTTTCAGCTCCTCCAGCGACTTTTTGACCGTTTCAAAGCGCTCCGTCTTGCGCTGATTGTCGCGCAGAAGCCTCGCATAGGCGCGATGGCTCTGCATGAACGTCTCCCATGCAACGCCGACGCGGTGCAGCAGTGCCTGATGCTCCTCATCGCCCGACGCGTCAAGGAACTGCAGATGCCGCTTGGGATCCATCAGGAACTGGTGCTCATGCTGGCCGTGAACGTCCATCAGTACAGCCGCCAGCTCACGCAAAAAACCGAGCGGCAACACAACGCCGCACACCCGGCACAGATTGCGGCCGCTTCGGGTGATCTCGCGGTACAGCGTGACCACGCCGCCCTCGCATTCGAGCTGCTGGCTTTCCAGCAGCGCTGCGGCTGCAATATTGCCCGTCACGTCAAAGGTTGCCTCGACCCACGCTTTGTCCGTGCCCGTGCGGATCAGATCGCGGTCTGCCCGGCCGCCCAGGACCAGGTTCACCGCGTCCACCACGATGGATTTGCCAGCGCCCGTTTCGCCTGTCATAACATGCAGACCGGATGAGAAATCCATCGTCAGCGATTCGATCAGCGCGAGGTTATGCATGCGCATGGACAGTATCATGGTTTGCCGTGCTCCTTTACTGACGGGAATGTCATTTGGGGGTTACTTCATCAGTTCCTTGATGCGCGCGGTCACGCCCGGCACATCCTCGTTGCTGCGGATAATCAGCAGGATGGTGTTGTCGCCGGCCAGCGTGCCGAGAATCTCCGGCCAGTGCAGGCTGTCCAGCGCCTCGGCGGCCACATTCGCGCTGCCGCTGAGCGTTTTGACAACAATC
>JAFQOY010000012.1 GCA_017412025.1 Clostridia bacterium | reverse complement strand
GTCATGCCGGAGCAGCCGATGGTCTCAACCAGGGCCTCTTCGATGACGCCGTTCTTCACGTTCAGAGACAGCTTGCAGGTGCCCTGCTGCGGAGCGCACCAGCCGATGCCATGGGTGTAACCGGAGATATCCTTGATCTCCTTCGCCTGCACCCACTTGCCCTCTTCCGGGATCGGGGCCGGGCCGTGATTCGGGCCCTTGGCAACACAGATCATTTCTTCCACTTCGCGGGAATACTGCATATTGTGTGTCCTCCTTATCCTAATAAATAGAATGGATTATGTTGTGTATATGCAACCGCTTTATTATAGCACAAGACGCTGATAAAAAGGAACACCTTTCGCCAATTTTCTCACAAGTGCGTCAATTTGTGTTTGATTTATACGATTTCGTTTCGCCAGTTTTGATTCGCTTTTGTCTGTCCTCACAATATTTTTTACGGGTACTTGCGTCTCCTCCTCCGGTATAGTATACTACATTATTATGGATACTAAGGAAACATATCCCCTACAGGGATTTTTACAGGTATTCTGAGGAGGGATTTCCCATGGCAGAAGAGATCATGAAGGAAAAGAGCAACTTTATCTGGGAGGCCATCAAGGCCGATCTGGCCGAGGGCAAGAACGACGGACGCGTGCAGACGCGCTTCCCGCCGGAGCCCAACGGCTATCTGCATATCGGTCATGTGAAGGCGCTCACCGTGGACTTTGCCACCGCCGAAAAGTTCGGCGGCGTCTGCAACCTGCGCTTTGACGACACCAACCCGACGAAGGAAAAGGAAGAATTCGTCGAGGCCATCAAGGACGACATTCACTGGCTCGGCTTTGAGTACGGCGGCGTGTACTACGCCTCCGAGCAGTACGAGCAGATTTTTGAATATGCCTGCGACCTCATCCGCCGCGGCCTCGCCTATGTGGATGACCTGACCAAGGAAGAGATGCGCGAATATCGCGGCACGCTCACAAAGCCGGGCAGGAACTCCCCCTACCGCGACCGCACGCCGGAGGAGAACATGGATCTGTTCCTGCGCATGAAGAACGGCGAGTTCCCGGAGGGCAGCCGCACCCTGCGCGCGAAGATCGATATGGCCTCTCCGAACGTCAACCTGCGCGACCCGGCGATTTACCGCATCAAGTATGCCACGCATCACCGCACCGGCGACAAGTGGTGCATCTATCCGATGTATGACTTCGCTCACCCCATCGGAGACGCGCTGGAAGGAGTGACCCATTCCCTGTGCTCTCTGGAGTACGAGATTCACCGTCCGCTGTATGACTGGGTGGTGGAGGTCTGCGGCTTTGAACAGAAGCCGAGGCAGATCGAGTTTGCCCGTCTGAACCTGACCGGCACCGTCATGAGCAAGCGCAAGCTGCGCCTGCTGGTGGAGGACGGCCATGTCGCCGGCTGGGACGATCCGCGTATGCCCACCCTCGCCGGCATGCGCCGCAGGGGCTATACCTCCGCCGCCGTGCGCGATTTCATCGACCGCATCGGCGTGGCGAAGACGGACTCCACCGTGCAGCATCAGTACCTTGAGGCCTGCGTGCGCAACGACCTGAACGAAGTCGCCCCGCGTGCGATGGCCGTGCTCGATCCGGTCAAGGTTGTCCTCACCAACTATCCGGAGGACAAGACCGAGACCTGCACGATCGAAAACCATCCGAAGAAGCCGGAGATGGGCACGCATGAGATTCCCTTCACCCGCGAGCTTTACATTGAGCGCGAGGACTTCATGGTCGATGCGCCGAAGAAGTACTTCCGCCTCAAGCCCGACGGCGAGGTTCGCCTCAAGGGCGCGTACATCATCAAGTGCGAAAGCTACGATCTGGACGAAAACGGCAACGTCACCTGCATCTACTGCACGGTCGACTTTGATTCCAAGTCCGGCATGCCGGGCGCAGACCGCAAGGTCAAGGGCACCATCCATTGGGTGAGCGCAAAGGAAAACGTGCCGTTTGAGGCAAGGCTTTACGACGTGCTGATCCTTGACGACGCGCAGACCGAAGAGGCTGCCGACGCAGGCGAAGACGAGGACGCCGAGGATACCGTTCCGGCAGGAGCCGAATTCCTCAAGCAGGTCAATCCGGATTCCCTCAAGGTTGTCTGCGGCTACGGCGAGCCGTGGCTGGCCGGCGCGAAGGTTGGCGATGGTTTCCAGTTCATGCGCACCGCCTATTTCTGCAAGGACAAGGATTCCACGGATGAAAAGGCCGTGTTCAACCGCGTCGTGACGCTCAAGGACAGCTTCAAGCTGGACTAAGCAGGCTGTGCCTGCTCCCTCTTCGCTTCTCCGGTTTGAAACCGTTTTCTTCGCGCAGAGGGCTCTGGGAAACTACTTTACAGAAAGAGTGACAAATTATGTCTAACGAAGTCCGTACGCGCTTTGCGCCAAGCCCGACCGGCTATATGCATCTGGGCAATCTGCGCACCGCGCTGTATACCTATCTCTGGGCCCGCCGCAACGGCGGCAAGTTCATCCTGCGCATTGAGGATACCGACCAGGAGCGCGAAGTCAAAGGCGCTGTGGACGTCATCTACAGCTCCATGAAGACCGCCGGTCTCCTCCACGACGAAGGCCCGGACGTCGGCGGCCCGTGCGGCCCGTATGTCCAGTCCGAGCGCAAGAACATGTACCTCCCCTACGCCAGGGAGCTGGTTGAAAAGGGCGGCGCATACTACTGCTTCTGCACCAAGGAGCGCCTTGACCAGGCGCGCGCCGAGGCCGAGGCGAAGGGGGAGACCTTCAAGTACGACAAGCACTGCCTGCACCTGACGAAGGAAGAGGTTGAGGCGCGCATCGCCGCCGGCGAGCCGTATGTCATCCGCCAGAATGTGCCCACCGAGGGCAAAGCCGGCTTTGACGACGTGATCTACGGTCATGTCGAGGTGGACTGCGACACGCTTGACGACAACGTGCTCATCAAGGCCGACGGCCTGCCGACCTACAACTTCGCCAACGTGATTGACGACCACACCATGGGCATCACCCACGTCATGCGCGGCAACGAGTACCTCTCCTCCGCGCCGAAGTACAACCTGCTGTACGAGGCCTTCGGCTGGACGCCGCCGACCTACGTGCACCTGACTCCGGTCATGGTCGAGGGCACGCAGCGCGACAAGAAGACCGGCGTGTACACCTACGAAACCGATGAGAAGGGCAACGTCGTGCTTGATGAAAACGGCGAGCCGAAGAAGGCCATCGTCAAGCGCAAGATGAGCAAGAGCCAGGGCGATCCGTCCTTTGAGGATCTGATGGCCGAAGGATATCTGGTCGAGGCGATCATCAACTACCTCGTGCTGCTCGGATGGAGCCCGCGCGGCGAGCGCGAGTTCTACACGCTTGCGGAGCTTGAGGAGGTCTTTGACCTCGAGGGTCTTTCCAAGAGCCCGTCCTTCTTCGATTTCGGCAAGATGAACTGGTTCAACGCCGAGTACATCCGCAAGCTCACGCCGGAGCAGTTCGAGGAGAAGGCCACGCCGTGGCTGGCCAAGGCGCTTGATCCCGCGAAGTTCGATTTCAAGCGCATCTGCGAGCTGCTGCAGGCGCGCACCGAGGTGCTCTCCCAGCTGCCGGGCATGGTCGATTTCCTGGCCGAGATGCCGGAGCTTGACATGGCGCTCTTCACCAACAAGAAGAGTAAGTCCACCCCGGAAACCAGCAAGACCGCGCTCACGTTCATCCGCCCGATCCTCGAAGGCATTGACGAGTGGACCGAGGCGAAGCTGCACGACGTCGTGATGGAAGCCATCCCGCAGACCGGCATGAAGAACGCCACCGTGCTCTGGCCGCTGCGCATCGCTGTCACCGGCAGGCAGGCGACCCCGGGCGGCGCGTTTGAGATGCTCTACCTGCTGGGCAAGGACGAGGCGCTCAGGCGCCTTGACGCCGCGATGGCAAAGCTGTAAACCGCATATCCGCAATCAAAAACCGCGCTCTCTGCAGCCTGCAGAAAGCGCGGTTTTTTTCGTATGAAGCTGTTATGCCACGCACACGGCAATCACGCAGAACACGGCGAGGCTGACCAGCGTCAGGATGGAGCATACGCCGGAGGCCATCTCCGTCTCCTCCTGCGTGCGGCCAAGCGTGGTTGAAATATAGCTGCCCGGCAGCGTGGTGTACATCAGGATCGCCCAGCGCGTCTGTGCCTCCACCTGCGGCAGGAAGCACATGACGCCCTGCATCGCAAGGCCTGCGCCGGCCAGCAGAGCAAAGTGAATGATACAGATCTTCACGATCGCGCTGCGGTTGCCCTCTGACAAGGAAAGGCTGTAGCCGACGCTGAAGAGCATCAGCGCGCTGACAGGCTGCGCGATGAACTCCGTCATCTGCGTGATCACCGCCAGAATGCCCGCCTGATCCAGCAGCCCCTTCGCGCCGGAAAGATTGAGCAAAAGGCCCGCTGCGCTCAGCAGCAGCAGCGGCGAACACAGCACCGAGCGGACAATCGCGCCCGGGCTGGGGTTTTCGCCTGCGTCCGCCGCAAGGATGGCGATCGTCGCAATGCAGATGAGGGACTGCGCCAGATCCAGCACGCCCATCTTGAATACGTGCTCCGCGCCAAAGAGCGTCAGATACAGCGGAATACCGAGCATGCCGCTCTCCTGTGCGGCGAAGAGCATCGGCAGATTGTGATAGGGCAGCTTTTTCCTGAGCACGAAAAACGCAAAGAGCGCCGTCAGCATGATGGTCGGAAAGACCATCGCAAAGCTGGCAATGGCTTCCGCGTTCATCGTCGCGCCCAGGCAGGAATTAAACAGCACGCACGGCAGGCAGAATTTCATCACGTACTGCTGCATGCCCTTGACTTCCCTCTGGGACAGCATGCTTTTGCGTCTGGCCCATATGCCAATCACAACCGCCGCAAAAATCGGCGCGACAACCTGAGCCACTGCGCTCCATTTATCCATATCGTTTATTCTCCACATTTATATTCTGTTTTCCTGCCTGACGTACCGCGCAAGCAGCTCCTCCGTGCTGCGTATGCCCTGATGAAGCACTGCGCGGTAGACGTCCATGCTCGCATACTGTTCAAACCCGTAAAGCTTCCGCTCAATGAGTTCCCGCTTGATTGTCAGGATGGCTTCCCTGCTTCCCGGCTGGCTCCGGCTCATTTCTGCCATGCTGTCGCAATAAGCCTCCGCTTTTCTGATCGTCTCCGGATCAAAGAACCAGATATCAAAATTCCACAGCTGACCGTCGATCACCGCATGAAAGCCATGAAACCAGACGGTCTTCCCCTCGTCATTGACCTCTTCTTTCGCCTCGTACCAGGGAGGCGAATAGGTCTTGAGGATATATGCCGTCAGATCGTAGAGCTTCTCTTTAGACATATCCGCATTCTCTACGTCGATATCCAGATCATTCCACGCCATCATATCCATGCGATGACTGCCGATGACATGCGGCGCGCCGATTTCCGCAAGGCGTTCAAGCAGACCCTTATCGCGCAGAACGCGGTCTGCCGCCGCTTTTCTCTCTTCAGGCGTCATCATTGTCCGTCCGCCTCCTGCGCCCAGGCCGGCAGCTTTTCAAAGCGCATCGTCCGTTCCTTCCACGGGAACGTGATGCAGCAGGAAAAGAGCATCGGCGCCGCCGCCTCATCCCGGGATCCGTATTTATGGTCGCCCACCAGCGGATGCTTTCTGCTGGCAAACTGCACGCGGATCTGATGGCTGCGCCCCGTGTGCAGGCGGATGCGCACGAGCGAG
>JAFQOY010000081.1 GCA_017412025.1 Clostridia bacterium | reverse complement strand
GTAATATGTGAAAGATACTCTGATAGAATAGTATCAAAGCGGTTATTATCATCCCACTGAGCATTGGCGGCAAGAATATGTAATGCACGATTTCTTACCAACGATTTAGGATGATTAAGCAGTGAAGCAAAGGTATCAAAGTATCCATACCATTCATCGGTATCTTGACTCTCAGATATGATTCTATCGGCAATAGCACAAGCGTATTTATCATCTTTCGATGTCAAATTAGCAATGAGGTCTTCGTGCATTTATTCTCACCCCCAAATTCAAGTTTGTCGAGTACATGATAGCACGAATAAAACCCATCATCAATCATACATAGGATAAAAAAGCAGAGAATCCATTGCTGAATTCTCCGCTTTGGCTCACCATGCACCGAGCAATGCGAATGCGCCGCTACCTACTGTGCTAATACTCCAAGTGGCTTTATTCATTTTCTTATTCTGATTATCGTTTTGTGCAATCAGAATGCTTTTTACGTTTCATTTTGTACATAAATGCAAAAGACCTTCTCCGCTGAGAAGGTCTTGATCAGTGGAGCATACCGGATTCGAACCGGTGACCTCTACAATGCGAATGTAGCGCGCTACCAACTGTGCTAATGCCCCGAGATATGAACTTGTTTCAGAACGTTACACATTATAGCATGGAGAAGGAAAAAAAGCAAGATTAAAATTCAAAATTACAGAAACAATTTAATGAAATCCTGAAAGGGACGATACCCTGACCGCGGAGGCGACATACGGCATGCGCATTGACAGCGCAAACCTGACGATGGTATGATAATCCCATGACAAGCGGAAAGGAGGGGTGCCGGATGAAAAGCACAGCATGCAGGAACGTCGCGGAGCATCCCGATTTTGTTCTGCTTGAAAACCGGGAAGAGCGGCCGCTGTGCTGCCTTGTGATGCAGAATCTGCCGGATACGGCGATGGAAGCGCTTGAGCCGCTGCATGCGTTTCACATTTATCATCAGGGGGAGATGACCGCGCTGCTGCTGGATGTGCAGGAAGAAGCGGATTTCCTGGGCAGGCTGGAGGAGCATCTTGCCGGGCATGGCCTGTGCGCCGGGCTCAGCGGCCCGTTTGCGCTGGCTGCATCCGCGCATGGCTGCATGCGCAAGGCGCTTATCGCGCTTGAAACCGGCCTGCGCCTTGCGCCGGGGCGCGCGCTGTATCCGATGGATGAGTTCGGCGAGGCCGCGCTGCTGCTGGCCGCGCAGGATGTGCTGGCGCGCGAAGGATATGCGGCGGAGGATTTCTGTGACGGCGCGATTGCGCGCATGCGCCGCGTCGATGAGGAGACGGGCACGCAGTATGCCCCGAGCCTGCAGGCCTATCTGAGCTGCGGGCTGGATCTGCGGCTGGCGGCGCAGGCGCTGGGCGTGCACCGCAATACGCTGGCATACCGGATGAAGCGCGTGCAGGAGATCTTCTCGGTCGATCTGGAAAATGTGAATACCTGTTTTGAACTGCTGTTTTCCTTCTGGCTGGCGGATAACCTGCCGCAGGCGGAGAGGGGGGCGGAAATGGAAGGACCCTTTGACGCGCGGACGGCGGAGGCGGCGCTCTTTGCGCATGTGCAGCGGATCGGGGAGGATGGCTGCGCGCCTGCTTCCGGCTTTGCCTGCCGGATGTTCTGCGCGGGCGTCGCCGGCATTATGGATGAGGACAGGATCAAGCTGCTGCGCCTGCTGCGCGCGCTTGCGCCCGAAAACAGCGCCTGCGCGTTTGACGACGATGTGATCCTGATGGTCACGGAGCCGGACGCGTTTGACATGTTTGAGGCCGCCGCCGCGCCGCAGTGCAGGCAGAAGGGCTGCCCCGTCGTGACGACGCAGGCGTTTGACGCGCCGCGCATCGGGCATCGCGCGCGGCTTTGCCGCATGGCGCTGTGCGCTGCGGACCAGATGTGCATGCGCGCGCAGGATATGGCCTCAACGCTCTTTTTCATGGCGCTGGAAGGCAGCGTGTCCCTTGCGCCGTACCTGTGCGAGGACGTCATCCGCGTGATGGACGAGGACGCGCAGAAGCGGTCTGCGCTGTCGCGGTCGCTGTATGCGTATCTGCTCAACTTCAGGGATATGAAGCGCGCCGCCCAGCAGCTGGGGCTGCACCGCAACACGATGGAATACCACATGCGCAAGATCGACGCACTGATCGGAAAGCCCTCGGGAGAAAAGCGGCGCTTTTTGATGATGTGCACCTATAAGATGCTGGCGCTGCCGGATATGCGCCGCTATGGCCTGTGACGAATTCTGTAAAATATTACAATGTGATTTTGCCGTATGGGTTGCCATGCGACGTTTTATATGGTATAATCCCCTGTAAAGAGTTGAATTCGATTGTAAAAAATTACAACATCGTACGGATGGACGAGAGGAGATGCATATGGCAAAAATCGGAGGAATGGAACTCCTGGTCATCGTCATCGTCGCATTGTTTGCCATTGGCCCGGAGCGCCTGCCCAAGGTGGCCAGGACGCTGGGCCGTTCGCTCAGGGCGTTTAAGAAGTCCATGGGCGAGGCGACGAGCGAGCTGCGCGAGGTCAGCGAGGAATTCAAGGAAGTGACCGACGAGCTCGCCGGCGCGCAGAAGATGATGAAGGACGCCTTCAAGGAGGCCGGAGACGCGCTGGATGAGAGCGTGAAGGAGACGGAGAAGGCTGTCAAGGCCGAGACGGTGGAGATCGACAAGGCCGTGGCTGAGGCGGCGAAGGAGGCCGACGCCGCCGTTGAGATCGCTGCGGAAGCAGCGGAGGAGACGGCAGAGCCCGGATCCGACGCACAGGAAGAGGCCGCCGAACCCTCGGCGGCAGAGTAAGCGGCAAAGCCGCCGCAGAACAGGAACGAAGCTGACGCGCAGCGCGAGGCTGCCGCAGAATAAAAGGAGGACGTATTTATGGGTAAGATCGGAACGACGGAACTGCTTATCGTGCTGGCCATTGTGCTGGTGATCTTTGGACCGAAGGCGCTGCCCAAGCTCGGCCGCTCCATGGGCAAGACCCTGGGCAGCTTCAAGAAGGGCCTGCAGGAGGACGCCGCCGACGATGAGGAAGAGGAAGTCGTCGTCGTGAAGAAGAAAAAGACCAAGGTTGTTGAAGAGGAAGAAGAAGCCTGAGCCATGACGGACAGGAAGAGGACGGGGAGGCGCGCATGAGCAGCACGAACACGGCGCAGGATCAGGGCAATATGTCCCTGGTGGGCCATCTTAAGGAAATCCGCAACCGCATTGCGATTTGCTTTGTGGTGTTCATCGTCGCTTTCTTTGCGTGCTTTGCCTTTATCAAGCCGCTGGCGAACCGGCTGCTGGAGATGGGCCTTGCCGGAGGCTTTCAGTACGTGTATCTCTCTCCTTCGGAGCTGCTGACCTCGTACTTCAAGCTCTCCATGATTCTCGCGCTGGTGATCGTTTCGCCCCTGATCATCTACCAGATCTGGGCGTTCGTCGCCCCGGCGCTGACCAGACGCGAAAAGCGCGCGATTGCGCCCGCGCTTGTGGGTGGTCTCGGCTTTTTCGCCATGGGCGCGGTGTTTGCCTATATGGTGGCGCTGCCGTTCATGATCCAGTTCCTGGTCAATTACAGCCGGTCGGATTTCATCAACTCGGCGATTTCCGTCGCCAGCTATCTCGACTTCATGATCGGCATGCTGCTGACATTCGGCCTCGTGTTTGAGGAGCCGATGCTCGCCTTCGTGCTCACCAACCTGGGCGTGCTCACGCCGCAGGTGCTGCGCAAGGTGCGCTGCTATGCGATCCCGATCATCTTTGCTCTCGCCGCGATCATCACGCCGCCGGACGTCGTCTCGCAGTTCATGATCGCTGTGCCGATGCTGGCGCTTTACGAGCTGAGCATTCTCATTTCCAGCGTCGTGGCAAAGCGCAGAGAAAAGCGCGCGGCAAGCGAGGATGCGGACGAGGATGAAGATGAGGACGAAGAGGAATAAGCACCTGATCTGATACGGTCAGTCGGAGATCGGCGCGCGAGCGTTGATTCTCCGGCTTTTTTTTGTTACAATAACGGATAGAGAGCAGGCTGAAAAGGCAAGCCTTACGGCAGGAAGGGAACGGTGAAACGCCTTGAAAAGATGCGGAGAAAATAAGAATAAGCGCGCCAGAGAGCCGTTTTACACGAGCAAAGCGACGCTGGCGGTGTATCTTGTCCTGCGCGCGCTGGTGATCTTTTCGCTCGTCCGCGCCTTTTTGAGGGGGCATTTTGAGTCGGTTTTCCTCTGCGGACTGACGCTCGTGCTGCTGGTGTTGCCCAGCATCCTGACGCGCCGGCTGCACATCGAGCTGCCGACGACGCTTGAGATCATCATTCTGCTGTTCATCTTCGCCGCTGAAATCCTGGGCGAACTCAACAGCTTCTATGTCCGCGTGCCGCACTGGGATACCGTGCTCCATACGCTCAACGGCTTTTTGTGCGCGGCGGTTGGCTTCGCGCTGGTGGATATGCTCAACCGGAGCGACCGGTTTTCCTTTAAGCTTTCGCCCGTGTATCTGGCGATCGTCGCGTTCTGCTTTTCCATGACGGTCGGCGTCCTGTGGGAGTTTTTTGAATATGCGGGCGATACGCTTCTGGGGCTGGATATGCAGAAGGACACGGTGATTCAGGCCGTGCGCACGGTGGAACTGGATCCCACCCGCCTGAACAGGGTGGTGGCGGTCCGGGATATCGCGGATGTGATCGTCGTGCATGGCGACGGCACGCAGCAATCGCTTGGCCTTGGCGGCTATCTGGACGTTGGTCTGAACGACACGATGAAGGATCTGATCGTCAATTTTATCGGCGCGGTTGTGTTTTCCGTCATCGGCTACTTTTACGTGAAGGAAAAGGGAAAGGGGCGCTTTGCGGCACGGTTTATTCCGCGCGTGCTGCGCTGGCCTTCGGCTGAGGACACAGACGGGAGCAACGCGTGACATACAGCGGTGATCATCAGAAGGGAGGGACGCGGATTTGGCGCAGATCACGACGAACGCCATTGTGGTGCGCCGGGCGGACTACAGGGAAAACGACCGGATGATCACGCTCTTTTCCCCGACGCTGGGGCGCATCGACGCGCTTTGCCGCGGCTGCCGCAGACAGAAAAGCCCGCTGATGGCGGCGAGCGAGCTGTTCTGCAGCGGAGAATACGTGCTCTACCAGTCACGCGAGCATGTGACGGTCGTTTCCTGCACGGTCGGCGAGACGTATTACGCGCTGCGCAGCGACTATGAAAAGATTTCCCACGGCATGTACTGCCTGGAGCTGTGCGCGGCGGCGATCCAGCCGAACCAGGAAAATGAACGGCTGTTTCTGCTGCTGCTCAGGAGCCTGGCGCATCTGTGCTATGGAGACGCGCAGGCGCGGCGGGTGACGGCGGTGTTTGTGATGGGGATGATGTCGCTGCTGGGCTTCCGGCCGCAGGTGGGCCGCTGCGCGAAATGCGGAACGCCCATCCTGCAGGGGAAGGCGCAGGAGGAAACGCTGATTGCAGCCTTTGGCGCGGAGGCGGGCGGCGTGCTCTGCCCGGGCTGCAGCGCGGGAGAAAGATGCCGCCTGCGGGAGAAGGATGTGCTGTATCTGCAGGATATCATGAAGCGCGGTCTTGCGTCGCTTGACAGTGATGCGCAGTGCACGGACGAGCTTTTTGCAGCGCTTTCCCGTATGGCAGAAAGCCGGCTGGATACGCCCATCCGCTCCGGCAGAATGCTCGTATAAGCAGCGAAAGAAAAAGGCCGAAGGCAGAAGGACAGACCGGATGAGCAAAAGAAGGGGGTATATGCGATGGATCAGCAGAAAATCGAAACCCTGAAGCAGTGGATCGCACAGTCAAGGCGCATTGTGTTCTTCGGCGGCGCAGGCGTGAGCACGGAATCGGGCATCCCCGATTTCCGCGGCGTGGACGGGCTGTATCACCAGCACTTTCAGGATCCGCCGGAGACGATCATCTCCCATTCCTACTATATGCGAAAGCCGGAGGTATTCTTTCGCTTTTACCGGGAACGCATGCTCTACCCGAACGCCCGCCCCAACATTGCGCACAGGACGCTGGCGAAATGGGAGAGGGAGGGCAGGCTGCTTGCCGTTATCACGCAGAACATCGACGGTCTGCACCAGTTGGCAGGCAGCAGGAATGTGTATGAGCTGCACGGCAGCGTGCACCGCAATATCTGCCGCAAATGCGGCAGGGTATACGATCTCGCGCAGTTCATGGAGCTTGAGAAGGTTCCTTCCTGCCTTTCCTGCGGCGGCAGGGTGAAGCCGGACGTGGTGCTCTACGAGGAGGCGCTGGACGGCGCGACGATACAGGGCGCGCTTGACAGCCTGCGCATGGCGGATATGGTCATCGTCGCAGGCACGTCGCTGACGGTGTATCCCGCCGCGGCGTTCCTTGACGAGTATCCGGGCAATCGCCTCGTGCTCATCAACAGGACGGCGACGCCCAGGGACGATATCGCTCAGCTGGTGCTGCATGAAAAGCTGGGCGATGTGTTCGCGCAGCTGTAAAATAAAAAATACCGCATGAATGAAATATTTCCCTCCCCGCATACGTCTTGTAGACAGAACATGCAAGGAGGGATTTTTGGATGAAAAGACATATGATGGCTGCCATGCTTGCCGCGCTGCTGTGCCTGATGAGCCTGCAGGCGCTTGCAGACGATGAAAAGCCCGCGCTTGCTGCGGGCACGGCTGTGACGATTGGGTATGCGCAGCTGCTTGACGCGCCTTCTGTTCAGGCAAATACGCTGCTTGATTACTATCCGGGCGTCCGGGTGGAGGTGACGGACGTGCAGGACGGGTATGCCGCCGTGACCGTCGGCGCGGAAAACGGCTGCATCAGCGGATATATGCCCGTTGGTCTGCTTGCGGGCGGCGAGGAGAGCATCCGGCGCGAGATGCCGATGATGGTGCGCATGTATGCAGAGCACATGGTGAAGACATACAGCGCGTGCGACGAAGAAGCCGAGCGCATTGGAGAGG
The DNA here is from genome assembly GCA_017412025.1 of Clostridia bacterium. Next base: position 660 of record JAFQOY010000081.1, on the reverse strand, counting down.
TGATTGAGCTGAGCAGCGCGGCGGTGCTGGGCGTGAGCGATCGTTGGCTGCATGTGAATCTGGATCGGATGGGTTACGATTCCGCGTTTGTGCGTATGGAGCAGGAGGCGTATGAACTCCTTCAGTCTGATCCGATGTCCTATACGTTTACCCGCCCGATGGAAGGAGAACTGTCCTTTGAAGCGGCGATTGAGCATGCGAAAACGATGGTGCTCGAGCATGGAAAAAGCGGCATGGGCCTGAATACTGAAGGCGTGACGCGCGGGACGCTTGACGCCTGCCGCGCGGCTGTTGCGGTTCACTATTATCCTGCGTTTGATACGAAGATGATGTATGAGATCACGTTCTATAAGTCGTGGGATATGGAAGGGCCGGACATCCATGCGTGGATCAATTTCTGGGTTGACGGCATGGAGATCAAAAGCTTTGATTTCGGCAACGGCTGAGAATGAGAAAAGCGCCTGTCAAGGGCGCTTCAGATTATCAATAAAGTCTGTTTTAAACTTTGGGGATGCATGAAGGGCTGCAGCCCCTTCATATGAAATCCGCAGCAGCGACATGCGCGGTGCGAGGAGCGGCTGCAAGCCGCTTCCTATATCATTTTCTGGCCGTACGCGCAGCGTACAAGAAAATGATGTTTTATCCGCTGCAAGTATGCGT
>JAFQOY010000080.1 GCA_017412025.1 Clostridia bacterium | reverse complement strand
TCTACGAGGAAAAGGGCGGCAAGGTGCTCTATAACTGCCGCGCCGAGGAGCTCATCACCGATGGGTCCGGCGCTGTTGTGGGCGTGAAGGGCACCATGAAGGACGGCAAGAAGGTGACCGTCAACGCCAAGGCGGTTATCCTCGCCACCGGCGGCTATGCGCAGAACCCGGAGATGCTCGCCAAGTATTCCGACTTCCTGCCCTACAGCCCGTACGGCTCCGTGCCGATGACCAACACCGGCGACGGCCTGACCATGGCTGTGGCCGTGGGCGCGAAGAACTTTGACGCCCCGGGCCTGCAGCTGGTCTACGTCAGCTATGACTGCTACTGCGGCATCAACGAGGAGTCCGGCCTGATCGTCTCCGAGGACGGCCTGCGCGTGGTGGATGAGTATACCTATCAGTCCCACGTCGCTCAGGCGCTGGCGGACGCCGACAGCACCTGCGGCTTCTACATTGCGGCGAAGAAGGGCGGCTACGCCGTCGAGCCGTACCCGATGATCCAGTGGGGCGTGACGATGGAGCATGTGCCGCATGCGGCGACCATCGAAGAGCTCGCCGGCATGATCGGTGTGGATGCGCAGGCGCTCACCGCGACCGTTAGCCGCTACAACGAGCTGTGCGCCAAGGGCGTTGACGAGGACTTCGGCAAGCCCGCGCAGTACATGATCCCGGTGGAGGGCGACGAGTACTATGCTTTCCGCATGACCCCGGGCACCTCCGTGACCTTCGGCGGCCTTGAGATCGACACCGGCGCGCACGTGCTGGATACCAACAACCAGCCGATCCCGGGTCTCTACGCTGCGGGCGAGGTGGCGTTCACCGGTCTGTTTGACGCGGAGTATCCGTGCTGCGGCATGGCGATCGGCTCTGCGGTCTACTATGGCCGCATCGCTGCCGAGAACGCGGTTGCCGGCAAGTAAGATACTGCTTTCGGGCGGGCTGCTTTGGCAGCCCGCTCCTTGCGTTTTGGCTGCGTCGTTTGCTCTTGCTTTTTCCTTAAAACGTGCTATACTGTCCGTGGTCTTCATGCAGACCACGGATGTTATTAACAAGATTTCAAAAGAGAATTCTGAAGAGGAAACGATCATCATGGAAAACAAACAGCATGCGCTTGCGCGTCCGCTTACCGTCACGCTGCTGGCGATTCTCTGCAACGCGCTCTGGGGCAGCGCCATTCCCTTTATTAACCTTGGATACCGTCTCTTTGAGATTCCGGCCGGCGAGACGGCGACGCAGATCCTGTTCGCAGGCTGCCGCTTCTTCATCTCCGGCGTGCTCACCATTGCGCTGACCAGCCTGATCGGACGGCGCTTTGTGCGCCCGAAGCGACAGAACGTACATATGGTGCTTACGCTTGCGCTGATGCAGACGGTGATCCAGTACGTGCTCTTTTACATCGGCGTGGCGCGCACCACGGGCGTCAAGGGCGCGATCATTCAGGGGCTCAACGCCTTTGTCGCGATCCTGATCGCCTGCTATATCTTCCGGACGGAGAGGATGAACCGCCTCAAGTGGATCGGCGGCGCGGCAGGCGTTGCCGGCGTGGTGGTGATGAACCTGGGCGGCGCGATGGGCGGCAGCATGCGCCTGACGGGCGAGGGTTTTCTGCTCCTGTCGATGATCGTCTCTGCCTGCAGCGCGGGCACGATCAAGATCTTTGGCCAGCGGGAGGATCCCGTCGCGCTCAGCGGCTGGCAGTTTATGATCGGCGGCGCGGTGATGGCGGCGATCGGCTTTGCTCTTGGCGGCAGGCTGCATGTGACGGGCGTGCCTGCGCTCTGCGTGCTCTTGTATCTGGCGGGCGTTTCCGCCGTGGCGTATACGCTCTGGTCGGTGCTGCTCAAGTATAATCCTGTCTCGCGCATCGCGCCGTTCATGTTCCTGCAGCCGATCTTCGGCGTGTTCCTTTCGCTCCTGTTTGATCCCTCCACGCAGGTGGCCTATCTGCAGTGCGGCGCGGCGCTGGCGCTGGTGTGCGCGAGCATCGTGATCGTGGGAAAGGGACAACAGCATGGGTAAGCTTTCGATCCGCCAGGCGGACGCCGCGCGCGACGCGCAGGCGATCCTCCGCGTTTATGCGCCGTATATTGAGAACACGGCGATTACATTTGAGACGGACGTGCCGGACGCGCGCAGCTTTGAAAGGCGCGTGGCGGAAATCGCCGGGCCGTTCCCGTATCTGGTGCTTGAAGAGGACGGGGAGATCATCGGCTACGCCTATGCGCACAGGCAGGCGGAGCGCGCGGCTTTTGCGTGGAACGCAGAGCTCTCTGTTTATATGAAGGAAGACGTGCGCGGCAGAGGGCTGGGCAGGCCGCTCTACGCGCTGCTGATGCGCCTGCTTGAGATGCAGGGGTATGTCAATTTCTACGCGGTGATCACGGGCTCCAACGCGGGCAGCATTGCGATGCATGAAAAGATGGGCTTTGTGCGCTGCGGTCATCACAGGCATACGGGATGGAAATTTGACCAGTGGCACGACACGGTATGGCTCTGCCGCAGGGGACAGGAGGGCGTGCCGGGAGAAATCGTCCGCTTTGATATGCTTGAGCGCGGCGCAGTTGAAAGGGAAATCGAAGCGACGCTTGCAGTCATGCGCCGCGCCTGATCCATGCTGCGGCGAAAGTGCGGAGAACTGCAAAAGAATATTTCTTTGTCAAGCAAAAACGCTTGACAGTCAGGGTGATTCGTTGTATAATCATCAGGCTGTCAAGTGTTTTCACTTTACGCGGCGAGGAGGAGACGCGATGGACGATCGATTTGAAACCGGTTGGCTGTTCGCGTTCTACGGTCCGCTGCTTACGGACAGGCAGCAGAAGCTGCTTGCGCTGTACTGCGAGGAGGACTTTTCCCTCTCGGAGATTGCCGCAAGGGAAGGCATCTCCCGCCAGGGCGTATACGACGCGGTGCGCCGCGGCGCGCGCCAGTTGGAGAGCTATGAGGCGCAGCTGGGTTTGCTGGCGAGGTATCGCCGGCTGACCGAAGGCCTCAGAGAAGGGCTTGACGCCCTCCGGGATGCATCCGGAGAGGAAGCGCAGCGCGCAAGAGATATCCTTGAGCGGCTGCTTTCACAAGAGGAGGAGTAAGATGGCCTTTGAAGGATTGACGCAAAGACTGCAGCAGGCCTTTGGCAAGATGAAGGGCAAGGGCAAGCTGACGGAGGAAGACGTCAAGCTTGTGATGCGCGAGGTGCGCATGGCGCTGCTCGAGGCGGACGTCAACTACAAGGTCGTCAAGGACTTTGTCAAGAAAGCGACGGAGCGCTGTGTCGGTCAGGAAATGATGGAAAGCCTGAACGCGCAGCAGCAGATCATCAAGATCGTCAACGAAGAGCTCACGCAGCTGATGGGCGGCACGAACGCGCGCCTGCAGTACAGCTCTTCTCCGGTTTCGGTGTTCATGCTCTGCGGTCTTCAGGGCGCTGGTAAGACGACGATGTCCGCCAAGCTCGCTGCATGGCTCAAGAAGGATGGCAAGAAGCCGCTGCTGGTCGCCTGCGATATCTATCGTCCGGCCGCCATCAAGCAGCTGCAGGTCGTGGGCGGCCAGGTCGGCGTGCCGGTGTTTGAGCGCGGCACGCAGGATCCGGTGGCGACGGCGAAGGAAGCCGTCGAGTTTGCACGCAGCCGTCAGCACGACGTCGTGATTCTGGATACCGCCGGTCGCCTGCATGTGGACGAGGCGCTCATGGACGAGCTGGCCCGCGTGCGCGAGGCCGTGTCCCCCAGCGAGATCCTGCTGACCATCGACGCGATGACCGGTCAGGATGCGGTCAACGTCGCCAATACCTTTAACGAGAAGCTGGAAATCTCCGGCGTGATCCTCACCAAGCTCGACGGCGATACCCGCGGCGGCGCGGCGCTGTCCGTGCGCGCGGTGACGGGCAAGCCGATCAAGTTTGCCGGTACGGGCGAGAAGCTCACCGATATCGAGCCGTTCCATCCGGAGCGCATGGCTTCCCGCATTCTGGGCATGGGCGACATGCTCACCTTCATCGAGAAAGCGCAGGAAAATCTGGCCGACATCGACACGGAGCAGACCGCCGATCTGGCCAAGCGCATGAAGAACGCCGACTTTACGCTCGACGACTTCCTGACGCAGATGCAGCAGATCAAGAAGATGGGACCGCTCTCCGGACTGCTCAAGATGCTGCCGGGCATGAGCAGCATCGGCGATATCGACATTCCGGACGACGCGATGAAGAAGCCGGAGGCGATCATCCGCTCGATGACCCCGAAGGAGCGCCGTCATCCGGAGGTGCTCAACGCCAGCCGCCGCCGCCGCATTGCCGCGGGCAGCGGCACCACCGTGCAGGACGTCAACCAGCTCATCCGCCAGTTCGAGGAATCGAAGAAGCAGATGAAGATGATGATGAACCAGATGCGCGGCAAAAAGGGCCGTTTCCGCTTCCCGATGCGGTAAGAGCCCCGTAATCAGGATACCGACAATCCAAAGGATTGAGGTCATATATTCAATCAACTGTTGATTTGAGGAGGATACAATTATGGTTAAGATTCGTCTGAAGAGAATGGGCATGAAGAAGAAGCCGTTCTACCGTGTCGTCGTCGCCGACGAGCGCGCCACCCGTGACGGCCGTTTCGTGGATGAGATCGGCTACTACAACCCGGTTTCCAATCCGGTTGAGCTGAAGATCGACGTCGAGAAGGCGCAGACCTGGCTCAAGAACGGCGCCCAGCCGACCGATACCGTTCGCGCGCTGCTCAAGAAGACCGGCGCTATCGCCTGATTGCCGCAACACGGCTGAGGGCTGAGCAATGGAAGAACTGGTTCGCTATATCGCCGCGACGCTCGTGGATCATCCCGATCAGGTGCAGGTGAAGACCATTGAAGGTCCGGAGTCTGTCATCATCGAGCTGAGCGTCGGAGCGGATGATATGGGCAAGGTGATCGGCAAACAGGGCCGCATCGCCAAGTCCATCCGTTCCGTTGTCAAGGCAGCGACCGCCCGCAATGAGAAGCCCGTGTTCGTGGAGATCATGTAATTTCCGCGCAGGCATGTGCCTGCCCTTCGGGGCACGGCGGGGAGTTCCTGCCCGAAAAAACGCATTCGATGCCGCGCAGCAATGCGCGGCATCATGTGTATAGGGTGAAATTGTGAAATGAGGGTGAACGATGCAGACTGAATATCTGCAGATTGGCGAGATCGTCAAGCCGCAGGGGATCCGCGGCGAAGTGAAGCTCAAGGCGATGACCAGCGATCTGACCCGCTATGCGCGCCTTGAATATGTATTTCTGCTGCGCAGGGGCGAATATGTGAAGACGAAGGTGCTTAAGGGCCGCACGTACGACGGCTTTGCCTTCCTCAAGCTGGAGGGCGTTGACGACCGAAACGAGGCGGAATTGATGCGCGGCGTAAAGGTTTTTGTCGACCGCGAGCACGCCATTGAGCTTGACGAGGACGAAAACTTTGTCTGCGATCTGATTGGCCTGACGGCGGTTGATACGCAGGGCAATATCATCGGCACGCTGCGCGATGTGCTTACGCCCAATGCGGTGTGCGACGTCTATGCGTTTGATACGCCGAGGGGCGACATGATGATCCCCGCGCTTCGCCGTGTGGTGAAGGAGGTCGACCTTGACGCGGGCACGATCACGCTGGATGAAAACGTGCTGCCGGAGGTCGCCGTCTGGGAGGACGAGCCTGCCGAACGGGACGAATAAACGTCGGGAAGAAAAACGGGCGCAGAATCGTTAATTCTGTGTACGGCCGGAGGAGGACAGGGATGAAAAATAAATGGATTGCGGCGGCGCTGCTGTGGGCGCTGATGCTTGCCGGGGCGATGGCCTCGGCTCAGACGCTGCCGGACAACAGCCTCTTTTCTCCCGGGCTTGTGCGTCTGGCGGAGAAGATGAGGGAGAATCCCGCTGTGACCGCTGAGGCGCAGATCTCCATCAGCGACGCGTATTACGCACGGGATCTGTCCGTTCTGGCGCGGATGCTGGAGGGGACGGTTTTCCGCTATGCAGGCGATGAAACCGCAGACCGGCTGACCATTGTGCGCGGGGAAAACGTGCTGGGCGACTACGCGATGACTGCGGAGGAAGCCGTAATCAATGGGATACGCTATGCACGCGCCAAGGAAGAGGGAAGCCTGGAGAGGCTGAACGGCCTGTCGGCGCCCAGTGGCACGGAGGCGGAAGAGGCGCTTGAGCGGCTGCAGGGCGTCGCCGTTCTGGAACGCGCGCCGCTGGAAGCCGTGGCTGCATGGCTTGAGGGGCTGCGCGCAGGCGACGCGCTGGCCTTTGGATTTGCGGTGGCAGAGCCGTTTTCCTTTGAGCGTACGATGTCCGACGACGGGGAGAGGCTCACACGCGTCAGCTTCCTCACCGGCGCGATTGCACGGGAGGGTGAAACGCCGTATGCCGTGACGGGCTATATGCGGCAGCCTGCAGGCCGCGCGCCAAAGGATACCTTCGAACTGAAAGTCACGCAGGATGAAAAGAACTTCATGGAGATTTCCTACAGTGCGCTGAGGGAAAACACCGTGAAGAGCAGGAACAAATCGGGCGAGGCGAGCGTACGTACGCAGCTCAAGTTTGCAGGCAAGGTGAACGGAAGCGCGATCTCGAGCCGCCTGACGGTGAACATGACCAACGCCTGGACGGCGGACGGCGAAGCGCTTGACGAAAAGGTGACCGTTACGGCGACGCTTACGCACAAGGACAATACGCCCGGCAGGCGCATGCAGCGCCTCAATCAGGCGGAAATCAAGCTGAAAAACGTCATCCGCATGACGACGCACGAGGCGGGCGATGAGGTTTTCGCCGTTTCGGATGCGATCACGCTGGAAGCGGTGATGGATGAAAACGCTTTCCTGACAGCCAGAATGGATATCGCGATGAACATCGGCGCGCAAGATGCGCCTGCGCTGCCGCAGAGCGCTGAGCCGGCCGGCGAAGGAAAGACGCTTGACGAGGCGCTTAAAGACGCTGTGCGGGAGCTGGCGTTCAGCGTCTATCAGACGCTTGATGAAAAGACGCTGGAAAATATCCGGAAGAGCCTGTAAAAGACTTAGAAGAGAAATACGACGTGGAAAACACGACAGGAGGTACGACATGAGCCTGAAAAAGCGCATTCTTTCCCTTGTGCTGAGCGCAGCGCTGCTGCTTGCTCCGGCCGCGTCCTTCGCCGAGGAGGCGGTGAGCAGCTACTATGCCGGCGAGCTGACGACGTCGGTGATTGCCGACAGCTATGCATACGGCAGTCAGATCAATCTCAACGCAGCCCTTGGCCTGGAACTGGCGCAGGAAATTGACAATGAAAAGCTTGCGGCCATCGCCAATCTGATTGACCGGTGTGAAGTGCAGATGTCTGTTTATGATGATTTCGGAACGGTTCACATCCATTCGGCGCTTTCCCTTGCCGGTACGGAGCTGTTTGACCTCAGCGCGCTGGTGATGGAGGACGGCTCTGTCCAGATCATGACCAACCTGACGGGTTCGCTTGTTCTGGCGCTGCCGGCCGGCTCGGTGACCGACGGCATGCTCAATCTGGAGAGCCTGGCGGGCAACGAGTATGATGAAATGAGCAACGAAGAGGGCGCCGTGCGCGAGCTGCCGCTTGCCGAGCGCCTGAAGGTGACGGGCAATGACCTGATTGCGCTGCTGATCAACCATCTGCTGGGCTGGGTCTCCTACGTGCAGATGGAAGAAGGCGATCTGTATACCTTTGACGACGAGTATCTGGAGGCGACCGAGGAGCGCGATCCCGTCGCGCAGCGCATGATCGGCAAGATCGATGCGTCCAGCTTCAACGCGCTTATGTGGAACATCGCCACGACGATCTGCGACGACGAGGGCGATTTCCAGGATGCGATCGCCGATCTGCTGGCTTCCCTGGGCGTGACTCGCTATCAGATGCGCGTGTTCATCGATAACCTGCTCACGGAAGAGACCATCGATCCGGCGCTTGACTGGGTATCGACGAGCTACTATATCATCGAGAATAAAGACGACTCCCCGTGCACGTACGACGACGTCGCCTACTTCTTCAAGAAGCTGAAGAAGTCGAGCTTCCGCGTCTATGAGAATTCCACTGACGCTGAGCTCGGCATGGTCGTCAGCTATGACGATTTCGGCAGCATGGTCGGCTTTGACGCGGACGTGCCGAAGTTCTCGCACGTGCTGCCGTACGAGGGCAGCTTCAGCTACTCGATGAAGACGGACGACTACTGGCAGGCGACGCACACGGCGCGCGGCGAGCTGCAGGTGTATGGCGATCACCGCATCATCGGCGACCTGAAGGTGCACGACGGCGAGGACGTAAACGGCGTCAGCGAGAGCTATCTTGACGGCACGCTTGACGTGCTCAACCAGAGGAATGGAACCTCTACGGGCATTGACGTGGATGCGAAGCTCGGCTTCGAGGTCGGCGTGGAAGAGAGCGGCGCGGAGACGGAGAACTTCGAGGGCCATCTGACGCTCAGGCGCCGTACCAACGGAACGGCCGGAAAGCCGGCGGGCGTCGTGTTCAGCGGCGTGACGACGGCTACGCCGGAAACCTTTGCCACCTACGCGACCGCCATGGCGGAAGTGACCGGCGTGGCGACGCTGGTTGCGGACATGAGTATCGAGAAGGGCGAATATGAGGAGATGCCCTTCGTCGGCGGCCAGGCTGTGGATCTGACTGCGCTTGACGACGCAAAGATCAGCATGATCACGGAGGAAATCACAAAACAGGCGATCGGGCTTGGCCTTAAGCTGGTTGCGCGCCCGGATGTGCTCGGCGCTGTGATGACGCTGATGGGTCAGTAAATGGAGAATACCTGAAGGGAGCCGGACGGCTCCCTCAGACCGTCAACAAAGTATTGTTGACGGTCTGTCGCTGCAAGTCTGCTAACGCATACTTGCAGCGGATAAAACATCATTTTCTTGTACGCTGCGCGTACGGCCAGAAAATGATATAGGAAGCGGCTTGCAGCCGCTCC
>JAFQOY010000079.1 GCA_017412025.1 Clostridia bacterium | reverse complement strand
ATCTTTCAGCTCGTATCCGTACATTGACGGCTTCACCGGCGCGCCGCCGGACGTGATCTTAAGCAGCGGCGGATCAGCCGCCAGCGCACACGCAGGCAGCAGAATCAGCACCATCAGCAAAAACGCAAGCCATCTCTTCATGTTCCATCATCCTTCTTTCCCTTTTGTTTTGAATCCCATCTGAAACTGTCCACCCTCATCCCCCTGGTCACAGCCAGATCCCTTCACAAACAAAGGAATTCTTTATACGGAATACGCCTCAAAAGAGCATCTATCGTCATCGGTGCGAAGACCGTTATTTCCGCAGGAAAAAAACGTAACAATTCCCCCTGCTCTTTCGTGGCGGATATCCTAACCGACAAGCCCTTTGGGGACAACGTACTTTCGTGCAGGATTGGACGAATTAAAACGATTGTCATGGAATATTGAGAAAGCCCGCCGAATTTGCCCCAAACTATGAACTTGCGCTTAATATTTTCACCAAATTCCATATTGCGAAAGTTTCAGAATTGATGCAGTTGTGACATATTGCAAACAATTGTCTTAAAGTATCCTGCGCCAAAAAAGGAAAACCGCCGGCGATTCTCCGGCGGCATGATAAATTATTCCGTTATCCTGATCTTATTTCACAACCCGGTTTCCGGGGAACACGCCCCATTCAAGATCCAGCAGCAGCCAGCCGGTCTGGCCCTTGGAAAGCTTCTGCCTGCCCATATGGGCGCGGACATGGATCTCAAAGGTGTTTTCTCCGTCGTCCTCATAAGCCTCCAGCACATGGGCGTCAAGCAGCTTGCCCTCGTTATCAATGCGCACACTATCGCCCTTTCCGAAGACGCCCTGCTCCACGCGGCCATAGACGATCATCGTCTGCTTGAGCTGCTTCGCCCGCACGACGCCCACCTGAATCGCCGTAGGCTCAATCTGAAAAGCTTCCTGCACAATCAGATATGCGGTGGCGCTTTCGCCATATTTATCCAGTTCGCCCCGGTCGGCCTGCTCCTTAAGTTCAAGCAGCTGCTTTGCCTCCTGAAGAGTCATCGTGCGCCAGTTGCCCAGCGTATAGCCAGCCAGCGCAGAATTCTTCTGCATGCTCCTGCTCATCCAGCGCTTCTTGTCCTGAATCAGCGTTCGGAGGCGCTCATCACACGCTTTGCAGAGATTGCCGCCCTCTACGTGCTTCGTATTCGTGCTCCAGAAGCCCGTGGCAAAAAAGCCCAGCTTCTTCCCGCAGACGTCGCACTTCGCCCCCAAGGGCACATATGGACTATCCGTCGCAAACTCAACAAAACGCTTGAATCCATCGCCCATCGTTTTCGCCTCGCTTTCTAACAAAAACGCCGCCCGGTTCTTCGGACGGCGCATCAAACCATTATTGGATAATCAATCCGCTCGAGCGCGCATGCACAGCCAATTCTGTGCGATTCCTGTAACCGCTCTTTTCTCTCAGATTCTGGATGTGACCCTTCACCGTGCGCAGCGAGATACCGAGCTTATCCGCAATCTCCGCATCCGTGCTGCCGGAAACCACCTCGCGCAGCACCTGCAGCTCGCGGTCGGTAAAGTCCGTGCTGAGCGCATGACCAAGACGCACGACCATCTGCTGCGGATAGACAGATTCGCCTGCCATAGTCCTGTCCATGAGACCCATCAGCGCCTCTGCATCCGGCTGCTGATACCAGAAGCTGTCCGCGCCGCTTTCCCTTGCGCCGGTCATGCAGCTGTGATCCGGCATCCCGGTCATGGCGATGAGCTTCACATTCGGATACTCCTGCTTGAGCCAGCCGATGGTTTCCAGCCCGTCGGTGTTGATCAGCGCAAGCTGCGCCGGATGCTCCTTAAGCAGTTCCGGCGTAAGATGATGACAGCAGATGGACGCGGCAACCTGATAGCTTCCGCTTTCGCTGACGAAGCGCTCAATCAGCGCTCTTACCATCGGATCGTTCTCTGCAATCAGCACAGCGATCATCTGCCATCCTCCTTCCGCTTTGTCTTCCGTAAATGCGTTCTATGCTATTTTAGCAATTTAAGGAAGTTTGCGGTACTACACGAAAGTACCGTTTTTTCTGCTTCAAGCGCGCATATACCGTACTTTAGTACGGTGTTGGACAGCCTTATAGCTGGTAAAATACCATACAGAACCGGTTGCCGGAACGGATAAAGTACGCTATGATGGAAGCATCAGGAACCATACGAGAGGAACACCCCTATGGCCATTTCAAGAAAACGTTCTATTCTGTACTTATCAGTGATCGGCGTGCTGCTGCTGATTGCCTACAGCATGCGACACATCTTTCATCATATGACGGATAACGCGCTGCTGGGCATCTCGATGATGACGCTGCGCTGGGTGATTCACATCACGCTGACGGTCTTCTGGTGCCTGTCGCTGCGCAGGCGGATTCTCAGCCGTTCCATCCGAAGGCTCTTGCTGAGCGTGGGCGGCCTACTTCTCTTCTGGCAGATCGTGCGTATCATCAAGTATGATTATGTCATCGTAACCGAGGCGATCGGCCGCTATTGCTGGTACAGCTACTATATCCCGATGACGCTGGTTCCGCTGCTGGGTGTGTTCATCATCGCGCACATCGGCAAGCCGGAAGGATATCACTCTCCTTCCTGGATGAAGCTCCTGTTCATCCCGGCATCTGCGCTGATTGCCGTCGTCATGACCAACGATTTTCATCAGCTCGTCTTTACCTTTCACAACGGCTTTGAACGCTACAATTCTGATTACGGCTACGGCTTCATGTACATCATCGTCATGGGCTGGTTTGTCGT
>JAFQOY010000078.1 GCA_017412025.1 Clostridia bacterium | reverse complement strand
GCAATGGATCTGAAACAGGATGTGCAGTTACTGCTGCCGTGGAATGTCCAGATGAATAAGTGAAAATAAGTTTGGCGCGGAGAATGTTGCACTCCGCGCCATGTTTTATTCTAGTTGACGTTTGTAGGTTTGACGCTTACCATAATATGCGCGAATATCATCGTAGCGCTGTGTATCAATCGGCGGAAATGTATAGCGCCATTTATCATGCTGTAATTTTCCGTATTCTCTGAAACGCCATGAAATGAGGAGTAAACAAAAACTTTTGAAAAAATCTCGTTGATATCATTGATTTTTATCTTCTGAAATTCCGAATCAGTGAAAGGACTTGAAACCTTATTACGATTTAGGAGGTTCAGAATAAGCTTATTGGTAGGTAAACTGAAAGGCTTCGACAGGCGCCAAGTGTATGCGTATAGCATGCACGCATAGATGTGATAACGCATCTGCGCATGCATTTTTGAAGATATTTAGATATTTTGAATGATTTCACGAATATGTATCGCTTCATTTCTCCTTATAATATCCTATATATATCGTAAAATATAAGGATATTTATGGTACAATTCTCCTGTGTCCTATCGAAGAGAACGGCGGTAAAATATAGATTATGAAGGAGATGACAGTATGGATGTGTTAGAGAGACTTCAGTATCTTCTTAACAGACGTGGATGGACCATGTACCGTTTAGCCAAGGAAAGCGGACTGAGCGATAAAACAATCGCAAACATTTACCGTCGGGGTACCATTCCATCGATTCCGACGTTGGAATCCATTTGCAGCGCCTTTGGCATGACCATGTCCGAGTTTTTCTCCGAAACGGAAACGCTCGACCTGAATGCCGATCTCAAGGAAATCTTTGATCAATGGCCGTCGCTCACGCCGCAGCAGAAAGAAGTCACGCTCTCCATGATTCGCGCATTTTGCAACAGCTGATCTTCTTCGCATGCTGTAGTTTTACTCCTTAGCTCTTATCCTCAACATGTATATACCAAAGTATCATACAGACCGGTAATCCGCATCTGAAAAAAGGAGCATGAATATGACTCGGCATCATCCCTCGCTGTCAGTCAGCAGAAATCTTGAGAAAATTGTTGATTTCGCGCAGGTTATGATGAAGTATCACTTTGAAAGCTCTCAGCAGCATTTCAACTGTGTCAAGCATATCACCAAGCTGCTGAGCCTGCGATATAACGCCATGTTTGCAGATCATCCTCTGCCCAAGGAGGATCTTGATCTGGTTTGCATTGGCGCTTCCCTGCATGATATCGGCCTTATCGCCATTCCAGACCGTCTTTTGCGCAAGAAAGGCCCGCTTTCCGAAGAAGAAAAGCAGGCTTATCGGGCACATGTGGAAACAGGAGCAAAGATCATCGATCAGGTTGCGGAAATCTCCTGTCTGAGAGATCATGAGCGCAGTATTCTGCGCGACATCTGCCTGTATCATCATGAGCGTCACGATGGCAGCGGCTATCCGCATGGGCTTCGTGGGGATGAGATTCCGCTTTGCGCGCGCATTGTTTCCGTGGCTGAGGTATATGCCGCGCTGACCGCCGACAATTACAGCGTTGCTCGTTCCCATGAAGAAGCGATGAACATGATCCTTGAAGGTAAGTGCGGCACGTTTGATCCCGACGTGCTTGCCTGTATGGAAAAGGCGTCCGCTGATCTGCAGACGCTGCTGGAATGCTCCAGCAACGACGAGCGCAGCTTCCTTTTGAAAAACACCTATGGCAGCAGCCGACGCTCCTATTGGAAACAAAAGCGCGCACTGGATGTCGCCGTCTCTTTGATGGCAATTATCGTGCTTTCTCCTCTTTTCCTTCTCCTTTCGCTGATCATTTTCATTGACGATCCCAAGGGCAGCCCGATCTTCTGTCAGACGCGCATCGGCCGGCATAAAAAGCCCTTCACCATGTATAAATTCCGTACGATGTATGTAGATGCGGAAGCGCGCAGGAAGGAACTGGAGGCGCTCAATGAGCGCGACGGTCCTGTGTTTAAAATTGCCAACGATCCGCGCGTTACGCGATTCGGCCATTTCCTGCGAAAGACCAGTCTGGACGAGCTGCCCCAGCTTTTCAATGTGCTCAAGGGAGACATGACGCTGGTCGGTCCCCGTCCGCCGCTTCCCCATGAAGTAGAGCAGTACAGCCGCTATGCCGAAATGCGCCTGAGCGTCACACCCGGTCTGACCTGTATCTGGCAGGTACAGCCAAAGCGCGATGATATCTGCTTTGATCAGTGGCTGGATATGGATATTGCTTATATCGGAACGCGTTCTATCCAGCACGATATCACGCTGCTCTTTAAGACGGTTCTGGCTGTATTAAGACTGTCCGGTTCCTGAGCGCCGTCTTCATCTTCTTGATAATTGCAACGATCATTGTATGGGGGTTCAAAGATACGTATGAATAAGGGATTCATCTCTTCTGCATTTGTTCTTGTTCTGACCGGAGCACTGATGATTGCGATGTCGCCGGACGTCGTATCCCTTCTGTTTGTGGCTGTGATGTGCCTCATCGTCGTGCTCGGTATGGTCATGGGTCTTCTGCCCTGCACAAACTTCTATCAGAATTTCAAGGCTGCCCGCAAGAGTATCCGCCGTATCGCCGGCGCCAGTTCCAATGATCCCTGGCTCGTTCTGCAGCAGTCCCCGGATCTGTTCCGCTATCCACAGCTGAGCAGGCTCTTTAAGGAATACATGGACAAGGCCAACCGCCAGCACAGCCGCGGCGAAATCATCAGCGACGTGGACAGCGTCATCAACGAGGATACGCTCTCGCTGTACTGCTGGCAGGGCGCCTGCCTGCAGATTCCCGGCACGCTGACCGGCATCGGCCTGCTGGGCACGTTCCTTGGTCTGATCATGGGCATTTCCAATATTGGCTTCAGCTCCGTCGATGCGGCGCTCAGCAGCGTTGAGACGCTCCTTGGAGGCATCGAGCTGGCGTTTTATTCTTCAATTGCCGGCGTCATTCTTTCTATTCTTTACAATCTGATCTATAAGCTGACATGGAATACCGCTGTGCGGGAGATGAATCTCTTCCTGATGGATTTCCATATGCACATCATGCCATCTGCGCAGGAGCAGAACCTGCTCTTCCAGAGGAGGAGCGTTGAAGCGATTCTGGATAAGCTGGACCGTCTGCCCAAGGGCGTTGCGGAGGCTGCCTCCGGCGACAGCGACAGCCGTCAGGCCGTCGTGCACAAGGTGCAGGAAGCCATCCGCAGCGGCGAATTCTGCTTCTATCTTCAGCCGCGCTGCAACCTGCTCAATCGGGAAATCATCGGCAGTGAGGCGCTCATCCGCTGGAACAATCCGGAGCTGGGCGTGTTGGGCCCGTCTGCCTTTATGGACGTTATTGAAAAGAACGGATTCATCGCGCGTCTTGATCAGTATATCTGGGAGGAAATCTTCAAGACCATCCGCTCGTGGATCGACAGCGGCATCCGCCCGCTGCCCATCGGCGTCAATATTTCCGGCACGGATATTCTTACCTTCGACGTGCCTGCTTTCTTTGGCAGCATGATGGAAAAATACAAGATTCCGCCGCGCTATCTGGAAATTGAAATCAGCGAATCCTCCTATCTTAAACACGGGCGCATCATTCTGGAGGCGGAGGCTGCCCTGCGGGCGCAGGGATTCCGTGTGATCATGGACAGCTTTGACGGTGATTTCCTGTCTGTCAGCACGACCGGTGCCAATCCGGATGCGTTCAAGCTCTCCATGGGTGAAACCAGGGAGAGCGTCGCCCAGATCTTTGCGCACGCCAGAGCCCAGCACCTGACCCTTATCGCCAATCGGATTGAATCCATGGTTCAGCTCACTGAGCTTCGCCGCGCCGGCTGTGTCGAAGGCCAGGGCTTCGTGCTCCATGCACCGGTATCTGTCAGCGAATTTCTGGAATTGACCAGCCGCGCAAAAATCGGCAAGGTCTCCATGCCTCAGCAGCTTCAGGGGAAATGAGGTCTAGGTTATGAAGAAACGCAGTCATGATGAAATCAGCTTCTGGCAGTCCACAACGGATATCCTCTCCGCGCTGCTTCTGGTCACCATGCTGGTCATGCTTCTGCTCGTCCTGTATCTGATGCATGTCCCGCAGGAGGAGTGGGACAGCTATGGAGCATATACGCCTACGCCGCGTCCCACGGTTACTCCGCATTTCGGCGACGGCGACTTTGATGAGGATGATGAGGAAGGCGATGAGACCGACTGGAATGACGATGGCGGCGGAGGCGGCGGGCTTTATACCTATACGCCCGTTCCCTCTGTGACTCCCAGCGCGACTGTGACGCCTACGCCCACGCCCACGCCCTATAATCCCTCCGGCGGAGGCGGCGGACACGGAGGAAACGATCCCTACGGCGAATTCGGCAAGGCCGCCGTCTACGCCATGATCGTGGACAGCGAGACCGGCCGCGTCATTCCCAGGCCCGGCATCATATTTGAACTCTTTAGTGACAATCACATCCGCCAGACGCTCAATACGTATTACCCCGAGCGTGTCTGGTATCAGGATTTTGAAACCACCGAGCTGGGCACATTCTATCTGCCTGAAAAGATTCCGCTGGAATCCTATTACTTCCGCGCGCAGAACGCGCCGGAAGGTTATGACGACGCCGAAAATGCGTTTTTCCATCTGGATGAGCCATATGACTGGCCAGAGCCGTATGTGGTCAGGATTCCGTTTGATCCCTCCAAGAATATCATCCACGTAAAAATGACCGACGCCAACACAGGACTGCCTGTTTCCGGCGGCACTTTCCGCATCATCGCCGCGCAGGATATTATCACGCCGGACGGTACCATGCGATACGCCAGAGGCGAAGCAGCCGACGTCGTACGCTGCGGCGTGGATGGTCAGGGAGAGAGTATCGAGCTGTATCTGGGCGATTACACCGTGGTGCAGGAAGGCATCCCTGAATACTATGCGGGCCTTGATGAGAGCGACACGGTAACCGTGCGTAAGAAAGATGTCTTTGATACCGCCGTGTATCTGGATTATACCTGCGGCAAGACGCAGATTATTGTTACCGCTACCGATGCGGCATACGGCCATCAGACGCTTGCCGGTCTCGACTTTGAGGTGTATCGCGCCGGAGACGAACAGAATACCCGCATCTATACCACCGATGAACAGGGAAGATTCGTGCTGACCAATCTGGACAAGGACAGCACCTACTGCATCCGCCAGATCGCCGCGCTGCCGGATTACCGCTTTGAGGCGGAGCCCTATACCGTGGCCGTCTCCGGCAGGGGTCTGATCGAAGAATCGCCTGTCTATCACCTTGACGTGGTCAACCGGATCGTCCGCGTGTCCGTCAGCGTGAAGGATACGCTCCTTGGCAGCATCCGCTCCGACGTGAGCATGGGCCTGTATGACGAAAACGGAAACGCTGTGCGCCTGTGGACGAGCAGCGCCATGCCCGAGGTCTTTGAGGGCCTTGTGCCGGGCCGATACGCTCTGATCGTGGACGGCAATACGCAGCAGCAGAAGACCATCTTCGTCGAAGATACCGGCGATGTTCAGACCTTTGAGTACAAAATGTGGACCGTGGCGGATACCGCGCTC
>JAFQOY010000011.1 GCA_017412025.1 Clostridia bacterium | reverse complement strand
CTTTCCACAATAAACACTCCCAGTCGCCCGGGAAGTGTGCCCGGACGGTTTTTCAATCAGAATTGGATTCTTTGGATGACGAAAGAAAAGGGGCAGGCCGCCGCCATGCGGCAGCCTGCCCGGATTTCGGGTTTACACAGGGCTTGAAAATGATGGAAGAATTACTTCTTCGGGATGCCGTAGGTCTCCGGAGAGACGGTCACGGAGCCGCCCTCGTACAGGGTCCAGGTGACCAGGGAAGCCAGGTTCTCGACGTACGCCTGAGAATCCTCGCGGCCATGGTACTCAACCTTCATGCCCTTGGAGGCGCAGAAGTTGGCGAACGCTTCGCTGCTGGCAGCGGTCTTCGCGGCTTCGTCCATCTTGACGAGGACTTCTTCCGGAACGCCGGCCGGCAGGCAGTAGGAGATGGTCTCGCCCATCGGCACGCAGTTGGCCATGGACGGAACGGTCTTCACGATCGCCGGGAGAACGATGCCGTCGCCCAGATCGAGGTCGGCGTCGGAGAGGATGGCCAGGCAGCGGAGCTTGCCGGCGCGCACGTGCTCGACGACCTCGGTGATCAGCTGGCAGTTCGCGTCGACTTCGGCGGACAGGGTCGCGTTGACCGCGTTGACGCCGGACTCGTACGGCATGTGGTTGTAGGTGAAGCCAGCGCCCTTGGCGAGGATTTCAGCGCCGGTGTGTCCGCCGGAGCCCGCGCCGGCAGAACCGATCTTCAGCTGGCCCGGGTTGGCCTTCGCCCACTCAACCAGCTCTTCGATGGTGTTGAACGGAGACTCGGCCGGAACGACGACGACGTTCGGCGCGTACGCGAGGGTGTAGAACGTCCAGTCACGGTAGGTGACGTCGGTGTAGCCGTAGACGTTGTAGGTGACGTAGGCCTGCAGGCCGGCGCCGAGCATGGAGTAGCCGTCGGTCGGGCCGTTCTGCACGGCGAGGGTGCCCACGGAGCCGGAAGCGCCGGCGGTGTTGACGATGGTGACGTTGGTGCCCAGCGCCTTGCCGAGCTCGTCGGAGGCGGCGCGGACGGTCAGGTCGGTGACTCCGCCCGGATTCCACGGCACGGTCATGGAGATGTCGCCATTGGGCCATTCCTTGCTGCCGAACAGGCTGAGCGCGGAAGCGGAGCTGGCCAGAGCCATGACGAGAACGAGGGCGATCACAAGAGATACCAAGCGTTTCATAGAGAGAACCTCCTTTAAAAATATCGTTCACTTCCATCTTTGTCGCTGTGGAAGCAAATCGCAGGTCAGACGGACGGGCGGGCGACGGAGCCGCCGCATACAAGCTCGCCCTTGAGCGCCGCGCGCTCGCGGCTGTCGGTCTTTCCCTCTTCGATCTGGCGGACGAGCGCCTGCGCCGCCATGGCGCCGACGCGGCCGGAGGGAAGCGTGATGTGCGTAAAGGAAGGCGTGCTCATCTTTACCCACGGGGGATCGCCGATGACCACGACGGATATGTCTTCGGGAATGCGGTATCCGGCGTCGCGCAGATAGCGGACGCCGCCCAAGCCGGGCATATGGTTGGCCAGAATGAGCGCAGTGATGCTGCTCTGGCCGGTCAGCAGCTCGCGCGTAACGCGGTAGCAGTCCTCCGCGCTCGTTTCGCAGCCGTGTACGTATTCGGGACGGTAAAGGATATTGGCTTCTTCCAGCGCGCGGGCATAACCAAGGCGCCTGTCAAGCAGCGTCAGCGCAGTACTCTGCCAGCCAATGAAGCCGATGTGCTTATGACCGGCGCGGGTGAGCGCCTGCGTGGCCAGATATCCGGCGTCGAAATTGTCCATGGAGAAGAAGTCATACTCGCCCTCGCAGGGGAGCGGACGCTCGACGATGATGTACGGCCCCTTGAGCCGGTGCAGAAGCGCTTCGCTGAGGAGGCTCTTTTCGGATGGGACGAGCAGATAGCCGCTGAAGGACTCTGCAGAGAGCGTATTCAGGATGATGGCTTCCCGCTCGGGCGAATCGCCGGAGTGAAAGACGACGGGAAGATATCCGGCGCGGCAGAGCGCATCCTCCATGCCGAGAATCATCTGATTGAAGAATGTATTCTCAATCTGAGGAAGGACGATGGCGACTTTTTTGCCTGGGCTCAGGCGCTCGCGCCGCACGACGGGCTCATAGCCCATCTCTTTGGCGCAGGCAAGGATCTGCTGCCGCAGCTGTGCGTTGACATATCGCCTCTGGCTGCCGCTGAGGACATAGGAAACCGTCGGCACAGTCGTATGACAGGCGGCGGCAATATCCTTCATGGAAACTTTTCGGCGATTCAAGCGGTATCCATCCTTTTGATAAGCAACTATTCAAAAGTTGCCTAGAGATATCATGACAGATAATCGGGTTGTGAATCTATTATAGCATATGCGGCATAAATGTCAACAGAATCTGTCGCCTGAATTTGTGAAGGGGCGTGCAAATGACAATTGTTTATCAGGTTTTATGTAAGCAAGTTTTGAAAGTTGCCTATTTCAATGAAAAAAGCATGGAGATGAAGGTTTGAGGAGGAAATCATGGGAGACGATTGAGAAATCAGGACAAATATGATAGAATATACTGCCGATGAATCAGCGCGCATAAAGGGATTTGCGCGGGGCGGACATATTGAAAGGAATGGATTACGATGAAGAGATGGATGAAGCTGGCATGTCTCCTGCTTGGCATGATGACGATTGCATCCACGGCATATGCGCATACGTGCGCCTTTGGCTCCTGGCGCGTCAAGCGCAAGCCGACCTGCACGAGTACGGGACTAAAATTCAAATACTGCGTCAGCTGCGACCACTGGGAGCAGGCGGAAATTCCGCGCCTGCCGCACGATGTGGCGGAGTGGACGATCACCAAGGAGCCGACCTGCGTGAAAAAAGGCGGCAAGGAGGGCTATTGCTCGTCCTGCAACAGCATCGTCAAGTTCACGATGGACATGATCGAGCATAACTACGGCGAGATGGTCGTCACCAAGGAGCCGGGCTGCAACACGCACGGCAGGGGCGAGAGCGTCTGCTCCGGCTGCGGCAGGAAGCGCATCACCGAGATCCGCCAGCTGGGTCACGACTGGGAGACCAGCCGCGTGATCAAGGAGCCGACCTGCGCCAAGGCGGGCAACGGCGAGCAGATCTGTACGCGCTGCGGCAGAACGCGCACCGGCAAGCTGGACACGCTTGCGCACGACTGGGATGAATGGACGATCACGCAGGAACCGCGCGGGCTGACCAAGGGCGCCAAGGAGCGTACCTGCCTGAGCTGCGGCGCCAAGGAGAAGGAGCGCTTCTATTACGAAGGAACGCTCTATCAGGATATGAAGCGCTGTGAAGAGGTCATCCATCTGCAGGAGATGCTCAAGGATCTGGGCTATTACGACGGCCCGATCAATACCGGTACGTTCGGCAAGCAGACGGGCAGAGCCGTCGCCAGATTCCAGAGGGATAATGGTCTTGAGGCGACCGAAGTGGCGGATCCGCAGACGATTGAGCTGATTGAGGAAAAGTGGACGCTGAAGACGAGCAAGACGTCCGTGGAGCAGCTTGACCTTGAAGAGATGGAGAACGCCGCCGAGGCGCAGCCCGCCCTTGAAGGCTGATTTCTGAATGAGACAAAAACACGGCTTTCCGCCCATCCGGACGGAGAGCCGTGTTTTAAAGTGTCGAAAAAATTGCAGCAAGCACTCCCTCATTCTGCTTTCGGCAGCCGCTCCCTCGGTAGGGAGCCCCCCAATGAAGCTTATCAGAGATAAGAGAATCTTGCTCTGAAAAGCATTTTTGATGCCTCCCTCTTGAGGGAGGGGGACCATCCGAAGGATGGTGGAAGGAGTGGTGCATGGGCACTTGGTCATAATACACTTATGTCAATGATATAAAACACGGCTTTCCGCCCATCCGGACGGAGAGCCGTGTTTCATTGATGTCAGTATGTTCAGGAGACGGCCTGCCGCTGCGCAATCTCCTGCCACTTGCCGGAGTAGTAGCGCACGGCGCCGACCGCCACGGCGCAGCACCACGTCAGCGGGGAGACCCACCAGAGACCGCGATAGCCAAACCAGGATGTAAACAGGAAGGTGAAGGCAATGCGCGTGATGACTTCGCTGACGCCCATGAGGATCGTAACCCTGATGTCGCCTGCGGCGCGCAGGATATTGTGGAAGATGGTCATCGTGCCGCCGATCATGAAGAAGAAGCTGAAGATGCGCATGTATTCAACGCCATAGCGGATGGATTCGGGCGACTGGGTGAACAGGCGCATAATCGGCTCGGCAAACAGCCAGATGACGGGGCAGAATATGCCGTAGCAGACAAGGCAGAGGACGTATGCGCAGCGGACGCCCTGGCGCACGCGATCAAAATTCCTTGCGCCGACGTTCTGCCCGGAGAACGTGCCCACGGCTGTGCCGATGGCCTCTGCCAGCTGCCAGCCAAGGCCTTCTACTTTGAAGCTGATGCCGTAGGCGACCACAAGCGCGGTGGAATAGGTGTTGATCTTGCCCTGAAGCACCATGTCGGAGATGGAGATGATGCTCATCTGCAGCCCGGTGGGGATGCCGAACACGAGGATCTGGCGGGCGATGGCAGGATTCATGCGCAGTCCGCTCCGGGAAAGGCGCAGGAGGGGCAGGATCCTGAACGCATAGACGAGGCAGAGAACGCCGGAGATGGCCTGTGCGAGCACCGTGGCAAGCGCCGCGCCGGCCACGCCCAGAGGGATAACGGCAATGAAGAGGATATCCAGAAGGATGTTGAGCACGCTGGATATGATCAGAAAGACGAGCGGAACGAAGGAATTGCCCAGCGAGCGCAGTACGGCGGCGATCCAGTTGTAGAGCATGGTGGAAAAGGAACCTGCGAAGATGATGCACAGGTAGGTGTGCGCCATGGGCAGAAGCTCGTCGGAGGTCTGCAGTGCGCGCAGCAGCGGCTTTGCGCCGATGAGGCCGGCGAGCGTGATGGTCAGCACGGAGGCTGCGGCGACATAGACGGATGTGACGAAGGTCTCGTGCACCTTCTTTTCATTGCCTGCGCCGTAATACTGCGAAATGACGACGCTCACGCCCGTCGTCAGGCCCATCATGATGGAAAAGAGCAGATAGGTGCCGGAGCCTGCGATGCTCACTGCCGCCAGCGGCACGTCGCCCAGATAATGACCGACGATGAACACGTCCGCAAAGTTATAGATCCGCTGGAAGAGCATGCCCACCAGGACGGGGAAGCCGAACCGGATGAGCTTGGGCATGATGGAGCCCTGCGTCATGTCCATGGCGTTTGCTTTCATGGTGTATCTCCTTATATGAATGGCTTATGTGTGCGCGATGAAGCTGTAGAGTATCATATCACGCATATGGCTGCCGCGTAAAGGAATAACCGTTTTTATTTGTGAATGTATGGATTTTGACAGAGGTTTGTGATACCATACAGGAGGATAAGGATCAAGGAAAAACAAAAGCGCGTACGCGGCATGCGGACGCGGCGAAAGGATGCAGAGGATATGGGAAAAAAGATACTGCGCACGATCGTGGGAATCCTGCTGGTATACGGCAGCGTGGCGTTTGCCATCAAGGCCGGCATCGGCGTGCTGCCGGTGGATGCTGCCATTGCGTCGGTCGCGACGCTGATTGGCATGAAGGTCGGCACATTTTCCATGCTCTTTCACGGTAGCTTCTTCCTGGGGCAGATCGCCATCGAGAAAAAGAACTTCCGCAAGACCGAGCTGCTGCAGCTGCTCTATATCACGCTGGGCGGCTCCGTGCTCAATTTCTTCCTGTACACGGTGCTCAGCGGCGTCAGCTTCAGCGCTTATCCGCTTCGCCTGATCGTCTGCGTGCTGGCGTTCATGGTCAGCGCGTTCGGCTGCACGATGGTGCTGGAAACGCACCTGATGCGCACGCCCATGGAGGGCTGCATTCAGATGATCGCTGAGCGCATGGGCACGACGATGGGCAAGCTCCGGCAGAAGATCGACATTGCGCTGGTGATCATCAGCGTGGCGATCAGCCTGATCTTCGGCGTGGAATGGACGCTCAGAGAGGGTACGATCATCGCCATGCTGATCTTCGGACCGATGATGGACCTGTGGAAGAAGCTGTTCTTTTCAAAGAAGTGAATATTTTGACTGCCGCACTTCCGGGAAAGTGCGGCGGTTTGCTTTTCATGCGGGCAGATTCCGGTGAAAAAGGGATTTGGGATACAATGCGCAGTCCTTTGTATTGATCGGTATGCATTCTGTGTTATACTATATATACTGGAATCCCTGCACAGATACAGAACGGAGGACTGCATATGAGCGAGATAGAGAAGAAGATATTCAAAGCGTTGATGCTGTCCATGGGCTGCGGAGAGGACGGATATGCGCAGCTGTGCGCGCCCGTCAGAAGGGAGCGCTACCGGCGTGCTGTTATCATCTATAAGGTGATTGCCCTGATTTTCTGCGTTGCAGGGCTGGTTATGCTGTATATGACCGCCGAACGCTTTGAATCATGGCATAATCAGAACATGATGCTGAACTATTCGGCGCTTGCCGCCATGTGCCTGTGCCTGTTTCTGTACTTGGGCAAGATGTGCTGCGAGAGCACCCTCCTTGATGACAGAGAATGCCTTGACGTGCTGTATAAGAGATTTCAGACGTGCGGAAGCGTTCAGGAAATGCTCAACGGACTTGAGGAAAAGGAGACGTCTGTGCGGTGCGGCCCGGTGGAAGAAGAACCTGACATGACGCGGCTGAAGTTGTTTTCAAACGTATTTGCCAAAGCGGCATATGCGCTGGCGGCATTGCTGCTGGCGGTCGGCCTGTTTTCCGGCGGCATGCATGGGCGTACGCTGTATGGAATCAATCGGGACGGCTTTACGCTGATCAGCTGGCGCGGGGAACCGGATGAAAACGGCGTCGTCAGCATCCCGGAAACGGTTCGGGATATGCCGGTGACGGCCGTGGGCAAGCGAGCATTTGCCAATCAGAAGGATATCCGGAAGGTAATCGTGCCGGATTCCGTCGAAATGGTCAATTCCGGCGCGTTCATGTCCTGCACGGCGCTTGAGGAGGTCGTCCTGCCGGATACGCTGACCACGCTGGGCGCGGAGGTTTTCCGGGGCTGCACTGCGCTCAAAAGCTTTACCGCGCCCGCTTCGCTCACGGAAATCCGGGCGGATGCATTCCGCGGTTGTTCAAGCCTTGAATCCGTTGTCCTGCATGATGGTATCACGGCGATTCACGCGTATGCGTTTTATATGTGCGAAGAACTGACGAGCATCGTCATGCCTGCAGCCATGCCCGGAGGAAAGATCAGCGAGATGGCGTTTGCCTTCTGCGAAAAGCTTTCGTCCATCACGCTGCCTGAGGACATTGTCAAGATCTCTGAAAAAGCGTTCCAATACTGTAATTCTCTTGAGCGGCTCATCATTCCGCTCTCGGTTGAATACCTCGGTTACAAGGCTTTTGACGGCTGCAGAGCGCTGAAAAACGTGTATATTCCCAAAGGATGTGAGCTGGCAGGAAATGCATTCGGCTCCTGCCGGGCTAAAAAGCAT
>JAFQOY010000077.1 GCA_017412025.1 Clostridia bacterium | reverse complement strand
GGTTTTCTCTGTCCGTTCGGACTTGTACAGGAGCTGCTGGCGCTGATTCCGCTGCCAAGGAAAAAGCTGCGGCTTCCTGCCTTCGCCCGGTATCTCAAGTACGTCATCCTGCTGGTCTTCGTCATCATCATGCCCGTCTTTATCACCAACATCGTGGGCATGGGCAAACCCGCATTCTGCCAGTACATCTGTCCGTCCGGCACGCTGATGGGCGGCATTCCGCTGCTGAGCACACATCCCGAGCTGCAGAAAACGATCGGCGCGCTCTTCAGCTGGAAGGCATTTCTGCTGATCGTTACCATCGCCGGCAGCATTCTTGTTTATCGTTTCTTCTGCAAGCTTGCCTGCCCGCTTGGCGCGATTTACGGCATACTCAATAAGGTCAGCTTTTACCGCCTGACAATCGACGGGAACAAGTGCATACACTGCGGCAGATGCGCGCGCATCTGCAAAATGGACGTCGACCCGGTGCTGAGCCCGCAGTCTGCTGAATGCATCCGCTGCGGCGCATGCGCGGCAGCATGCCCGACAGGCGCAATCCATCTGGGTTTCGGCATTTTTAAGCAGCGCGAAGAAACGCAGGCGCAGACTTCATCAGCATGCCCCGGAAGCTGCGCTTCCTGCAGGGGATGCAGGAGCGGCAAGTAATCCCTGTTCCCCTGACGAAATAAATCCCTGTACAGATGGGCTGCAGCCCGTCTGTACAGGGATTTTCTGTTTGGTTGTCATGCCTGACGCCGATCATGGCCTGACGATCACTTTGATCGATTCGCTGCCCATCTGGCACTTGATCGCATCTTCCAGATGCTCAATGTCAAACACGTGCGTGATCAGCTTTTTGATCTCAAGCCGCCCGCTGTTGATCATATCCACCGCGCGCTGATGCGTATCCGGATTGATGATCGAACCCGTGATATGCAGTTCCTTCTTGAATACGTCCATCAGCGGCAGATCAACCGTCGCGCCGACAGACGGCACGCTGAAGAGCAGGATTGTCGCGCCAAGACCTGCCGCTTCGATCGCCTGCGCGACTGCCTTCGTATTGCCAACGCATTCAATGACCACATCCACTCCATCCGTGCCGCAGATCGCCTTGACCGCCTCGCTGATACTCTCGTTTACCGGATCAATGACGCCGTCCGCACCGACCTCAAGCCCCAGCCGGCGACGAAGCGCCACTGGCTCGCTGAGCAGCACCTTAGCCGCGCCGGAAAGCTTTGCGAGCTGAACCATCAGAAGGCCGATCGCACCGCCGCCGACCACCAGCACATTCTGTCCGAGTCTGATCTTCGCGTTGTCGATTCCGTGAATCGCGCATGCCAGCGGCTCCGCCATAGCAGCCACATCCAGATCCACCTGCGGCAGGACGCGATAGCACTGCGCCTGCGGCGCTACGCAGTACTGCGCAAAGCCGCCGTCGGTATTGACGCCCAGTGCAAAAAGATGCTCGCAGTTCTGCTTCTTTCCCTCCCGGCAGGGACGGCATTTTCCGCAGTACATGTTCGGATCAAGCGTCACATGATCGCCCACGCTGCAAAGCGTCACCTGCGATCCGATCTTTTCCACCACGCCGGAGAACTCATGGCCAAGCACGACCGGCGGCGTAACCGGCGCAGAGCCTTCCTCGCCGTGATAGATGTGCACGTCCGTGCCGCAGACGCCGCAGGCATGCACTTTGACCAGAACATCTTCCGGTCCCAGCTGATCAAAGCGCATATCCCTGATCTCAAACTTCGGCGTGCTGTCAGCTCCCAGAAAATATGATCCTTTCATCTATTTTCCCTCCCGGTTCTTGCTCCTTCATTGACTGCCTTTACAAATATGCCGGCGGTCTCAAATGCCGCACCCGCATTCTGTTTTACAACGCAAAGTCTTTCATTCCTGCCGAATCGGTTCAGGCGCGATACCGGCTGCGAAGCGCCTGCTTGCGCGCATCCGCTTCTTCAAGCATCGTCAGCGCATGACGGACGCTGCTCTCGCTTTCGCAGGAAGCACCGCCCACCATACGCGCAATCTCCTGCGCGCGCTGCATTCTGTCAAGATGCAGCACATCCGTCCTGGTCACGCCGTTTTCATCGCTCTTGCGCACAAGGAACTGTTCATCCGCCATAGCGGCGATCTGCGGCAGATGCGTCACGCAGATCACCTGATGATGGTCGCCAATCTGGCACATTTTTTCAGAAACCACCTGCGCCATGCGCCCGCTGATACCTGTGTCGATCTCATCAAAGACCATGCTGCGGGGAATCCCCGGCTTTTGGGCCGAAAGATTCTTGAGCGCGAGCATGATGCGCGAAAGCTCGCCGCCGGAAGCCACGCGCGCAAGCGGCTTCATCGTCTGACCCAGGTTAGCACAGAACATCATCTCAATGTGGTCGACGCCCTGCGCGCTGAAGCGGTCTGTGATCTTCTCCCCCTGTGCCATCGGCGCAAACGCCATGGACAGACGTGCGTTCTTCATGCCAAGGTCATGAAGCTGCTCCTCAATCTGCCTCTCAAAGCGCTTTGCGGCGTCCTCTCTCGCACGTGTAAGCTTTGCGCAGATCTCCTGCAAATCCCTGAGATTGCGCCTGTATTCCTTTTCAAGGCGTTCCATGGCCTCGTCAGAATCCTCAAGCTCGGAAAGCTCCGCAGCAATCCGATCCCTGTAGAGGATCATCTCGCGCGTCGTCGCGCCGTATTTTCTGTTGAGCCTTTTCAGCAGGTCAAGCCGGCCTTCCACGCGCTCGGCTTCCTGCTCATCATAATCCATTTCATCGCGCAGATCCGTCAGCTCGGAAACGGCGTCCTCAACTTCATAGCAAAGGCCGTCCAGCCTGGCATATACAGCCTCATAACGCTGATCAAGCGAAGCGACCGGCGTCAGCGCGCGAACGCCCTCCCGCAGCAGCTCTACCGCAGAGGAGCTTCCGGACGCGCCGCTGCTGAGCATGCCGCAGGCCTCGTCAAAAGCGGACATGATGCGGCCCGCATTGCGGTAAAACACCTTCTGCCTTTCCAGCTCATCCTCTTCATCCTCAACGAGCCTGGCGCTCTTGAGCTCCTCCAGCTGGAAACGGAGCATGTCAATGCGCTGTTCACGTTCCGCGACGCTCTTTCTCAGCCTGATCAGCTTCTGTCCGCTCGCACGCCACAGCGCATGCTGCTGCGCGCACAGCTCAAGCAGCGGTCGGATTTCGTCGGCGGCGTATTCATCCAGATAGCCGACGTGGTTTCTGCTGTCCAGAAGCAGCTGATGCTCATGCTGACCATGGATATCCAGCAGCTGGGACGATACCTGCCGCAGCGTCTGAAGCGGAACAACCGTGCCGTTGATCCGGCAGATATTTTTCCCTGCACTGGTCAGTTCGCGCGAGATGGAAGCCAGGTCATCCTCAGATGCAAGCTCCATGCTGCCAAGCATTTCCTTTGCCTTGTCATTGTCTGCGATATCGAAAACAGCTTCAACGCGCGCCTTTGCTTTCCCGCTTGCAATCAAATCGCGGTCCGCGCGCTCACCAAGCACCAGATTGACCGCATCGACGACAATGGATTTGCCGGCTCCGGTTTCGCCGGTCATGACGTTCATACCTGGTGCAAAATCAATTGTCAGGCTGTCAATCAATGCCAGATTCATGATGCTGAGCTGAAGCAGCATAGCCTTCCTCCTGCCATTCACGCCGCCCGGGAGGCGCGCGTCTGTTCCTGATTACTTGATGATTCCGCGGAAATGCTTCATCACCGTCTCAACCTCATCGTTGGAACGCACAATCACGAGGATTGTATTGTCGCCAGCAATGGTGCCCAGGATTTCTCCCCATTTCAGGCTGTCCACAGCCTCCGCAGCGACATGTGCGCTGCCCGGCAGCGTGCGGATCACGATCAGGTTGTTGACGCTGTTCATCTCCACAACGGAATCAGAAAGCATGCGGATCAGCCTGTCATTCATTCCCTGATCGCCCTTTTCCATCGTGGCATAACGATAACCACCGTCGTCAGCAAGCACCTTGAGCAGATGCATCTCTTTGATATCGCGGGAAACGGTCGCCTGCGTGACGACCATGCCATGCGCGCGCAGCGCCTCAGCCAGCTCTTCCTGCGTCTGAATGCTCTGCTCCTCGACAATCGCACGAATCAGAGCCTGTCGTTTTGCCTTCATGGAATTCCTCCTTATGATCAGCGCTGTCCGGTTCTGCTCCTACAGACTCCACTGCGCGAGCTTATCTTTCAGCAATGAAAAGTAGTTTTTCTCCTTTGAAAAGCGCACCAGCTGCGCATTATGCGGCGAGCGGAAAATCCTGACCTCTTCCAGATTGCTCATGCTGGAAACCGCCTGGCCGTCAACAGAGAGCAGAATGCCCTCGCGCATCTCTTTCATCCGGATGCGAAGCCTCACCTGCTTCTCGCTGGAGAGGATGATCGGTCTTGACTGCAGCGAATGCGGACAAATCGGGCAGAGGACAAAGCAATTCACATCGGGCGAAACAATCGGTCCGCCGGCGGAAAGCGAATATGCCGTCGATCCTGTTGGACTTGAGAGCACCAGACCGTCGGCAATATAGTGGTCGACGAGCAAATCACCGGCAAAAGCGTCCAGCGCAATCATTCTCTGCGAAAGACCGCGCGAGACAGAGACCTCGTTGGTCGCATAGGCCTGAATACTGCGTCCGCCGCAGAATCCTTCCACACAGAGCATCAATCTCTGTTCGATATGATAACGCCCTTCACACAGACAGGCGATCGCTTCATCCAGCTCTTCAATCTCTGTTTCAAGCAGAAAGCCCATTCTCCCCAGATTGACGCCGAGCATCGGCACGTCACAGCGGACATAGGAATCAAGCGCGCGCAGCATTGTGCCGTCCCCGCCGAATACAAAGAGAAAATCACATTCTCCGTGTTCCGGCCGCGTCCTGAACGCGGCGTTTCCGGCCAGCTGCGGCATATGCTCCTGAATCTGCTCCCGGTCTTCCTCAAAAAAGCAGGGAACAATTCCCCGGGACAGGCAGATCTCCGCACACTTTTTGGCCGCATCATACACCGAGGGTTTGCTTTTATTCAGATAAAACATGATCTGACGTATCATGCATTTTCCTCTCAATCCAGCAATTATATATCCTTAAGCCCTTCATGCGCCTGCTCAACAACCGCATTGACCTCATCGATCGTCACGCGATGTGTCGCACGTTCTTTCGGCAGAATATGCACAAGGAACTCAATGTTGCCCTCCGGCCCCTTGATCGGCGAGAAAGAAAGCGCCTGCGCCGCCCAACCCATATCGTTTTCGATGAAGCTGAGGATCTCACAAATCACATCGCGGTGCACCTGCGCATCGCGCACAACGCCCTTTTTGCCCACGCGGTCACGTCCCGCCTCAAACTGCGGCTTGATCAGCGAAATAAACGCGCCGTCATCGCCCATGATCTGCGCTGCTGCGGGCAGAATCTTCGTAATGGAAATGAAAGAAACATCCATCACGCCCAGCGTCGGATGAAGCGGCAGATCCTCCGCCTTCAGATAGCGCGCATTGGTGCGTTCCATCACCGTTACGCGGGGATCGTTGCGGAGCGACCAGTCAAGCTGGCCGTATCCAACGTCGATCGCATACACATGCGCCGCGCCGTTTTTGAGCAGCACATCCGTAAATCCGCCCGTTGAAGCACCCAGATCCATCGCAACCACGCCGGTCGGATTGACGTCAAAGACCTTAAGCCCCTTCTCCAGCTTCAGCGCGCCGCGGCTGACATAGCCCGTGCCGGTGCTGCGCACAATCAGCTCATCCGCTTCAGTGACTGTGACCGAAGGCTTGGTGACCTTGTTTTCGCCGATATACACGACGCCCGACATCACCAGCGCCTGCGCCTTTTCCCGGCTTGAAGCCATTCCGCGCTCCACAAGCGCGACGTCCACTCTCTTTTTATCAGCCATGCTTCTTCTCCCGTGCAAGCGCATCCCTGATTCGCTCTGCAATCTGTTCCGGCATCAGCCCGCATTCCTCAAGCAGCTGATCCACCGAGCCATGCGCAATAAATCTGTTGGGCAGTCCCAACACGGCCGCAGGCTCCTTAGCGCCATGTTCCACGCAGAGCCTTGCGATCTCCGAGCCGAATCCGCCGATCATTTCGCCCTCTTCAATCGTGATCAGCCGGATTCCGCTGTCAAAGAGCTTCTTCAGACAATCCATGTCCATCGGTCGAATGGACCAGCAATCAACCACGCCGACAGAGAGCCCCTCTTTTTCAAGCTGCTTCGCAGCCAAAACGGCATGCTTCGTCATCCGGCCATACGCCAGAAGCATGCAGTCCGTCCCCTCGCGCAGCGTCTGCCACTTTCCAACCGCCAGCGCCTGTCCATCGGAAGGCTCGCCATACGGCTCGATGCCATCCTTTGGATACTGAATCACGCAGGGACCGCTTACATCAAGCGACAGAGCGACCGCATCGCGAATGCACTGCGTATCACGCGGCGCAAGCAGGGTCATGTTCGGAATGCTCATCAGCATCGGAACGCTGAGTACGCCGTGATGCGTCTTTCCGTCGTCGCCAACCAGCGCTACGTGATCCGACAGGATGCATACCGGCAGATTCTGCAGGCATACGTCGTGCACGATCTGATCATAGGCGCGCTGAAGGAACGTGGAATACACCGCAAAATACGGCCTGACGCCCGCGCGCGCAAGCCCCGCCGCCATGCTGACGGCATGCTGCTCGGCAATGCCGACGTCAAAGAAGCGTTCCGGATGACGCTTTTCAAACTCGCTCAGGCCTGTGCCGCCGGACATTGCCGCCGTGATAGCCACAACACGCTGATCCCGATCAGCCAGCGCAGCAAGCGCCTTTCCCGCTGCCTGCGCGGCGCTTTCACCGCCGGACTGGCTGCGCTTTCGCCCGTTTTCCACGCGGAACGGCGCAACGCCGTGGAATTTTTCCGGCTGCTGCTCGGCAAGCTCGTACCCATAACCCTTTTTCGTGATGACATGAATGAGCACCGGCGTATCGCAGACCTGCTTGGCCTCCTCAAATACGTGCTCCATCTCTTCGATATTATGGCCGTCAAACGGGCCAAGATAGCGGAAGCCCAGCGCCTCAAACATCTCGCCTTCCGTCACGACGGACTTGATCATGTTCTTGGCCTTTTCCATCAGGCCGGCAACCCTGCCGCCAACGCAGGGGATTTTTTCCAGATAATTCCGGATGCGCTTTTTCCCGCCGTACCAGGATGCGCTGGCGCGCAAATGCTTGAAATAATTGGAAAGCGCGCCGACATTCCTGGAAATCGACATCTCGTTATCATTGAGGATGACAATGAGCCGGTTTTTTCCGTTTCCGGCGTCGTTCATCGCCTCGTAGCACATGCCGCCGGTAAGCGCGCCGTCGCCAACAACCGCAACAACGTGGTGTCCGCCTCCCTGCAGATCCCTTGCGCGTGCAAGCCCCAATGCCATGGAAATCGCCGTAGAGGAATGCCCCGTATCAAACAGGTCATGCTCGCTCTCCGCCCTGCAGGGAAAACCGCTCATGCCCCGATAAGACCTCAGCGTAGAAAACATCTGCTGGCGGCCGGTCAGCAGCTTATGCGCATAAATCTGGTGTCCAACGTCGAAGAGGATCTTGTCTTCAGGACTGTTAAACGCCCTGTGCAGCGCAATGGTCAGCTCCACATCGCCAAGATTGGACGCCAGATGCCCGCCCTGGCAGGAAACGGTATCGATGATGGTCTGGCGCAGCTCCCTTGCAAGCGTCTGACACTCTTCAATTGACAGCTTTTTTACATCATCCGGGCCATGAATTCCCGGCAGCAGCGTAAAAGGCATTTACTGCGCCTCCTTGCGTTTTTTCTGCTTCTGTGCGCTTTTCCTGCGGCAGCTTTTTCTTTTTTTCATGCTGAAAAAAGCCATGACTCTGCCAACAAAGAGCACGATCCTGTCACTGTATTCAATGGCGATCCCCTTGCCGTAGGCCTTGCCGCCGATCATGAAGGCGGACGTAAACGCAGTCACCATCATGGATGCTACGGCGCTGCGCAGCCCGAGCGAGACCAGATACAGCGCTATCACAGAACCTGCTGAACCGGATACGATGCCGACAATGTCGCCGACCACATCGTTAAGCAGGCTGGACACACGTTCCGCCCTGCGGATGAGGTACAGCGATTGACGCGCACCTGCGATGCGCTTTGAGGCCATAGCGATAAACGGCTGCTCATTGGCCGATGTAACCGCCACGCCGATCACATCCGTGACGATGCCTGTCAGCACCAGCGCAATCAGCGACAGCAGCGCAACCAGGATACCGGCAGACTCGACAAATATACTCGTCACGAAGGACATCACGATCGAAAGAACAAAAGAGATGCAAACGACTGTCAGTATCCATTTTTGTTTGCCCGGTTTGTTCTTTTCTCTTTTACTCACAGCATTTCACTCCGATATGCTAACCCATCAAATCTTAAAAAAGCCCACGAACATGCGTGGGCGTCAATGCAGAATTAGGTGGTGATATAACAAATAAACCTTGCGGCATAGGTTCGGTAGGATTTCCCCGTCCGTTACTTCCTGTCGCCATAGAAGCGGTTTCCCTTGAAAACGAACGTTGCGCCGTTTCCGTGCGCACGACCGAATTACCACTGAGACCACACTGTAATCCCTGCTATATCCTCATCGACAGTCTAGGAGCTTTCCTCGGCAGCCTCGGTTCCTTCCTAGCCTCTTTTGCAGCCGTGGTTTCACACAGCGATCGCAGCGGTTTCCGTGAGCCTTTGGTCACCGCGCGTTGTTCCATGATCCACCACAACCACTCAAGGCAGGCTACACTGCAGGCAGCTTTTGTACCACCATGCAGGTTTTCATGATGGCAAGCCATCATGCCTCCACGAAAAATGGGTCGAACTCCATCATGCCATTGACGGCCGCCCATAATTCTTACTCCCAGCACCGACCCCCGACTGGGCGTCAGCAGCCGGTACCAGAAACTTCATCGATATGCCCTTTAACGGATTTTTAGCCCCGTCTTCAGAGGGAACTCTGCTGACTAGAATACTGCACCACCTGTTTATCATTATATCATAGCTGTCAAGACCTCTCAAGAGAAAGGTATTGACCCACGCTTATGCAGCCAGCGTGCCGACCAGAATGCCAAGAAGCGCTCCGGCCAATACCTGAATCGGCGTATGCCCAACCAGCTCCTTGAGGCGCTCCTCATCAAAGACAAATCCGTTTCCGGCAAGACCGTCAAGAAGATGATTGATGACCGCCGCATTTTTGCCTGCGGAGCGGCGCACACCGGCAGCATCATACATCACCACGCCTGCAAAGCACGCAGCAAGCGCAAACATACTGGAGGTAAAGCCTTCGCGGAAACCGACAACCATCATCATGGCGCACACCATCGAGGAATGTGAGCTTGGCATGCCGCCTGAGCCCCACATGCGCGAGCTGTCAAATTTCCTGCTGATCAACAGGGTCAGGAAAACCTTAAGCCCCTGCGCAATTGCCCAGGAGAGCGCCGCCGCCTGAATAACGCGATTGCTGAGAATCTCAACGATGATGCTCACAAGCGTATCCTCCTGCTTTCAGTTTACTTTTTCCGTTCCTTGAGCTGACGGGCAAACTCCCGCATAAACCATCCGCGTTCTCCAAAGCAGTCCATCGCCTCTTCCGCCTGCTTCCACAACTGCGCAGAACGGGCGCGCGAAGCGTCAACACCCACCAGGGTAGGCCAGGTCATTTTGCCGCGCTGCGCGTCCATACCGGTCTGCTTGCCAAGCAGCGCCGCATCGCCCTCCACGTCCAGCAGATCATCGTCGATCTGGAAGGCGAGACCGACGCACCAGCCAAACAATTTGAGCGCATCAATCTGTGCTTCATCAGCGCCGGCAATATACGCGGCGGCCAGCAGCGGCGCCGTCAGCAAATCTGCCGTTTTATGCGTATGAATGTACTGAAGGCGCTCGGCGTCCGGCGTCATATGCTCGCTGAGCAGATCGATACTCTGTCCGGCAATCATGCCGCACACGCCTGCGCGGCCTGCAATCACCTGCGCTGCCCTGACATGTCCCTCAAGGTTTTTTCCATGCTCAAGCGCATTGCGCAGCAGGCACTCAAAGGCGTAATTCAGCAATCCGTCGCCAGAGAGAATGGCATGCCCGACGCCATAAACCTTGTGATTGGTCAATCTGCCCCGGCGGTAATCGTCGTCGTCCATACCCGGAAGATCGTCATGAATGAGCGAATAGGTATGAATCATTTCGATCGCAGCGGCAGGAACAGCCGCCTCGTCAAGCTCAGCGCCCAGCATCTGCGCCGCAGCAAGCAGCAGCACAGGACGGATGCGCTTTCCTCCCGCAAGCAGGCTGTAGCGCATGCCCTCGCACAGATAAGCGGGCATCTGCTCGCCGCTTGCGTCAAACGCTTCCTGCGTCTGCGGCAGAAGCTTTTCAATCGTCTCTTCTACAATGCCGACATAGCGGCTGTATTGCTCACTGTACACCATGTTCATTCTCCTCAAACGGTTCAATCTCCGCCGTATCCGGGCTGATCATTTCGATGCGTTTTTTCTGACTGTCAAGCGCAGCGCGAAGCTGCGCTGCCAGAGCGGCGCCCTGCTCATACAGCGCAATGGAGTCTTCAAGCGAGAGTTCATTTTCGGAGAGCCTGTCAACCAGCGTCTCCAGTTCCTTCATACCCTCGTCAAACGAAGGCGTTTTTTTCTTTTTTGCGGTCATGAGTCTTTCTCCTCATTCAGAATCCGACTGATCGACGCCTCCGCGCTGCCCTGCGCAAAGCGCAGCGTCACCGCTTCCCCCGGCGCAAGCTGGCCAGCATCCCTGACTGGCCTGCCATCCGCGAGCACCATCGCATATCCGCGCGAAAGCACATGATAAGGGTTGAGAATCCCGATTTCACGCTCTGCGCGCGCAAGACGATCCTCCTGCAGCCTGATCTGCCGCCTGACGCCCTCGCGCAGACGCGCGCACAGGCGATCGAGGTCTTTGGCGCTGCTATCAAGCTTTACAGCGGGGCGCATCATCGCCAGCTTTGTCTCAAGCAGGCGAAGTCTCGCCTCCTTCACCGCACACTGATTCTGCGCAGCGCGGCTCAGCGCGTTCAGCCGCATATCAAGCTGAGCATACAGCTCAAAGCGCACAGGCACGACGCATTCAGCCGCAGCCGAAGGGGTCGGCGCCCGAAGATCGGCCGCAAGATCGCACAGCGTAACATCCGTCTCATGCCCGATGGCCGAAACGACGGGCTTCCTGCAGCGGGCAACCGCGCGCGCAACCCGCTCCTCATTAAACGTCCAGAGATCCTCCATCGAGCCGCCGCCGCGTGCAATGATGATGACGCTGACGTGCTCAAGCTGCTCCAGCAAAGCAATCGCCTGCACGACCTCATCTGCAGCGCCGATCCCCTGCACGCGCACCGGACACAGCAGAATCCTCGTCTGCGGATCGCGGCGAAGGGACACGTTCATGATGTCGTGAATGACCGCGCCGGTCGGAGAGGAAACGACGCCAATCGTGTCCGGCAGAAGCGGCAGCGGCCTTTTCCTCTGGGGATCAAACAGCCCTTCTTTAGACAGCCGGTTTTTCAGCGCAAGCAGGCGCTCATACAGCACGCCCACGCCCTCGGCATGAAGCCGGGCAGCGTAAAACTGCATCTGCCCTCCGCGCACATACAGGCCGACGCTTCCGCTGACCAGCGCGCGCATGCCTTCAAAGGGCATGCTGCTCAGCTGTTCAACATCGGTTGCATACATCACGCAGGAAATCGCTGCAAGCTCATCCTTGAGCGTAAAAAAGAGCGTACCCGTCTGATGGAATTTCAGATTGCTGATTTCGCCTCTGAGCTCAACGCCGTGCAGCATTGGATCCATCTGCAGGGTCCGTTTCACATATTCGTTCAGCTGGGAAACGCTCAGCGTCAGCTTACCTGCCATGTTCCGCCGCATCCAGCGTGTTGGACAGCAGCAGCGCAATCGTCATCTGACCCACGCCGCCCGGCACAGGCGTCAGATATCCGGCGACGTCCGCCACAGAAGGATCCACATCGCCGACGATGCCGTTTTCCGTGCGGTTGATGCCCACGTCGATCACCGCAGCGCCCGGCTTCACCATATCCTTTGTCACAAAGCCCGCGCGGCCCACCGCCGCGACAAGAATATCCGCCTGCCTGGTGATCTGCGCAAGATTCTGCGTACGGGAGTGGCAGATCGTCACCGTTGCATCCTGCGCAAGGAGGAGCATAGCCATCGGCTTTCCGACGATGTTGCTCCGCCCGATGACGACGGCATGCTTCCCTCTCACCGGAATATCGTACGCGCTGAGAAGCTCCATCACGCCAAGCGGCGTGCAGGGCACAAAGGCAGGCTGTCCATTCATGAGTCTGCCTGAGTTCATCGCATGGAAGCCGTCCACATCCTTATCCGGATTGATCAATCTCAAAACCGACGCCTCGTCAAGATGCTTCGGCAGAGGAAGCTGAACCAGAATGCCATGAACCGTATCGTCTTTGTTGAGCAGACCAACGGTCTGTTCCAGCTCTTCCTGGGTGCAGCTGTCCGCCATGCGGATTACCGTAGAGCGGATTCCTGCCTTGATGCACGCATTTTCCTTATTCCGCACATAAACCTGACTGGCAGGATTCTCTCCAACGAGTATGACTGCCAGATGAGGCTCGATGCCGCTTTTCTTCAGTTCATCCGCACGGGATGCAATCTTTTCCTTGAATGCCTTTGCTACGGCACGTCCGTCGATCGTGATCGCCGCCATGATTCATCCTCCTTATTCTCGCCTTTACAGCATGCCTGCAGCCAGCAGCGCAACACCTACGGCATTATCGCCGGAAAGCTCCGGCCGGGCAAAACACAGCCTGCAGTTCAGCCTGCGCCTGCGCGCACGATCGAGAAGCAGCTCTCGAAGAAGCATCGAGGACGCCACGCCGCCAGCCAGCAGCGCCTGACGGGAGGAGGTCTCCTCGCATGCGCATTCAATCTGGCGCACAATGGTCCTTGAAAGGAAATCGAACACCTCAATCGCGATCTTTTCATTGGACATCTGCTCGTTCATCATGTGTACGACTTTGTTTTCGGCACCGGACAGACAGCAGTCAATCCCCTTGACGGATACGCCGATGAGGCTCTCGCACAGCCGCTGCCGGTTTCCCTCGATCGCCAGCCGCTCAAGCGACGGGCCGGCAGGGAACGAAAGCCGCATGCGCACGCCCGTTCTGTCCACCAGCTGTCCGGCGTGCAGATCAAGGCTTCCGCCAAGCAACTGAAGGCGTCCATTGTCCGCAAGCAGGATTTCCGTCGTGCCTCCGGACAGATGCAGCGCAAGAAAAGGCTGCTTTGCTTCGATCCCAGAATCCACCATCGCTGCGCGGACATGCCCCTCCTGATGGCTGACAGGATAAAAAGGCACGCGCAGCAATGCTGCCGCTGCGCGCGCCTGACTTTCTCCCGCACGAAACACGGGCATATACGAATCCTGTGCCGGGCGCGGACGCACGCTGGCGCTCACTGCAGCAATCTGCACATCAGGCGCTTTGCTCATGACGTCCGAAATCATATCCGGCAGATTTTTGACATGCTGAAACAATCCCTCGGACTGCTGCAGCCCGCGCTCGCCCGCTTCAACCGTCAGCAGCCTGCGCGAGGATGCAATCAGCCTTCCGGACGCAGAGACAATCGCGGCAGAGGTTGTGTAACAACTGGTATCAATACCCAGAACCGCTTTCATGCCTTTGCCGCCAGCTTTCTGCTGATGGTACCCAGCACACCGTTGACATACGAACAGGAAGACTCGCTGGAGTACTTGCGCGTCAGCTCGACCGCTTCATTGATGGAAACAGCCGCAGGGAACTGGGCGTACTTCATCTCAAATACAGAAAGCCTGAGAATGGCCAGATCCACACGGGACAGACGCTGAATCGTCCATCCGCGCAGGCAGGCGGAAATCTCGCTGTCAATATCCGCAGCATGCTCCTTCACGCCGGCAACGACCATATCGATATACTGGCGGTCGTTTTCGCCGGGCGTATAGTCGATCAGATCGACAAGCGCCTCCGTCTGTCCGGCTCCGCCGAATAGCTGTTCAAATACAAGCTGCATTGCAGCTTCACGTGCAATAGGACGTGCCATGTTTCTTTTGCTCCGATCCTTTTATAGTATTTTACCTGAAGGCGTTTCTCATTCGTAGCGGCTTGAGCTGTTCCGATCAAAAACAGAGACTGCCTTGCGGACAAACGCCTTCTTATCCTTCACGCCGCCGACAAAAGCGCCGATCAGACAGAAACCGCCGATCAGAAGCGCCTTTCCAACGCCTATGGTCAGGCAGAGTACCGCAAACACCAGACCGAGCACCATGCCAAAGAGCGTGCACGGCACTGTCCCGGGCGTAAAGATCTGACTGAAAAACGTCCTCATGTCCATCATGCTCAGTTACCCTCTTCTTCCTGAGATTCGTCCTTCGGCTCCTCGGCTGCCTCCTGCAGGGTCATTTCCTCTTCTTCCGCAGTCTCCTGAGCGGACGGCTCGGCGGTCTGCGCGTCTGCCTCATCCTCGGCGGCAGCAGACTCCTCAGCGGCCTCCTCCGCTGCGGCAGGCAGCTCAGTATCCATGCCCATCATCGCAGCAGGAATCGCATACGGGGATTTCGGCGTCTTGTCGTTCACAGGCATAGCGCCGTCAACATAGACGCGAACCTCCTGGACGGAAACGCCGGAGCAGGCCTCCAGATACTTCTTGATCTGCTTCTGCAGCGCAGAAACGGCCAGCGGCATGCTGATATCGGACTGCAGCGTGATATGCACATCCACCTGAACAGACTCCTCGTCGCTGAAGAGGGAAGAAGAGACGACCTTCAGTTCCGGATGCTGGTTGAGGCAGCGGTGAACAAGCGCTTCCAGCGTCTTGAGCGAAATGCGGACCATGCCGTTCTCATTCTGCTGATAGGCAAAGTTGCTGGAACGAACCTTCTTCTTCCTGGAAGGGAGAACCACGCCGATGAGCAGCAGCGCATAAAGCGCGAGCACAGCAGCGGCAACGCCAAGGATAATCTTCTGCTTGAGATTCAGCCCCGCCTGAAGCGTCGCAAGCACAGCGGCGGCAGGATCAAGCGTCACCTTGCCGGCAAGAAAAGCGGCAGCGCCTGCAGCGCAGCAGAGAATGGCCAGCGCGCAGATCAGAATAAGCAGACGGTCTCTCACAGGATGCTTCATCGTGTATTTCCTCCTTGTTTTTCCCAGCAGCACGTCAATGCGCTGCAAGCGTTACTCTTCGTCTTCCGTCTCGACAATCTCGACCACAGACTTCATGTCATCCTCTTCCTCTGCAGCCGTGTCTTCAACGATCGCCGCGGCAGAGACGACATGCTCTTCGTCTTCCTCGATACTCTGCATTGTCGCAGCCTTCTGGCTGAGCTGCAGCTCCTGGTTTTCCTTTTCAA
The DNA here is from genome assembly GCA_017412025.1 of Clostridia bacterium. The sequence goes on along the minus strand of JAFQOY010000077.1, from coordinate 10,220 downwards.
AGCTCACGCCGACCACGTGCAGATCCACCTTCTCCACATGCAGCCCGGTCATGGACTCAATGGACTTGCGCACGTTCTCCTGCGCATTGCGGCCCACCTTCTGAATCGGCATGCCGTAATCCACCGTCACGCTGACGTCGACATTGACATCCTTGCCGTTCATATCCACGCGAACGCCGCGGGGCGTCTTGCCCTTGGCAAGAATACCGGAAATGGAGCTGGCGCCGACAATGCCGGAAATGCCTTCGACCTCCGTCGTAGCCACGCTGACGATGGTCGAAATGACTTCGTTGGCATAGGTAATCTGACCGTTATCCTGATCCTTTTCAATATCGATAGTCATATTTTCATTCATATTAAGAGCACCTCCCTATGGATATTCACTAGTATAACAGATTTTTGTCCAGTGCACAATCTTCTCATTCATTTTTTGCAAGAATGATTTTTACTTCACCCGGCTGTACGCCGGTCTGTGTACAGACACAGTCGATCATTCTCGTCCTGTCGCTTTCATCGGCCATATATGCGTACGGCGAAAAGATATTCACAGCGGTCAGGCTGCACAGAACGCCGACGCCGGCATAGCCCGCATATAAAAGCGCAGCTTCCGCCTGCGCCTCCTGCTCCATGCGCTGGGCAATCTGGCTTTTCTGCTCAAGCGCCCTTTGCCTGGTTTCCTCTGACGACGCAGGATTGTCTATCACGCTGTCAAGCAGAGCGATTTCCTCGCGGCGTTTTTCGCCAAGATCGCGGGCAATCTCGCCTGCCGTCATCACAGAGCGTTCAATCGGGTCATAATACTGCACGCTCACCGGTACATCGGATATCACATCATTTTCGCGCAGCGCTCCTGTATAGCCGCTTACGCCCAGCAGCGCCAGAAGCGCCGCGCAGGATGCAGCCCTAAGTCCCGAAAAAGCCATGCTGCTTTTCATCTTATTTCCCTCCTGCCACTATGCTCACAGCCGAGGCCGGAAGCCCAAGAAGCGTGCAAAGCGCCTCCTGGAGTTCAAGCCTGACGAGCGGATCGTCCGCCCCCTGCGCAACGGCAACCGCCCCGCAGGGACGCTCCTGCACCGTTTCATACATGCCGCTCTGTTTTTGAACGGCCGCCTGAAACTGGATCACGACCCGCACGCAGCCTGCGCCGGCCACCTGAGAGAGCGTCCGGCTGATTCGCTCTTCCAGCTGCGTCTGCGTATCCCGGCTTTCCCCTTTCAGCATGCCGCTGCACAGCAGCAGAATGGCTGCCGCAAGGAGCGCCAGCGTACGCAGCGAAAGCGCAGCGCGAAGCCTCGTCAGCCAATCCCGCATCCCCTTCCTCCTCACCATCTGTTATTTCATCAGTGCGGCGAATATGTGCATCAGGTTTCCGTCTTCAAGCATGGAGGAAGCGATCTCCTGAAGGCCTGATATCACAAGATGCAGCATCAGCAGGCCGCTGATCATGGCCGTGCCGCCGCGCTCTTCCCCGCCGAAGGCCATCTGCATCATCGTGCAGACTGCGCAAAGCGCGCAAAGCCTTGCTATCAGCGTCATCATGCTTCCTTCCTCCCCGCTATCTGAGCATGACCGTCAGGTTGCCAACCAGAAGCATCTGCACGATCAGCAGAAAATACATCGTGCCCACGCAAAGCATCGTAATCAGAAACAATACGATCGTCCGTGAAAAATCGCCGATTGCCCGCACAATCTGCGCGTCTGCAACAGGTTCAAGCAGCGCAGCGCTGAGTTTCAGCACAAATACCACTGCCGTCGTACGCATCAGCGGCGCAAGGATCACGCCAAGGAGCACCAGCGCTGCGCATACGCCCAACGCATTTTTGACAATCAGCGTACAGCCCACAAGCGTATCCATCGTATCGGAAAACATGCCGCCGACAATCGGAACAAAATTGTCCACCGCATATTTCGCCGCACGGATGGCCACGCCGTCAATCGACGCGCTGCACACGCCCTGCAGAGACATCGCCCCCAGAAACACCGTAAAACTGACCCCCAGCAGCCAGCACACCGCACTCCTGAGCAGCTGAGCCATGCGCGTCATATGCGCGCTGAAGGATAGATGATTGATCGTCGTCACCGCACAGGTGCACATCACCAGCCTGAGAATCACCTCTCTCGCCAGAAACACCATACTGCCCGACGCCGCAACAACCATCGGATGCAGAAAAGCCGAGGAAGCATTGCCGCCCAGCGCGGTGAGCAGCGTCAGCAGCAGCGGCAGCATCCTGTCCATGCGCTGCGTCGTCAGCGTGATGGTATTGCGCGCATGGTCAAGCTCTGCAATCACGATCAGAACCACCGGAATGAGCACCATCAGATAGCAAACATTTCCAGACAGACGGCCGATCTCTTTTTCTCTTGTTCCAAGCGTGTGCGTAAGCAGGCTTCCCAGGAGCACCGGCGTCATCACGGAAAGCATCAGCGCGCCCAGCTGCGATAAAGCATCAAAGAAAGCCCGGAGCACCGAGGCGGTCGCATCCTCTGCGGATATCGTTTCGCCCCGCGCCACGGCTGCAATCGCTTCGCGAACGCTGTACGCCCGCGTCAGACCGGGCACAGTCATATCCTCAAGCTCCGAAAAGTCAAGATCTCGCAGAAGATTGTCAATCTGCTCGTTCATCTGCGCCTGCTGCGTCTGCTGCACCTGCTGCGCCTTGACGGGTATTGCGAAAACCAGGAGCAGCAGGAACAAAAAAAGCATTCTCTTCATTTCAGCACGTCCACCGCCATCTGCGTCAGCTCCATAAACACAGGAACCGCAATGCTCAGCAGCGCAATTCTGCCGCACAGTCCCACGTATTTGGCTATGGAGGACGCATCCATGTCCTCACATATTTCCGACGCCAGATGCGTCACCAGCACAATCCCCATCGCCTTGAGCATGACGCGGTAATAGGAGCCGTCAAGGTCAAGCGACGCCAGAAAACCGCCGATCTGCTCCACATACGCCCTGATTTCCGGAAGAACCACGCCCAGCAGCAATACGCCGGATGCTGCGGCAAGCAGCCCGGCCGTCTGCACATGCATCTGCCGCAAAACCATCACCATCGCCGCTGCAAGCAGACAAAACCCAACAGCCTGAAGCCATTCCATCCGGTGCTCTCCTCTTCCCTCAGTACAGGCCGAATATGCTCTTCACGTTGTTGAGCAGCTGCGCGATCAGATCCACCACGAGAAAAAGCACGACGACAAGCCCCGCGACAGAGGCCAGTATCGCGATATCCTCTCTCCCTGCTTTCTGCAGCACCTGATTGACCGCAAAAACCAGAATACCCCCGCCGGCAATCTGAAAAAGAAGATCGATGTTCATCCCCGTGCCCCCTCAAGCTATATCAGAATCAGAAAAAGCGCTGCGCCCGCAGCCATCCCCATCGCTCTGAACAGATGCGCGCGCTTTCTGCAGATGCCACGGAGTTCCTCCTCTCTCGCGCGCAGCCTTTCATCAGCGCCGTCGATGACGCTGATCTGCTCGGAAAGCCTTGTCCTTCCCAGTTCACTGAGAACCGCGTCAAAGGCCGCAGAGTCCTCCCGGCAAAGCACGCCGTATCCCGGATGCTTCGCGCATTCGCCCGCAAAGAGCACCTGCAAACCAGCCGTCTCTCCGCCGCGTATTCTGGCAGCGCAGGCGTGAAGCAGGCGCGTCAGTTCCCTCTCCTGGGGCGTCGCGCGAAGATCGATCCGTTCAAGCAGTTCATCCAGCGGAGGCTGTTCATAACGGACAGCTCCATTTATCCGAAGCAGGCACCGGCGCATAGCCTGCACCCATCCGATCCGCCTCATCTCTCCGTCTGAAAGCAGAAACCCGATTGCACTCGCTGCAATCATGGCCGCTGTCGCCGTATCCCACGTCCCCATGCTTTCTCTCCTCTCCATCCCCGATCTGTTCACCCCGTGCATTCCATACGCCCTGCACAGCGCCCCGCCTCCCCAGCAGCACATAGCGTTCAAAGGTCCGTGCTTCAAACATACGCCTGAGCGCCGGGCGCACGAGGATATCCTCAAAGGCGTCCGCATGCGCAGAAGCAATCAGACCTGCTCCGCACCTGACTGCGTCCAGAATCGCAGATACGTCCTCCTCGCGCCCGATCTCATCGGTGATCAGCACCTGCGGCGCCATTGTCCGGATCATCGCAGAGAGCGCGAACGCCTTGTCGGCCCCGGACAGCACGTCGATCCGTTTGCCTGCCGTGCGCAGGCAGGAAAGCTCCCCGCGTTCGTCTGCAACTGCCACATGCAGGCCGAGCCTGTCCGACAGATAGAGGGCGCAGTCCCTCAGCACGGTCGTTTTCCCGCAGCCGGGGCTGCCCAGCAGCAGCACGCTCGCCGGACATCCATGTTCATCCAGCAGATGCGGATATATCCGCCTGCCGGCGCCTGCAACAAACCGGGCAATCCGAATGCATACGGACGTTACATCCGCCATGTGGAAAGGCTGTCCTTCCTCCCGGCGCGCCATTCTGCCGCAGACGCCGACCCTATGCCCATCCTCCATGGCGATATAGCCCTGCGCCATCTGCATCTCGCAGCTGTAAAGCGCATAGCCGGAGACGCTGGCGAGCAATTCTTCCATATCCGCCTTTTCCGGCACAAAATCCGTCATCACAGAGCGTCCGCCAATCACCATTTCCATCGGCAGATCCGTTCTCAGCCGGATTTCCTCAAGCGCCTGTCTCTGTCCGTCATCGAGCCCGAGAAGACGGCTTGCAACCGGCTTCGTCAACCTTCTGCACAGCCTGTCCGAATTTATCATCGATCATCGCCCGGCTTTTCTTCAAAAATCAAACACGCAGAGCGTTACCACTCTGCGTGTATCATATGATGCAAATCTGTGTTTTAGCCCACTTCCACGATCTCCGTGCCTTCAATTGCCGCGTCAATGAGCGCCTGAGAATCGAGCTTCTCCTCTGCCTTGCGCACAAGCTCCTTGCGCGGATGGGTCGCAGGATGCTTGGGCGTAAAGACCGTACAGCAGTCCTCATACGGAAGAGAGGACGTCTCCATCGTGCCGATCTTCTCAGCGCGCTCGATGATTTCACTCTTATCCATACCTACGCACGGGCGGAATACCGGCATGCCGACCACTTCATCCGTACAGCCCAGCGCTTCCATCGTCTGGCTGGCCACCTGACCGATGGATTCGCCGGTAATCAGCGCCTGCGCACCATCCCTGCGGGCAAGGATTTCAGCGATGCGCATCATGTAACGGCGCATGATCAGCGTCGTGAAGTTCTCCGGACACTTTTCATGTATCTGAAGCTGAATCTCCGTAAACGGCACGACATATACGCGCATCTTTCCGCAGTACTCGCTCAGAATGCGTGCAAGCTCCAGCACCTTTTCTCTGGCTCGTTCGCTGGTATACGGGAAGGAATGATAATGCACGCAGCACAGCTCCACGCCGCGCTTGGCAATCATGAAGCCGGCAACCGGGCTGTCAATGCCGCCGGAGAGCAGCAGGCAGGCCTTGCCGTTCGTGCCCATCGGCATGCCGTTCACGCCCATATAGCGATCCACGGACAGATAGGCATTGTTGCGGATCTCAATATAAATCTCATGATCCGGCTTGTTGACGTCCACGGACAGATGCGGCACATGCTCAAGGATATATCCGCCTGCCTCGCGCATAATCGCGGGCGAATCCATCGGATACCGTTTGTCAGACCTGCGCGCAAGCACCTTGAACGTGCCCGTCTTGACGGACATCATTTTGGCTGCCTGCTCGCAGATGGCCTCAAAGTTATCCTTTTCCATTTCAATGGCAGGGCTGACGGAGTGAATGCCGAATACGCGGGTCACACGGCGGATAGCTTCCTCCTGGTCGGTATAATCGGACACGTAAATGCGTCCGTCGCTCAGCCACACATGGCCTTTGACGCCCTGCACGGCTTCCTTTACATGATCAACCAGCTTGCGCAGGAAAAACGGGCGGTTCTGTCCCTTGAGGAATACCTCTCCATAACGGACCAGCAGAATCTCTCTCATGATTATCTCCTCCTGTACTGGCGCAGCATCAGATAGATCTTCTTCATCTGCGCAGCGGTTTCTTCCATCTCTTCCATGGTGTTATTGAGTCCGAGGCTGATACGGACAGTGCCGTCAGCCTGCTCCGCAGTCAGGCCCATAGCCTTGAGCGTCGCCGATACCTTCTGTTTATGCGATGCGCATGCCGAGCCTGTGGACACCAGAATGCCCGCCCCCTCCAGCGCATTGCGCATCACCTCGCCGCGCACGCCTTCAAACGATACGCTCAGAATATGGCATGCAGAATCCTCTTCATCGGGCGCAGGGCCGTTTACGCGAACGCCATCAAGCTCCGAAAGCAGCGCCCACAGACGTGCCTTCAGTGTGCGCATCCTCGCGACGTCCTCGCCGCGCGCAGCCATTTCCTGCACGGCGGCGCCCAGCCCCAGAATGGCAGGCGTATTGTATGTACCGGATCGCAGGTTCTTTTCCTGTCCTCCGCCCGTCGTCTGCGGGACAAGGCGGACGCCCTTTTTCACAACCAGCGCGCCCACGCCCTTCGGGCCGTGGATCTTGTGTCCGCTGAGCGCATACAGATCAACGCCCATCCGCCCCATATGCATCGGCACGCGCATAAAGCCCTGAACGCCGTCCACATGCACCCGGACGTCCGGATTCTTTATCCGTGCAAGCCTTGAAAGCGCCTCCACAGGCTGAACAGCGCCGGTTTCATTGCTCACCTGCATGCAGCTCACAAGGGCAGTATGCTCATCCATCAACGCCTGTGCAGCGTCAAGATCGACCAGACCGCGGCTGTCGATGGGCATCACGCGTACCTCATGCCCCAGGCTTTCCACACGGCGGATGGTATCGGACACGGCAGGGTGTTCGATGGCGCTGACAAGAAAATTGGACGGCTTATGCAGACTCTGTGCATACCCAAGAAGCGCCAGATTGTCGCTCTCGGTGCCGCCGGCGGTAAAATAGACCTCATCTTCCCTTGCACCCAGCTGCGAAGCGATCAGCCTGCGCACATCGCGCATCTTCCTGTCTTCATCGACTGCCGGCTTGTAGGCTGCAGACGGATTGAAATATGCCTCGCGCATCGACGACGCCATCAGATCAATCACGCCGTCAAACGGCCGGGTCGTTGCGCTGTTATCCAGATAAATCACAGTATTCTCCTCACGATTCAGACACACAGACATATAAAATCTCCAGTACGGCCCGGCCATGCTGGAGACGGTTCACAAATCAGCCCTGATAGACGCCCACGGGCAGGAAATGGCGGATCATCCCGACCATCTCCTCGCTCGGCTCAATGATGATCATCTTTTTCTTTCCGTCCTTGACATAATAGAAGTAGAAGAGATTCCCATCTCTGTTGAGGAACCAATTCTTCTTTTCCACGTCCTTCATCGCCAGAAACTTGCGGAAGCTCTCATGCGCCACATGACCGCAGGCGGAGACGTTGGCTACCTTCATGCTGCCCAGCTCCTTGCGCTTTGCGCCGCGCATCACCTTGGCGAAGTCGATGTAGCCGTTGGTAAAAGCGTACTCATACTCGGTCTTGAAATGATCCTTGGCAAAGAACAGCATGACTGCCGCGCCGAAAGAAAACACGACCATCAGCAGAGACGCCGGCGAAAAAGCATACATCAGTACCTGAAGAAGCAGTACGCCGTAAAGCGCAAAAATCACCATAAACGCAAAACACAGCACATACAGGATATTGGACAGCATCGGCTTGCGATTTACCGACACGTCTTCCTTAAAATAATCCGCCATAATCCTTTTACATCCTCCGTTTATAATTGTTTTATATTATAGCACCAAACACCTGTGATGCACAAGCCTCTTGAATCATGTATCCGCATCTTTTGGAAGCGTTCAAGCGCCAACATCGCATGCACGCAGCAGAAGCAGAGAACAGCAGCGGATTGTTTCGCACAAAAAGAGGAGTTTTGCTATAACTGAGCGAAATAATATATGTTAATCTGATTTCGGAGGTTTACCCGTCATGAAGTGTCCGCATTGCGGCGTATGGAATACAGCCTACCTGCCCAGGTGCAACGGCTGCGGCGCGCCGCTGACAGACAACACACAAAAGCAGGCGTCCTGGGAAGAAGCCATGCACAGGAAAAAGCCTTCCCTCAAGGTCGTTCAGTACGACCCTGACGTGCTTGATCCTGAATTTGACGCACAAGATCGCGCTTTTGATCCTGAAGAATATGACCGCGCCAAGCTGACGGACGAAATGGAGGAGCTCAAGTCCCGCCGCGCGGAGGGCTCGCGCCGTCTTCATCAGATGAGGACACAGGCCACCCGCGTGCGCAAGTCGCTCAAAGAGACGCAGATCATACAGCCTGTGCCTGAACCTGAGGACAGGTATTCCGCTGATTATGCGGCAGACCGCGCCGTGGTGCGCCGCCGCCAGCAGCAGCGCCAGGCGGAATATACAGCCAGTCTGGATGACGAGGACGAGCAGGAGTACGCAGCAGACTCCTATGAACAGGAGCAGAACGGCTACGGCTACTTTGGCGAACGCACCGAAAGGCCGCTGGCTTACGTTGACGACGATCCCGACGCGCCCATCTACTATGATGGTTTTACGCCGGAATCCGCAGGCATGGACGCCTATACGGACAAGGAATATCTGCCCCGCCGTACACAGAGCCGCGCCGCCCGCGTGGACGCCGTTGAAACCTTCAGTTCCGGAGCGCGCAAAAAGAACCGGTACCTGAAGGTGTTCTTCACTTTTGCAGGCGTTCTTCTCTGCCTTGCGGTATTCGCTGCCGCCGGCATCTATGCGGCCAGGGAATTTGTGCTCAACCGCGGCATACAGGTGCGCGAGGCCAACGAAACCAGAATGGTGCTGTCCGAAACCACGGTCGACGGTCATCCCGCACATTCGCTGTTCATATACGGTCAGGAGAACGCCACGATCTACATCAAAGAGATGCAGACCTCGTATGTCATTGCCAACGGCTACGTTGAGATTACCGTTCCTGACTACATGTGGTACGACACCGAATCCTCTACATTTGCAACGCCTGCCACAGCGGATACTATGGACGTAGTGATCACGCCGTACATCCGCTATTCTCAGGAAGGCAACCAGTATCAGCTGGATCCCGTCGAATTCACGATCGACGTGCCCCTTTCTCCGATTCGGCTGCTCAATCCGCCGACCGCTCACGCGGACGTCGGCGTATCCATTTACGAGATCCGGATCAACGTAGAGCTCGGTTCGACCGTCATCATCGACGGTACCAACGTTTCTACGCTGATTCGCGATGAAACCGGCAACGTATCCAAAAACGTGCAGGTTTATCCCGTGGGCGACAACACGATTTCCATTTCGGTCAAGAGCAAGTACTGCCGCGAAAACAGAATGGAAGTCGTCCTCCACCGCGCCGAACAGGATATCCCGCTGGAGCTTGACGCAACCGTGCTCGTGGAATGGAACTACGAACCCATTTCCGAGGAAAAATACCAGAGTGCGACTGACGAAGAGCGCGCGGCCATGCAGATTCCGCGGATCAACGGCACCGTGCTGCCGGGCGCAAGCGTTTCAGTGGATTTCCCCCATCGCGAGCTTGAACTCAATAAAGATACGGGCCGCTTCAGCTTCGTCCCGCTCCTGTCAAAGCTGGGCGATAACGACATCGTCATCCGTGCATCTTACGAAGGAAAGACGGATTCCCAGATCACCCATACCGTTTACTACATGCCCAACGCCGACCTCTATACGCGCCGCGCATGGGATCTTGATTCCCAGTACAACGACCTGATCAACTACATCAGCCTGCGCAAGCAGCAGGGAACCATCTATATGGGCGAAGGCGTGATCACATCCATCATCAGCACGACGCCGCAGATGGCCATCATGAATATTGGCGACAGTACGCTTGAAAAGCAGGTGCTGCTGGAGAATAGTTCCAAGACAACATGGAACGTCGGCACGCGCTATAAGATTTTCGGCGACGTATATGGTCTTTATGACAACATGCCCCGACTCACCGTCCGCTACACCTATCTTTCCGAATAAACAGCATCAGCCTCCCGGATTCCGGGAGGCTGATTTGCATATGCAGCATTCTGCCTTTATTCTGTTCTATTGCGCTGCATGCCCGAATCAGAAGCAGACGCTCTCAGGGCGTCCAAACCGTGTCCTTCATGCAGGAGCAGCTTGCGTTTAACCTCAAGCCCTGCAGAAAAACCAGTCAGCATCCCGGAGGCTGCGATGACCC
>JAFQOY010000076.1 GCA_017412025.1 Clostridia bacterium | reverse complement strand
GGTCAGTTCCACGGCATGGTTTTCCAGGACAGCGACGTAGCCAAATGGCTGGAAGCTGCCGCCTATTCCCTTGCGCTCAAGGAGGATGCGTCGCTCCGCGCGCGCGTTGCAGACATTGTGGCCCTCATCGGCCGCGCCCAGCAGAAGGACGGCTACCTCAACACCTATTTCACCCTGCAGAGCAGGATTCCCCGCTGGAGCAATCTGCTGGAATGCCACGAGCTTTACTGCGCCGGTCACATGCTCGAGGCCGCCGTCGCCCTGCACGAATGCGCCGGCATGGACGAGCTGCTTCACATCATGCTCCGGTTTGTCGATCACATCATCGACCGCTACGGCGAAAACGGCGAGGAGGGCATCCCCGGTCACCAGGAGATCGAGCTTGCGCTGCTGCGGCTGTACAGCGTCACGGGCGACGCGCGCCACCGGGATATGGCGCTGCGCTTCCTCAACCTGCGCGGGCAGGACCCCGACTACTTTAAAAAGCATACGCCCTCCGATCTCTCTGGCGTATGCTTCGGCGGCTACGGCATCGATCCGGCCGATACCCTCTATAACCAGAGCGACGTGCCTGCCCGCGATCAGACTGTCGCCCGAGGCCACGCCGTGCGCCAGGTATACATGCTCGTCGGCATGGCGGACGCCGCCGCGAAGACAGGCGACGCTCAAATGGCCGCAGCCTGCAGGCGCATGTTTGAAAACATCACGCAGAAGCAGATGTATCTCACCGGCGCGATCGGCTCAAGCGGCCATCTGGAGGCGTTCTCTGCAGATTACGATCTGCCGCCCGACCGCTGCTACGGCGAAACCTGCGCGTCCGTCGCCATGGTGTTCTTTGCCCGCAGGATGCTCGGTCTGGAAATCGACGGGCGCTATGCCGACCAGATGGAGCTTCAGCTGTTCAACACCGTGCTCGCCGGCATGCAGCTTGACGGTCAGCGCTATTTCTACGTCAATCCGCTGGAGGTCAATCCCCGCGTCGCCAGGATGCGGAACGACATGAAGCACGTGCTGCCCGTGCGGCCCAAGTGGCACGCCTGCGCCTGCTGCCCGCCCAATCTGGCCCGACTGCTCACGTCCCTGGGCGGCTACCTGTACAGCGAAGACGACGGCGCCGTGTATTCTCATCTGTTTGTCGGCAGCAGAGCGCAGACTTCACATGCGGAGATTGCGCTTGATACCGCCTATCCGTGGAAGGGAGAGGCGCGCTACACGCTCTCCGCCTGCTCCGGCAAGGCCTTTGCACTGAGTATCCATATCCCTGCCCACGCGCGCGGGCTGAGCGTCTCGGTCAACGGCGAGAGCATGACGCCCGAAATCAAAAACGGTTACTGCACAATCCTCCGTCCATGGCAGGACGGCGACAGCGTAGACGTCCGCTTTGACATGCCGCCGCGTCGCGTCCATGCCAATCCGCTGGTGCGCGACTGCGCCGGTCAGGCTGCCATTGCGCGCGGCCCCCTCGTCTACTGCATCGAGGGCGCGGACAACGGCAGCGGCCTTTCCTGCCTGCGCCTGCCGCGCGAAAGCACGCTGCGCGAACTGCCCTACGACGACGCGCTGCTCGGCGGCGTCGTGCCCATCGAGGCGGACGCTGTCCGCGAAATGCCGACCGCCAGCCTGTATCAGGACGACGAGCCGCAGGAAAAACCCGTCACGCTGCGCGCCATTCCCTACTACGCCTGGAGCAACCGCGGCGAAAACGAGATGCGCGTGTTTATCCGGGCGTAACGGCCTGCCGCCGCGGACGATGAAACCGCGCACATCAGCCGGAAACGCAGCCCCCTGACAAAGCAACAGCGCCCTCCCGCATACGACCGGACCGGCCGCGCGGGAAGGGCGCTGTTTTTCGCTTTTCAAAAAATGTCTGTGAGAGAAGCCTGTAAGCCGAGTTCTGTAATTGGCGGTCATCTATCTAGACCCATCGTTACCGATGGGTTCAAGCGAAATCCTGAGAGCTTGACGGGCCGTCTCAAACGCTCTTTCGTTTCTTGCTGCGAGTGGGGTTTACATCGCGGACAAGTCGCCAGGCCGCGGGTGAGCTCTTACCTCACCTTTCCACCCTTACACGCGCATCGCTGCGCATGCGGTATCTCTCTGTTGCACTTTCCCTGGGGTCGCCCCCGCCGGGCGTTACCCGGCACTCTGCCCTATGCAGCTCGGACTTTCCTCACACCTTGCGGCGCGCGGCCGCCCGGCAGCCTCACAAACGGATGCGATTATATCACAGTTTTGATTCCTTGTCAATCACGCGAATCCGCAATCAGTTCAAGCAGCTCCTCATCGATTTCCTGAACGTCCGCGACATGTATATGCACGGTACAGCGTTTATTTGAAATCGGCGCGATCATGAAAAAACGTGGATGCTCCGTTTGACCGCGCCGGCTGATCGTCACCATGATCCCATTCATGCTTTTTTTTCGGGGAAAAGACACATAGCAATAAGGCTTTGGATCATCAAAAGAAATGCAGGTCTTCATCACACGCAGCTGCGTATCCGGCCATCTGGCTGTCAGCGCGCTTTTCATCTGTTCAAAGATGCGCCATTCCTTCTCCCGCCCTGCAAAGAAGGCGTCCGTCTGCATGAGGATATCCATATTCCACCTCCATATATACCAAATAAGGGACGGCCAAAGCCGTCCCTTGCGATCATTTGATCAGAATAATGCGGCCGCAGTTCTCGCATTCCACATACGGAACGCCGGAGCGGACCTTGTCCTTATCGGCGGCGGAGAGCTGCATGTTGCAGCCGCCGCAGCGGTCGTCGTGCAGCTTCGTGATCGGCTGCGCGGCGTGGCGCTTGATCACTTTATACTTTTCAAGCAGCGCCGGGTCGATGCCCTCTCCTTCCTTCGCCACCTTCTTTTTGAGCTCTTCGAGCTTGACGGAAGCCGCCTTGTACTCCTCGTCATAGATGACCTTGATGCGGTCAAACTCGGCGCGGGCCTTCGCCGCGCGCACGCGCACCTCGCGCTGCTGGCGGTCGCGCGCCTCGGAATCCTTGCGCATCTTCGCCAGCTCCGCCTCATAGCGGGAAATGGTGGCGATCAGCTTCTGGATGGACGCGATCTGCTTCTTCGCCTCCTCCAGATCCTGCGGACGATTGGCCTCGAAGTTGGCCGCCGCCTCGGTCACAGAGCCGTTCAGGCGAACGATCTCATCCGCCAGCGCCTCCATGCGGTCCGCCATGATCTCCACGTCGGCTTCGATTTTCTTGAGCACATTCTGCTGCTCAAGCAGGAAATCGCGGTGCTTGAGCAGCTCCTTGCGGTTGCTGTTGCCGCGCATTTCCCTTTCATATTGATCCAGCTCCATATCGACCTGCTGGTATTTCCAGAAAAGCTCGTACTGATCCAAAATAAGGCCCTCCTTACATCAACGCCCAAAGGGATTTCCTCTGGAGCAAAAAACCGTCACGTTGTATTGTAACCGATCGCACGCATTTTGTAAAGCGGAAGCCAGCACTTCGCAGGCAGGATTTTCCGTTTCATAATGCCCCGCCTCCAGGACGCCGATTCCGGCGTCGACGGCGTCAAGCGCCAGGTGGTGCTTGACCTCGCCGGTGATAAAGCAGTCCGCGCCCAGCGCAGCCGCGACGCCGATCTCCGAGGAGCCCGCGCCGGAGCAGCAGCCCAGCACATGCACCGGTTTTTCTTCGCTTCCGTATACGCGGACGACGGTATGCAGCTTCCTGCGCGCGCGCTCGGCAAGCATGCCCAGCGTCGTGCCCGGCGCAAGGTCGCCCGCGCGCACGCAGCCCTCTCCGCGCACGTTCTCTGCGCCCATCAGGCGCATCAGCGTATCGTTCACGCCGCCGGGCGCGCTGTCAAAGTTGGTATGCGCGGCGATATGCGCGACGCCGCTTTCCGCCAGCTTGAGCATCAGCCTGCCCTCGCGGTCCGCGTCTGTCAGCCGCCTGCGCGCGCTCATCATCACCGGGTGATGCGTCACCAGCGCCTGCGCGCCCAGCGCAGCTGCCTCCGCCGCCGTCTCCGCCGTCAGATCCAGCGCCACAAGCACGCGCGTGACGGCATTGCCCGCGCGGCCCAGCAGCAAGCCGACATTGTCCCATTCCTCGGCCAGCTCATACGGCGCGATCTCTCCGACCAGCCTTTCGATATCTGCCACCGTGCATCCATGCATATTCAGCACCTCCGCAATCATGTCAAGCTCCGCGCTGTTCTTTTCCATTCTATCCTTTATCTTCGCAGGATCCAGACAGGCCACCTGCTGCATCTCGCGCACGCGGACGCTCCGCTGCCAGGCAAAATAGGACCTCTGCGCCTCGTCCCTGACCCCGTCCATCGCCGCGCCCAGGAGCGCCTCGCGCGCCGTGATCCTGCGCGCTTCACCCCTGCGCGCGCACAGCGTCACATACCGCCGGCCCGCCGCCTGCGCATAGGCCTCGCGCTTCACGTCAAAGCCCATCTGCGCCAGCTCCGTGCGCAGCATGGGCAGATCCACGTTGGCCTGCATGACCAGCAGCGCATCGCCGATCCGCTCCATGCCTTTTGACACGATTTTCAGAATCATCTCCGCGCCCATGCCCGCAATCACGATCACGTCAACCGGCCTGTCAAGCCCGCAAAGCCCGTCCGCGACGCAGAGCTGCGCCCGATCCGACAGGCCCCGGCTTTCAAGCAGGCGCTTTGCCTTTTCAAGCGACGGCGCGCTCACGTCGCTGGCCGCCATCCAAAGAGACGGACAGCGCTCCAGCAGATACGCCGTCAGCTGGCCATGGTCGCATCCCACGTCCGCCGCGCGCGGCGCTTCCCTGCCGGCGATTTCCTCCATCACCAGCGATGCAATCGCCTCAAGGCGCTCGTCAAGCCTGATCATGCGCCGCCTCCTTTCTCCCAAGAAAAACGAGGGACGGCGTCCCTCGCTTCTATGCACATTATTCCAGATAATCCTTGAGCTTCTTGCTGCGGCTGGGATGGCGCAGCTTGCGCAGCGCCTTCGCCTCAATCTGGCGGATACGCTCGCGGGTAACGTTGAACTCCTGTCCAACCTCCTCGAGCGTGCGCTGGCGGCCGTCCTCCAGGCCAAAGCGCAGGGAGAGCACCTTCTTCTCACGCAGGGTCAGCGTGCCGAGCACCTCCATGAGCTGCTCCTTCATCAGCGTGAAGGATGCGGCCTCCGCAGGCGGCGGCGCGTCGTCATCCTGAATGAAGTCGCCCAGATGGGAATCCTCTTCCTCGCCGATCGGCGTCTCAAGGGAAACCGGCTCCTGCGCGATCTTCACGATCTCGCGGACCTTTTCCACGCTGATGCCCATCGCGGCGGCGATCTCCTCCGGCTGCGGCTCGCGCCCCTTCTCCTGCAGCAGCTGGCGGCTGACGCGGATGAGCTTGTTGATCGTCTCCACCATGTGCACCGGGATGCGGATCGTGCGCGCCTGGTCGGCAATCGCGCGGGTGATCGCCTGGCGGATCCACCATGTCGCATACGTGGAGAACTTGAAGCCCTTGGTATAGTCAAACTTCTCCACGGCCTTGATCAGACCCAGATTGCCCTCCTGAATCAGATCCAGGAACAGCATGCCGCGG
>JAFQOY010000010.1 GCA_017412025.1 Clostridia bacterium | reverse complement strand
TTTCTGCGTATCGATGACTGGAACTGGAACGGCGGCAATTACAGTTTTTCTGATGAGCCGGTGCTGCTCCGGTTTGAGGATGGCGCAGCACTGGATACCTATCACGCAGGCGCGGGAGAGGTGTATGTGAGCAGCGGCGTGATGATGTACGACATCGAGCGCGAAGATGAGGGCAGCTGGTATGTGACAGGCGTAGATGACAGCGGCGTGAGCGCGATCGGACCGGACTATGCCGCACCGGACGGGCGGATAACCGTAAACCGAAATGACGGATATATCTACGGGCAATCGCCGTGGGGCTGCCTGAACGGCGGCGAGGTGACGCTTGGCGCGTCGTATGAGCAGATGACTGCGCAGCTTGACCAAAGCGCCTATGCGCTGGTGAACAATCCCGATCCGGCGGACCGCCTGCACCTGCGCACGAAGGCGGACAAGGGCGCAAAGTCGCTGGGCAAGTTTTATAACCGTACGCCCGTAATCGTCCTTGAGCGCGGGGATACGTGGTCGCATGTGCAGATTGGCCGTGGAAGCGGCTGCATGACAGGATATATGATGACGAAGTATCTCGCCTTTGATGAGACGGAGAAGGCGAATCTTGCGTGTGCATTTCCGCAGAAGCATCTGCTGGAGGAACACCGTGAGCACGGTATATATATGCACAGCGGGCCGGAGCAGAGCCGGACGACGGAGAGCGTCTTTGCTCAGCACAGCGATGATTTTATCATCGGCGTGTACGGCGATGAATGGTATGTCGTGCTGCGTGCAGACGGCGCGATCGGCTATGTGCCCCAGCATGCCTTCTGGGATGGAAACGGCTGATGCGCGGGAGGATACGGCGATGAATCATCTGTACAGCGCGTGGGTGCGCGCGATGCTTGAATGCGTCCGTCCGCTCTGCGAGCCGGATTCGGCGTATAAGCGTTTCCCCGAGCCAGAGGCGGACGGCGGCTCTGCCGGCGATTATGCCGTGCTGCGCGATGCGCATGCGGCATTCTTCCTTGAGCTGCTCGAGCGCTATGCGGCGTACGCGCCTGTGGATATGGACAAGCATCGCCCGCAGTACAGACAGACGCCGGACGGCGGGCAGGCGCTGCGCTACGCACACAGCTGCTATGCGCGCAATCTGCGGCGCTGGGCCTGCGGTACGGTCAGCCGCAAGCGCATCTGCCGCACGGAGTTTGCGGTGCTGTGCGCCTGCTGGGCGCTCGCGTGGGGCGGCACGGAAGGCGGCTGCCGGGAAGCGATGATCGCGGCATGCCGGACGGTATGCCCGCAGGAGTGTGCGCAGGCCGCCCGGGAAAGCGATGAAGCGCTCGTGCGCCTGATTGCGCTTGCGTCGGAGACGGCATACAGGCAATCGTTTTGAGCGAACTGATTTGTCCTTGACGCCCTTCGTACAATGTTTTTGTGCGAAGGCTTTTTTGCGCGGGGCGCATCCGCCTGACGGGCGCTGCGCCTTTCGGAATGAAAGGAGTGTTGTCTGTTGAAAACAAAGTGTCATGCCTCCCCTGAACGGATCAGAACAGAGATCGGGATACTCAAAACGCAGATCAAGGAAATTTATGAAAGAGATCGTCAGAAAGATAAGTGGATTTACATGGCAAATGAAGAAGTGATCGCGCATGCGATGATGAAGATCAGGCATATTCGCTTGGAAAGAAAGCGTCAGAAGCTGTTGGAAGCCGGCGTATTTACCGGGGAATGCGGTATGTGTGCCAGCGGAGTGCGGAGTAACCTGGAGAACATACTGAGGGTGTTGCTTACGCCGAAACAGCGCAGACAGATCGTTGAGTATTGCGTATCCGGTGTGGACGACGAAACGGCTGCCGAGTGCGACAAGGTTTTGTTTGTCAAGATCTGGAAAGAGATTCCCCCGCGGTACGTAGGCGAGATTCCTCCATTGGATTGATGCAGATTCTGCCATCGGATGAGCCGGGCGAGATTGCGGCGCTTGTCTCCTTGCGCAGAAATGACGTGCTCACCGGATTGTCGCCAGCCGGGTGCGCCGGCAGTAGACAGCAGCGTATGTGATGAGAATGGACTGAATCAAAGAGAGCGTTCTTCCCGGAGAGGCGGGAGGAACGCTCTTTGAGTCTGCAGAGTTATACGACGGTGCACGCGTCTGCGATTTTGATCAGATCCAGGCCGCCAGTTCGGTTGATGACGGCGACGGTGGACGTTGTGCCGGAGGTGAACATGAAGCGCTTTTCGATGTAGACATATCCATCCTGCCCGACGACGGAGATCGCATGTGCGCCGGAGGAGAGACGGATATAGCCGGAGGCGCTGCCGGAATCGAGCAGATTGACGGCGAGCCTGCCGTCGATGAAGATGCGGAAGGCGGCGTAGCCGTGCGTGGCATTGAGGAAGCGGACGGCTGCATAGCGCGCAGGGCGGGGAAGGGTAAACTCCGGAAGAGGCTGGATGATGACGCTGCCGGAGTCGCCGGGGAATGCAGCGCCGCCCTCGCCGGGATTAGGCAGGGGGATGACGGGGAAGGCGTCGGCAGACGGTGTGCTGCCGCCGGGGAACACGGCGCCGCCCTCGCCGGGATTGGGCAGAGGCGTGACGGGGATGTTGCGGTTTTCCATAGGGTATCGACGAAGAAGCAGTTTCTTCGTCTGCCTCCTTTCAGCGGACTTGATACATCCTATTCCGCTGCTGGAGGTCTCGTGCGTCGTCAGTCGGCCTCAATGAACCAGTAAGGATCGTCGAAAAAGAGGTAAAACTGCCGGTCTTCTGAAAGGCAGGTATAGCGGACGCCCTGGCCGCCCGCTTTGAGCGAAGGCGCTTCACGCACGTCGGTGACGCGGTCAATGCGCACGCAGGGGCCGTCCTCGGCGCGCAGCATCAGTGGACGCGTGCTGCCGTCAAGCAGATGATCCGCCCGGACCTTGACGTAGATTTTAAAAGGATTTTTCCGCAGCGCGGACATGGCCGTCGCCTCCTGTTATAAGATTCAGCCGGAATAGAAGGGCACCGGATGTACGGTGTGATCCTCGACGGGATTGATCTGTGCGTATCCCTTGTCCCGCAGGACGACGCCGCGCTGGATAATCTGATGTCCGTAGCGCTTTCTCAGGCCGTCGATGGAGCGCTCAAGCTGCTCGGCATGGACGCGCTTCTGCTCGTCGCCTGTGAAGTCGAGCTGGATCGGCTCGGTATCGGGAGAGAGCATGGAGCAGCACAGGCCGACGCTGCGATAGGGGAAGCCGGAGGCAAAGCGCTGGGCAAAGAGCAGAAGCGCCGCGCCGGCGATTTCGTGGGTGAGGTTGGTTGGACGCGGAAGTGTCATCTGGTGAGAGCGGGTGACGAGCGCGGTCGTGCGGGCGGAGATGGAGACGCAGCGCGTGCGGAAACCGCCCTCGCGCAATCGCGCAGCGACAGACTCGGCGAGCAGGTAATAGATGCAGCGCGCGTCGTCCGCGCAGGTCAGGTCGTGCGGCGGCGTGGTGCTGTTGCCCACGGACTTGACGCAGCTGCGGAAATCGACGGGCATCACGGGAGAGCGATCCTGTCCGTTGGCGTAGGCCTTGAGGGTCAGCCCGTTCTTGCCCAGCAGCGCAAGCAGCACGCTGTCCTCGCATTGCGCCAGATGGCCGATCGTCGTCACGCCCAGGCGGGCAAGCCTGCGTTTTGTGCTGGGACCGACGTAGAGCAGATCCTCTACCGGCAGATCAAAGATCATGTCCCGGAAACGGGCGGGCGGAAGGGCGGTCACAGCGTCGGGCTTTTTCATGTCGCTGCCGAGCTTGGCGAGGATCTTGTTGTCGGCTACGCCGATAGAGACGGTGATGCCCAGCTCCTCGCGGATGCGCTGGCGGATTTCCTCCGCGATGCGCACGCCGTCTGCAAAGCTGACGCCGCGATTTGTCAGATCGATCCATGATTCGTCCAGGCCAAAGGCCTCCACGCGGCTTGAATACTGCTCATAGATTCTGCGCATTTTGCCGCTGAAGCGGACATAGAGCGGGAAATCCGGCGGAACGCAGACCAGATCCGGGCATTTCTGCCTGGCCTGCCAGATGGCCTCGCCGGTCTTGACGCCGTATTTCTTTGCAATGGTGTTCTTGGTCAGGATGATGCCGTGGCGCGCCTCGGCGCTGCCGCTGACGGCGACGGGCTTTTCGCGGATTTCGGGCGTATACAGGCATTCGACCGACGCGTAGTAGCTGTTGGCGTCGCAGTGCAGGATCACCCTGTCCAAAAGTGTTCACCTCCGTATAATGGGAACTGTTGTTCCTGTAATTCTATTATACACCCGAACAAGTGTTTGTCAATAGAAAAGAAATGGGAAATGGAAGGGTGTGAAAACTGCGGATGGAGTTGGATATTTTCGATTTCGGAACAAAAGTTTACAAAAACCGTTGACAAAGGCAAAGTGACATGATATACTAAACAGGTGCTTAGGGGTATGGTGTAATGGTAACACGTGGGTCTCCAAAACCTTTGTTGTGGGTTCGAATCCTACTGCCCCTGCCAAGCAGCCGGTTTCGAAAGAGACCGGTTGTTTTTATTGTTGAAAACTAAAAAGGAGAGATACGAATGCTGGATGTTGCAATCAGACATGCAAAGCTTGAACGAGTCAGATTCATCATAGTTGGCAAAGAGAGAGATAATTATCAATTATACTCTCCAAACCATCGCAGAAAGATGATCCGTCTAGAGTTTCTTTTTTATAATTTAGTTAGATTGCCTGAATGCCATGACATTCTCTATGTCCCTGATATGTTTATCCGAGAAGTAGAAGAAGGGCTCCATTTCGGTCAGTTCGATACTCAAATAGGCTCGCCTTGCGCAAGAGAACCACATGACTTTCTTCAAAATCCTGAAGGATTCCTCATTCTTGAATATGAAGATGGCGATACAGTTTTGCTTGAAGAGGTATATGGTTAACGTGATTTGATATTAAGGCTTGACCGTATTAATGCAAGTAGTATACAAATATCAATATTGCTTTAGTATTGCCGGAAAGCAGATTCTTCGGAGTCTGCTTTTTATTTGAACAAAGCCGCATACATCTCATCGAATCCATCGCCGTATAAATGTACATAGATGTTGTACGTGATGTTCACATCAGCATGACCAGGCGGCCAGGAGAGAATCTTCACAGTCATTT
>JAFQOY010000075.1 GCA_017412025.1 Clostridia bacterium | reverse complement strand
GCGGGCGCTTTTTCAGATTGCCGAAAAACCTGCATAGAACAGATAATCAAATCGGTCGCGGCGGCGTGTACGGCGCGACCGCATCGATTTTGATGGAGGGAAATCCCATTTCCCGGAAGAAGAATCGTTTCCTTGCAGATTTCACGGCCGGAATCCGCAGGATTCAAGTGAAATCTGTAGGGGGTGGCTGTGGCGGGGGAAAGGTTCCCCCGTCCACCAGCCTGTCAAAATATTTTTTTGACAGGCTGAAAAAGCGCCTTTGCGGGCGCTTTTTGCGTGTCGTTATTTGCTCAGTCCCATCTTTTCAACGTATTCCTCAAGACACCAGTCGTTGAACGTCATCACCTGCGCGGCCTCAATGCCGACATAGCGGAAGTGCCAGCTCTCTGCGAGGAAGCCGGTAAGCTTCTGCTTTTCCTCCGTGAAACGGACGACAAAGCCGTATTCGTAGCAGTGCTCATGCAGCCATTTCTGCTGCTTGGTGCCGGTGAAGCTGACGCCGGGAACGGTGATGTCAAAGGCGAGACCAGTCATGTGCTCGCTCGTACCTGCAGGCGCAACGGTGTTGTATGTCGCAGACAGGCAGCGCTCACGGCTCCAGCCGGGATTGTTCTTTTTGTAGTTGTTGACGGATTGATCGACCAGCGCCTGCTGCTCCTTGTATGTCCGGTATGCGGAGGATACCTGCCAGTCCGATATGCCCTGGCTGACGGCGTCCTCAAGCATCCGGCCGAGCGCCTCAACTGCCGTGCGGTTGCCCTTTGTACCCTTGTGTTTGACCTTGAGCACGCTGGAAGGGATGACGTCGGCGATATCGACCAGATCGCTGGGCACATAGTTTTTATCGAGTTTGCTGTCCCGGTTGACAAGGATCAGGTAATCCATCTTCGGCGCATGATCTGCCGAGAGCGCATTTCCGCTGTAGATCAGCTCCTGTGTTTTCGCGCCGGCGAGTCCGTCGGCATCCAGCCCGTTGATGGCCTGGAACATGACCACGGCGTCGTATGTGTTGCTGCCGAAATTGCCGTCGGCCTGATCGTTCAGATAGCCCAGATCGATCAGCGCGTACTGCAGGATGCGCACATCCTCGCCTGTCATGCCCTTCTTCATTGTGCGCGGCGCAGCTTTGGTCGGCTCCGGCGAAGGGGTCAGCTGTGCGGGCGACGGCGTATACGTGGGCTGCGGCGTCGGCGTCCGGGGAATCAGTTCTGCGCCGCCGTGGCCATACTGCGCGCCGAAGGGGGCGTAGATGGCGGGCGTTGGCGAGATGGTGGGTTCCGGAGTAGGCGTGGGTTCCGGCGTCGGCGTGCCGGAGGCAGGCGCTGCAAGCGAAGCAGCATCCATCCTGGGCATGAATGAATTGGCCAGAACACACAGCAGGACGATCGCGACGACGCACAGCGCAGCGAGCAGCACGCGTACGGCAGGATGCTCAAGCGGGTGCTGTCTGCTTTTTTTTCTGCGGGATGGAGAATGGCGGTTCATGGTTCCTCCTTGGAGATGGGGAAAAGCGGAAGAGAAGCGTATGGTCAGTCAAAGATCCACTCGCCTGCTTCTATAAGGGCATTGGCCCACTGACGAAGCTGGGCCGTAGCAGCGTCAAGGGTATCCCGGCTGTAAACCGCGCCGGAGCCCTCTGCGATGCATTGAACCATTTCATCATTGATCCACTGGCCGTAGTGCAGCGTATCCTTGTAGTTGTCCAGATTGAGCGTCCAGTCTTCACGGGCGGCAAAGTCGTAGACGGTGACGTTTGGATATGCGCTCAGCGCATCATAGCATACGCCGCGCAGCGTCAGCATGGCTTCAAGCGTGCCTTTGCTCTGCATGGTGGACCACTCCGCCGCCGAATAGGGCGGGAAGAAGAGGTCAAACCGGGTATCGGGATGCGCCTTGATGAAGGGGATGAGGTGCGTGTTCAGGTTGTCAAGCGCGGCCTGCACCCGGGCGTCTGACGGCAGAATATCCGTCGGCGGCGTGAAGGAGGCGTTGTAGAGCGCGACGGGGCCGTAGAGATCCTGCCCGGCCCAGCAGTACATGCTGTCGCGGATGGAATCGTCCTGCTTCTGCCCCCAGGCGCGCAGGCAGCGGGGCAGGAAGGAGCCGAGCACGGAGCGGTTGAGCCAGTATTTCACGTCGGTGAACGGATTGCCGTCATACAGGTACATCGGCACGTCGCTTCCGGTCTCGTCAAGATCGGCGATAAAGGAATAGACGTCAAGGCCGTAGACGATGCGGCGGATTTCATGCGTATCAAAGGCCAGATTCATCAGCAGGGCATGGTTATACGCGGTGCCCGCCTGTGTGCACAGCTTGATGAAGCGGCCGCCCAGCAGCTGATCCATCTGGGTCGGCCTGAAGTTTTCGCAGACGGAGGTGCCCACGACGGCGCTGTCGTATTCGTAATTGCGCGCAATGCCTGCATTGGAATAGACCTGCGTGGTCTTGTCAATCGGCGGCATGTACCGGGAAGCAAGCCGGTAGACCTGAAAAGGATCGACGTATATGACCACCGCGCTCAGAAAGAGAAGCGCGCTAAACAAGGCAGAGAGGCACAGCAGCGCCCAGGTATTTCTTTTCATCGGATACAGTCCATGAAGCGGTTTTCCGGAGGGGAGTATCCGGAAAACGGGTGAACGCGGCGAAGCATATGCGGCCGCGCTTAGAAGTTGAAGTAGAGGAACACGCTCACGCCGGAGAGGGAGAGCACGCAGTAGAGGATCAGGATGACGGTGGATGCAGCGTTGAGCAGCGTGGGCCTGAAGTCCATGGTCTTCTCATAGGTGTTGCGCATGCCCAGGCAGGCGACCAGCGAGAAGACATACCAGAGCATCATGAAGATGGCGTTGTAGCCGGAGCGGATGCCGCCTGGCAGCTCAAACGCGGAGGTGATGCTGTCTCGGATTGGCCCAAAGTCCATCATCAGCATGGATTTGATGATCGCGAGCGCGTCGGCAAGATTTGTTGCGCGGAAGAAGACCCAGGCGACGACGACAAAGACGAACGTCATCAGCCACTGCAGCGCGGGATGCAGCGCGTCGTATTGCCTGCGGAAGAGGCGGTACAGCACGCTCGCTGCGCCGTGCATCAGTCCCCAGAGGAGAAAAAGCCAGCCCGCGCCATGCCACAAGCCGCTGGCCAGGAAGACGACCATCAGGTTGATACAGGTGCGCGTGATGCCCTTGCGGCTGCCGCCGAGGGGGAAGTAGATGTACGTCGTCAGGAAGCGGGAGAGCGTGATATGCCAGCGCTGCCAGAACTCGCGGATATTCATGCTCTTGTAGGGTGAGTTGAAGTTCAGCGGGATTTTGATGTTGAACATCAGGCCGATGCCTGTGGCGACGTCGCAGTAGCCGGAGAAATCAAAGTACAGCTGGAGGGTATAGCCGATGGCGATCAGCCAGGCTTCGATGGTGTTGAGGCTCTGCGCGGCGGCATAGCCGGCCTCCACGGCGACGCCGAACGTATCGGCGACAATGACCTTCTTGAACAGGCCCAGCGCAAAGGCGTAGAGGCCGGGCGCAAAGTTGTCAAAGTTGAACCGGCGGTTCTTCGGATCGGCAAACTGGGGGACGATCTCGCTGTGCAGCACGATGGGGCCCGCGACCAGCTGCGGGAAGAAGGTGACAAACAGCGCATAATCAAGGATGTTGTAGCGCGGAACGGTGCGCTTGTAGCTGTCGATCACGTAGGAGAGCTGCTGGAAGGTGAAAAACGAGATGCCAAGCGGGAGCATCAGATGATTGAGGACGAACGAAGTGCCGAACGCCTTATTGAGGTTTTCGCAGAAGAAGTCGTGATACTTGAAGTAGAACAGCACGCCGAGGTTGAGCGCAAGGCCCAGCAGCATCAGCGGCAGACGAACGGCCTTCTTTTCGGTGGCGAGCATCATCTGGCTGAGGGCGTAGTTGACCAGAATGCTCAGCACGATGATCGGCACATAGCTGGGGTTGTTGTAGCCGTAGAAGACGAAGGACGCCAGCACCAGAAACAGCTTGTTGAGCGGCATGCGCTCATCAAGCCTGCCCAGCAGGAAATACACGAGCAGCGTCAGCGGCAGAAACGCCAGAATGAAAACGTAGGAATTGAACAGCATATCGTTTTCTCCTTATCAGGAAAGAATCGGAATCAGCGGGTAAAGGCGTCGGGCCACCTGCCGGCGGCGACGATCTGATCGACGAGGGAGAGGAGAAGCGCACGGTTTTCGTAAACCTGGCTGAGGTCGGTGATGCGGTTTTGGTCTTTGCTCACGTCGTGAACGATGGCGTCGCTGATGGCGGCGCTGTAATGCCAGGTGTCGATATAATTGTCAAGATCGGTGATCCAGTCAAATTCCGCCTGGAAATCGTAGATCTTCACATTCTCATAGGGCAGCAGCGCGGCGATGGCAGCCTCCTTCTGGTTGAGGTGGTAACCCAGCTGACCGAGGCGGTAGAATTCATACCAGCGCGCGGCGGAATAGGGCGGGAAGAAGAAGATAAACTGCGTATCGGGATGCGCCGTGATGAAGGGAAGCAGGTTGTGCTCGACGTTGAGCCTTGACTGCTGGGAGAGCGTCGGCGTTTCATTGGGGGCTTCCTGCTCAAATGTGCTGCCGTCGATGGTCAGGCTGGCCAGCGCGGCGCTTTTGCCGTAGGGGTACATGTCGCCCCAGGCGTACATGGTATCCCGCTGGCCGGGATCGCTCTGCCCCAGCGTCTTCAGGCATGCGGGGATGTATTTGGCCAGCACGCTCTTGTTGAACCAGTACTCCACGTCGTTGAAGAGATTGTCGTCGTAGAGGTATTCCGGCATATCGCATTTGGGCGTTTTGTAGAAGAAGGTCAGCGCCTCCACGTCAAAGCCGTAAAACACGGTTTTGATATCGTGCGTGCCAAATGCCAGATCCATCATCTGTGCGTGGTTAAAGGGCGAGCCGCCGTTGATGGGCAGCTTGACAAATCTTCCGCCCAGCAGGCTGTCCATCTGGCTGGGACGGAAGTTCTCCGTCATGGAGGAGCCGATGACCACGCTGTCGTATTCGTAGGATTTGGCGATACCAGCGTTGCAGTAGTTCTGCGTGCCGTTGGTGATGGGCGCGATATAGGCCGTCGCCTGCCGGTAGATCTGAAACGGGTCGATGATCACGACGCCGGCGATAATGCCGCCCAGCGAGAGGAAGAGCAGAGCAAGCGCCGTGACGGCCCATTGCTTTCGGGTCATAGAAAACTCCTTTCAGGAAGCGGGAAACATCGGAAAGCTTTACTGCGGAAAGAGCGCCGTCACGCTGCTGCGCAGCAGCGCAATCCGCTCGTCAAGCATGGCCTTACCGTCAATCAGGCAAAGGCTGTCGGCCATCGCCTGCGCCATCGCGTCGTTGACCTCCGATGTGTAGTGGATCAGGTCAAAGTACAGGCTGTAATCACTGACCCAGTCCATATGCGCATGGAAATCGTAGAGACGCACGTTCGGCTCTGCCAGCAGCGCCTGCCCGATCAGCTGCTTCTGCGCGAGCAGGGAATCAAGCTCGCCCTGCGCGGCCTGACCTGCCCAGTAGAGCAGGGAATACGGCGGAAAAAAGATGTGGAACACGGTATCCCGGTGCGCGCGGATATAGGGCAGCAGATTGTGCTCAAGGTTCAGCCCGGCCAGCTCAATGCCGCGGGCCGTGTCCTTCTGCTGCGGCATGGGAGCAGCCAGCGGAACCTGCGCGCGAAGGGCGTCCTCTCCGGGCATATGCGGCGGAGACCAGAAATACATGCTGTCGCGGGACGCATCCTCGTCCGGTACGCCGATGCGCGCAAGCGCTTTGGGAATATGCTCGAGCAGAACGCTTCTGTTGAGCAGATAGGATACGTCGTTGAAGAGATTGTCGTCGTAGAGATAATCCGGTGTGACGGCCTTCTGATTGGTGTGATAGACGGAATAGGCAAACAGATCAAGCCCGTAGACAACCTGACGGACGTCGTGCGTCCGGAACGCGATGTCCATCATCTTGGCATGGTCGCGCGCCGTGCCTGCGTTCATGCAGAGCTTGACAAACCGGCCGCCCAGCGCGGCTTCATATACGCTGGGCGTGCAGTTCTCCGTCACGGAGGAGCCGATGATCACGCTGTCATACGTGTAGGACTTGGCGACGCCGGCCTGCGCATACATCTGGGAGGCGCTTTCATACGGCGGATTGTAAAACCATGCGCGGTGATAGATCTCAAACGGATCGACGATCACAACCAGCAGAACCACCGCAGCAAACAGCGCGAGAAGGGCGCCCAGCGTGAGGCCGCACCAGCGTTTTCGGGTCATATTGCGCCGATCCTTTCTATATAATGTCGTCTGATCCGGCGATGAACATACCAAATCACTTTATTATACACGATTCATTATGGCTTTGCAACGGTACGGCGTTTGGATCCCGCTCAGAAAACAAAAAACCGGCTCCCGGAAGGGAACCGGAAAGAATCAGCCAACGCTTCCGGGCAGCGGCACGAACACCGTGGGCGAGGGCGAAGCAGATGGCATGGGAGACGTCTCCGCTGTCGGCGTCGGAGAGGGCGCAGGGGACGGGGAAGGCGTAATCTGCGGAATGGGCGATGGATCACACTGAGAGGAAAAGAGCACGGCCTGCGTCTTTTCGCCTGCGGCGCCATCCACGCTCAGGCCGTAATCCCGCTGGAAGGCTTCGACGGCTTTGATCGTGCCGCCGT
>JAFQOY010000074.1 GCA_017412025.1 Clostridia bacterium | reverse complement strand
GCGCTGGTGGGCTCCTCCGGCTGCGGAAAGTCCACCATGTCCAAGCTCGTAGCTGGTCTGTATCAGCCGTGGGAGGGCGAGATTCTCTTTGACGGAAAACCTATGTCTGCATACGACCGGGCGGCATTTACGTCCTCTGTGGCTGTGGTCGATCAGGATATCTTCCTATTCTCCGGCACGGTGAAGGATAATTTCCGCTTTTCGGACGGCACCATCAGCGACAGCGACATGATTCAGGCTGCGCGCGATACGCAGGTGCATGAGGCGATTCTCAAGCATCCGGGCGGATATGATGCATATATCGTCGAAGGCGGCGCCAATTTCTCTGGCGGACAGCGCCAGCAACTGGAAATCGCGCGCGCCCTGGCGGGCAACCCGTCCGTTCTGATTCTGGACGAGGCGACGTCTGCGCTGGATGCGCAGACCGAAGCGCTGGTGATGGATGCGATCAAGGCGCGCGGGATGACGATGCTGCTGATTGCGCATCGGCTTTCCACGATCCGGGACGCGGATGAAATCCTCGTTTTGAAGGATGGCGACGTCGTTGAGCGCGGCACCCATGATGAGCTGCTGGCGCTTGGCGGAGCTTATACCGCGCTAGTCAACGCATCATAAGGAAGGAGACACGAAGGATGGAAAACAATGAAAAGAGCATCCAGCGCGCGCTCCTTGACGATGCGCTGATCGATGCTGCCTATCGCGATCTTGCCTCTGTGGTTACGGGTAATGCCCGACCGCAGATGGATCAATCCGCACGTAAACAGGCGGCGGATGCGGTCGGCGAGATCCTTACGTTTTATCATCGCCGGGCGGAGATTCCGCAGGATACCGATCCAGTGACTTATGTGACCGAAATCATGGGCATTTCTGCCCGGACGGTGACTTTGGAGGGCGAATGGTATAAGGAAGCCATCGGTCCTTATCTGGGAAGAACCTGCGATGGACAGATGGTAGCGATCCTGCCCAGGCAGAATCATTCCGAATTCTATGACAAAAGCGCGGGCAGGCGCGTACGCGTCAGCCGTGATACGGCGGCGAAGCTGGAACCGGAAGCGCAGTGCTTTTACATGCCCCTGCCGGCGGGAAAGCTGACCCTGCGCGATCTGTATCGCTACATGGTCAAGTCCCTGACGGCATGGGACTATGTGCAGATTCTCAGCGCGACAGCTCTGGCCAGTGTGCTGGCGATGACGCTTCCGGCGATGAATCGTTTGGTATTCTCGGGACTGATCCCCTCGGGGCGCGTGAGTCTGGTGCTGCCGGTTTTGTTTCTGTTGGTATTCTCGGTGGTATCGACGCATCTGGCGAACATGCTGCGCACACTGGCTGTGGGCGTGGTGAATGTCCGTGCGGGGGCTTCTCTGCAGGCTGCTGCGATGAACCGCGTGATGGCAATGCCGGCCGCCTTTTTCAAGGAGCATGCCTCCGGCGAGATCGCCGCGCAGCTCGGATCCATTGATCAGCTGACGGCGTCTACGGTGAAAGCGGTCTTTTCCTCGGGCCTGACCGGCATTTTCTCGCTCATCTACATTGCGCAGATCTCTGCCTTCGCGCCGGCGCTGGCGGCGCCTGCGGTCGTCGTGCTGCTTTTGCAGACGGTGCTTTCGCTGGCCTGCGTGGTGATTGGTCTTAGGCGCAGCAATCTGCGCATGAAGAAACAGGGTAAGCTCTCCGGCTTGCAGCTGACGATGATCAACGGTATCCAGAAGATCCGTCTGTCTGGCGCGGAAAAGCGTATCTTTTCCAGATGGGCAGGGGAATACCGGGAAGTTGCCGAGCTGACCTATCGACAGCCTTTGCTCCTGCTTTACAGGCAGGCGCTGTTGGGGCTTGTCAGTCTGCTGGGCACGGTGGTCATCTATTATACGGCTGCCGCAAGCAGCGTTTCCGCAGCGAACTACATGGCGTTTTCTTCTGCTTACGGCATGGTGTCCGGCGCGTTTATGTCGCTGATTGGCATTGTGACCGTGATTACGGAGTTTGGCCCGATGCTGAATATGATGAAGCCCATTCTGGAAACAGAACCGGAGATCGAGCCTGAGAAGCATATGCCCGACGCGCTTACGGGCAAGATCAGCATCAGCCATGTCAGCTTCCGCTACAACAAGGAAGCCCCGATGCTTCTTGACGACGTGACGCTGGATATTGAGCCTGGCGAGTATGTGGCCATCGTCGGCGGAACGGGCTGCGGCAAGTCCACCCTGATGCGCCTGATGCTGGGCTTTGAAAAGCCGGAACAGGGCGCGATCTATTATGACGATCATGACCTGAAATCCCTGAACGTGCGCGGCCTTCGCCGGAAGATCGGCACGGTGCTGCAAAACGGCCGATTGATGCAGGGATCCATTTTCAGCAATCTGTCCATCTCGAAACCGGATATGACGGAGGAAGAGGCATGGGATGCGCTGGAAAAGGCGGGACTGGCCGATGACGTGCGCCGCATGCCCATGAAGCTCTATACCATGATGGGAGAAAACGGCGCGGGCATCTCCGGAGGACAGCGTCAGCGTCTGTTGATTGCCCGCGCGCTGGTCGGCAATCCGCGGGTGGTATTTATGGACGAGGCAACCTCCGCGCTGGATAACGTAGCGCAGGCGCATACTGTTCGCACGCTGGATGCGCTGAATTGTACCCGTGTGGTCATCGCGCACCGTCTTTCGACCATCCAGAATTGTAGCCGCATTGTGGTGCTGGATGAAGGGCATATTGTTGAAGACGGCACCTATGATGAGCTGATTGCCATGAATGGGCGATTTGCAGCGCTGGTAGCAAGACAGAGGTTGGATACGTGATGCTGACGGTCGGCTCGGAGAAATTGGAGTTTTTGATTTGTAAGCCCCGGATGTCTTCATATCAGGCGGGGGGATTTCAAAAGCATAGCCACATACCGTCTGTCACGCGATTGAGGGATGTCCTGAAGGTGTGATTCAATATCATCGGCTTCGTCAGAGGTTGGGGCTTCCTGTACGCTCTTTTTGCTGGAGGGATTGCGCAGGCGTTTTGACTTTGCCGGGGTGATGCTGATGAGTCCATCTTCTTTTGCTACGTTCAGAATCATGCCCAG
>JAFQOY010000009.1 GCA_017412025.1 Clostridia bacterium | reverse complement strand
TCTTGCAGGCACCGCAGCTGAGCGCGCCCTGTGGGATCGGAATCGAACGCGCCCCGTGGGCGAAACAGTGAGATGGAGATCGGAACTGTAAAGGAGCGCTTGCGCGACTATTACTGTTCCCGGATCGAAACAGCGAAGCGGAGCGTGGGGAATCGCAAGGAGCGCTTGCGCGACTATGCGAGTTCCCCGGAATGCTGTCAGCGAAGCTGACTGAGGGAGTGCCTGCGGAAGCCAAACAGGCAGCAAAAAAGAGCCGCACCTGCGGCTCTTTGATGAACTGAACGGTTTATTCTGCTGCGCGATTCTTTTTCCGGCTGAGGAAAGCGCCTGCGCTGCCTGCGGCCAGGAGCATAAGCCACAGCGCCATACGGCTGCCGTCGCCGGTCTGCGGCAGGTCTGCGAGGTTTTCCTCGAGGGCGGCGAGCGCGGCGTTCACGCGCGCCAGATCGCTGCGGATCGTCTCAAGGACGTCGGGCAGGTAGTTGCCGGAATAATCCCGCAGCGCCCTTTCAAGATCCGCCCTGGCGGACAGGAGCGCATCCCGGTCTGCCGGGGTCACGTTTTCGGCGGTGATGTGCCGCGTAGCGAGGATGCTCTCGCTGTTTCTGCAGGCCTCCGCCTCATTGATACGCGCAAGGAGCGCGCGCAGCTCCGCTTCCATATCGCGGAGCACATCCGTTTCCGCCGCCGTGCTGTGCGGCGTATCCATGAGCGCGAGCACATTGGCGATGACGTCTTCAATGGCCTGTTCGTGATTGGGCTTGACGTTGTCAAGCGTAAGGAGGGCCACAGGATTCATCAGAACGCCGAGGGGCACCATCTCAATGTACATCTGCGACAGGTTGCCGTTTGCATCCTGCGCGGCAATATGGTAAAGCGCATCGATATTGCCGGGGAGGGTGACCGTCGCCGTATTGCCTTCAAAGGGAACCGGTTCGCCGTCGAGCGTCACGCTTGCCAGAGTGCTGTCAGATACCGTCAGCACCTGCGTGGTGCAGTAGACGCTGTCAGGGTCAGGGCCGGAAAACACGGGCAACGCGTCGTACACCGGTGTGTATACGGGCGCCATCGCTTCAGGAGACAGGATCATGGCTCCGCCCGGGGCAAACCCCTCGATGAGGTACATCTCACCGATCGCAATGGCGTTTTCAATGCCGGGCTGCTGCGCAGACAGATCGAGCGGAAGATAGTAATCGTGGTCATCCCGCTCTGTGCCGGTCCCTACAAACGGTTCCGCGAGCAGGCGGACGCCGAGCAGCGGCTCCGGATAACTGAAGAAGAAGACGTCGCTTACCGTCCGCTCGCCCGGCTGAATCACCGAATGGGAAAAGTCGATGGGATTGCCGGATGAATCGCAGCGGAACAGGGACTCGCTTGAGCCGCCGACCAAATAGCCGTGCACCGAGTAGCGGGCTATTATCGCCTGTGAAGGGGCGTCCCCGCCCAGGTTTGTAGTGACGCTGATGCTGTAGTAATAGTCCTCGCTGCTCTCGGCGGCGGACGGCAGGGCGCAGGCCAGAAGCATGCAGCAGGCGGCTGCCAGAGCGGCAATGAGACGAAGATGCTTTTTCAAAGCGATTCCTCCTTGGTTCGGGCGGCAGGATCCCGCTATGAATAGCGTGGAACGCTGCCGGAAAGATGTAAAGATTATACCACAAAACTTGTGGAAAGGAATCTCTGTTCTGCGATAACGCTTATTTTTTTCCCATAAGCCGGATGATCCGGGGGAACGTCAGCGGCCAGAGGCAGCCGGCGAAGGCGACCATGAGGAAATAGCGCAGGAAATCGCCCATGCCCGCGCCAAGCAGCGCCTGAAGCGGCGACTTGAGGCCGGACTTGATCGCCATCAGCAGCGCGAAGCCGACGAGGAGCTTGACCGCCTGGGCGAAAAGCGGCGCGCGGACGTCAAAGCGGATGTACCTGCTGTCCATCTCGTAGGTGAGCGCGAGGCCGGCCGTGCAGCCGAGCATCTTTGAGGCGTTTGACAGGCCGTGGGCGATGTTCTCCATATCGGAACCGGCGGGGAAGGGATAGTACTTTGCATACAGCAGCAGCGCGGCGCTCAGAAGCGCCATCGCGGCGAAGATGGCGCGCATCACGCGGGGCTCGTCCATGCCGCGGGCAACGAGCGGCTCCATGACCAGAATCAGCGCCAGCGCGATGGCGACGGAGGTAAAGACGTCCGCCGGGGTATGCACGCCCAGATACATGCGCGAGACGGGCACGAGCACGCACAGCAGGACGCACGCGATGCGCACCAGCCTGTGCGAAAACACGCGCGCGATGCCGCCGTACACGCTCACCGAGATCTGCGTATGGCCGCTGGGGAAGGAATAGCCCGTCGCCTCCGCGCGCGCGCTTTCAACGATGGTGAACGCGGGATCGCGCACCCACGGGCGCGGCACGCGGAAGATCAGCTTGAGCAGCTGGTTGACCACCGTGCCCATCAGGCCGATGCACAAAAGGAAGTAGCCCTTCTGCTTGCTGACGCACCAGAACAGCAGCAGGCCGACGATGATAAAGACGGTCTCCTCGCCCGCATGGGTGACGGCGGAAAAGAGAGCGTCGAAGATGGGGCTTCGGATGCTTTCAAAGAAGTAGAGCAGCTGCATGGGGCCTCGCTTTCTCCTGACGGGCAGGATGCTATTGTAATGGATGGCTGGTTTCTGCTTTCGCAGAACAGCTTTGCTGCCTCCCTCCTGAGGGAGGTGGCATGCCGCAGGCATGACGGAGGGAGTGATCCCCGCCCGCAGGGCGGATACGGTTTCATGTCATCAGTATGATACCATATTCAACCGGTTTTGTCTGCAAATGTGCGCAATTGTCTTGACATCTTTATTACAAATGGCGTAAAATAAGAGCAACTATATGGGCGCTTTTGAGGAACGAATGCAGAGCGTCCGGAAAATTGAAGGAGGATACCCATGAAAAAGTATTTTGCGCTTCTTCTCGCCGCGATGATGCTCCTGACCGCCGCGACCGCGATGGCCGCCGGCAGCGTCGTCGTCTATTCCCCGCATGACGCGGATCCGCTGAACGCGGGCGTGGCGATGTTCCAGGCCGCGTATCCGGACATCGAGGTGCAGGTCATCGCCGCCGGCACCGGCGAGCTGGCTCAGCGCGTCGTGGCCGAAAGCGAGAATCCGCAGGGCGACGTCTTCTGGGGCGGCGGCGCGGATACCCTGGCCGGCTATGTCGATTACTTCGACGCGTATGTCTGCGCCAACGACGCCGTGATCGGCGAGGCGTACAAGGATGCTGCCGACCTGTGGATCGGCGAATCCCCGCTGCCGATGGTCATCATCTACAACAAGACCCTGATCGACGAGAAGGACGTGCCCAAGACCTGGGACGACCTGTGCAACGAGAACCTGAAGGGCAGGATCGCCTACGCCTCCCCGGCGAAGTCCGGCTCCGCCTACACCCAGCTGTGCACCATGCTCTTCTCCAAGCCCACCATCGACGAGGGCTGGGACATGGTCTTCAACTTCATCAAGAACCTGGACGGCAAGGTGCAGGATTCCTCCGGCAACTGCCATAAGCTCGTCGCCTCCGGCGAATACGCCATCGGCGTGACGATCGAGAAGTCCGCGGTGCTCTACAACGACAACCCGAACATCGGCTACATCTATCCGGAAAAGAACTCCGCCGTGCCGGATGGCGTCGCGCTGATCAAGAACTGCCCGAACCCGGAGAACGCGAAGCTGTTCATCGACTTCGTGACCGGCCTTGAGTGCCAGACCGCGCAGAACAAGGATTGGGCCCGCCGCCCGGTCCGCGCCGACCTCGTGCCGGAAGGCCTCGTCGGTCTTGAGACGCTCGACCTTGGCAACTACGACTTCGCCTACGCCGCCAACAACAAGGCCGCGATCGTGGAGAAGTGGAACGACCTGACCATCGAAGCCGAGGAGTAATCCGTCGCGATGTGCAAGGGGGACACTCGGTGTCCCCCTTGATTTGGTTTTCTGCCCGAAATGAAAATCATAGCATCCCTGCCGTAGGGGCGGGGCTCTGCTCCGCCCTGAACGCGTGCAGCGCATCAAAGGGGGAGGAGCAGAGCCCCTCCCCTACAGGGAAACGCGAAGGCCGGGCGCAGTGGCCGCGGGCTTTCGCCCCAGACAAAGAAAAGAGGAACGATACACATGAGCAACGAAGTCATTATCCGCGACGCAGTCAAGCGCTACGGCGATTTTACCGCGCTGCACGGCGTATCCGTGCACATCAAAGAGGGCGAGTTTTTCACGCTTCTGGGCCCGTCCGGCTGCGGCAAGACGACGCTGCTGCGCATGATCGCCGGCTTTAACTCCATCGAGGGCGGCGATTTTTTCTTCGGCGACAAGCGCATCAACGACGTGCCGGCGCACAAGCGCGACATCGGCATGGTCTTTCAGAATTACGCCATCTTCCCGCACCTGACGGTGGAGGAGAACGTGGCCTACGGCCTGAAGGCGCGCGGCGTGAAGAAGGCCGAGATGGAAAAGCGCGTGCAGGAGGCGCTTGAGCTGGTGCAGATCCTGCCGCTTGCAAAGCGCAAGCCCAGCGAGCTCTCCGGCGGACAGCAGCAGCGCGTGGCGCTGGCGCGCGCGTTCGTCATCGAGCCGAGCGTGCTGCTGATGGACGAGCCGCTTTCCAACCTCGACGCGAAGCTCCGCGTGCAGATGCGCTCCATCATCAAGAAGCTGCAGAGGCGCCTTGGCATCACCACGATCTACGTCACCCACGATCAGGAGGAGGCGCTGGCCATCTCCGACCGCATCGCCGTCATGAATCAGGGCAAGATCATGCAGATCGGCACGCCCAGCGAGATCTATGCCAAGCCGGAGAACCCGTTCGTCGCGGGCTTCATCGGCGTGAGCAACTTCCTGAGCTGCGAGGTGACGGCGTGCGACGGAAAGACCGCGCGCGTCTCGATCAGGGGCGAGCTGGACATCGACGTGCCCGTGCGCAGGCAGTACACCGGCGCGGCGAAGCTCTCCGCGCGCCCGGAGCAGCTCTTCTTCTCGGAGACGGGCATGCCGGGCAGGGTGCTCTTCTCCACGTTCCTTGGCGACTTCATCGAGTACGAGGTGGAGCTTGACGACGGGCAGATGCTCATCATCAACGAATACACCAAGGACACGACCGACGTGCACGAGGCGGGCGAGCGCGTCCACATCAGCTTTGACGCTGCGCGCATCAGCCTCTATGACGAGGCGGAGGAGGTGCTCTCAAGGTGACGTCCGCTCCGCGCCGGAAGATCAGGCTTGACTTCTGGTTCTTCGTCAAGGTCATCGTGCTGGTGAGCCTGTGCCTGTTCATCATCTATCCGTTCTACACGATCCTCACCAAGTCCGTCTTCTCCAGCAAGGTGGAGGGGATGACGCTCTACAACTTCAACCGCTTCTTCACGAAAAAGTATTACTACCGCACGCTCCTGCGCTCGCTGGTCATCTGTTCGTTCACGACGCTCTTTGCGTGCATCATCGGCGTGTTCATCGCCTACGTGATGACGCGCTACAACGTGCCGGGCAAGAATTTCCTGCATGTGCTGATCATCCTCTCGCTGATGAGCCCGCCGTTCATCGGCGCGTATTCCTGGATCGTGCTGCTGGGCCGAAACGGTCTGCTCGCGCAGCTCTTTAGCAAGATCGGATGGACGGCGCCCACGATATACGGCAGAAACGGCATCATATTCGTGTTCGTGCTGCACCTGTTCCCGTATGTGTATCTGTACACGTCCGGCGCGATGAACAGCATCGACGCCTCGCTTGAGGAGGCGGCCGAAAACCTGGGCATGAACAAGCTGCGCCGCATCCTCACCGTCACGCTGCCGGTGGTGCTGCCCTCGATTCTGGCGGGCTGCATCATGGTGTTCATGACCTGTCTGGCCGACTTCGGCACGCCGATGCTGCTGGGCGAGGGATATACGGTGCTGCCGGTGCTGGTGTACAACGAGTACATGTCCGAGAGCGCGACCGACCCGTTCATGGCCTCCGCGCTGTCGGTGATCATCGTCGCCTGCTCGATGGTCATGCTGGCGCTGCAGAAGCTGGTGGTGGAGAAGAAGAACTACACCATGAGTACGCTGCGCCCGCCGCAGGAGACGGAGCTGCACGGTTTTAAGCGCTTTGTCGCGTCGCTGCCGGTGTATGTCGTCGTGTTCCTCGCGCTGCTGCCGCAGATCGTGGTGATCTGCCAGTCGTTCGTGGAGCGCAGCTTCTCGGGCATGATCCAGGGCGTCAACCTCAACAACTACCGCGCCATCCTCAGCCGCCTCGGGCAGAACATCTTCAACACCTACGCGTTCTCGCTTGTGGCGATCGTGTTCATCGTCATCTTCGGCATCCTGATCTCCTACGTGCTCGTGCGCAAGAAGGGCAAGGCGGCCAGCATCATCGACACGCTGATCATGTTCCCGTACGTCATCCCGGGCAGCGTGCTGGGCATCGGCCTCATCGTCGCCTTCAACCGCAAGCCCGTCATCCTCGTGGGCACGGCGGCGATCATGATCATCTCCTACGTCGTGCGCAAGCTGCCCTACACCGTGCGCTCGGGCAGCGCGTTCCTGTATCAGATGGATCCGTCGGTGGAGGAGGCGTCCATCAACCTGGGCGTGTCCCCGATGAAGACGTTCTTCACGATGACGGCGCGCATGATGCTGCCGGGCGTGATGTCCGGCGCGGTGCTCAGCTGGATCACCTGCATCAACGAGCTTTCCAGCTCCATCATGCTCTATTCCGGCAAGACCTCGACCATCGCGGTCGCGATCTATCAGGAGGTTGTGCGCATGAGCGACGGCACCGCCGCCGCGCTGGCGACCATCCTCTCGGTGACGACGGTGATCTCCATGCTCATCGTCTTCCGCGCGACGAAGGGCAAGGTCAAGATCGTGTAATCGGGATCGTGTAATCATGGGAATAATTAATCCGCCGCTTCCATTCGGAGGCGGCGGATTTTTGCTGTCTGTCTGCATGTCAGATGTCTTGCGGGGAGGAACCGGTTCCCGCCCGAAGGCGGAAGGCAGAAAGCGCGGCGGCCTGGGGTCAGGCCGCCCTACGCCGGAGAGCAAAGGGGGATGAATCCTTACAGGAAGGAAGGCAAAGCGGCGAGTATCACCGTAGGGCGGGCTGACTCAGCCCGCCGCCTTTTCGCAGTGAAACGGAATCTGCTGTTATTCCCTCACGCACCGGATCCGCCTGACCGCCGCCTCGTCGGGCGTGATGTAGAGCGTCTTCTGATGCGTGTAGATGACGAAGCCTGCCGGCGTGCCGCCGGGCTTTTTGATGTAGCGGCGCAGCGTCACGTCGATGGGCACGAGGCTGGAGCGCACGCCCTTGGAGTAATACGCGGCGAGCATGGCCGCCTCCTCAAGCGTCTTTTCCGGCACGGCGTCCGTCGTGTGCACGATCACGTGGCTGCCGGGCATCTTCTGCGCGTGCAGCCAGGTCTCCTCGCCCCTTGCGCCCATGGTCAGGCGCTCGTTCTGCAGGGCGTTCTTGCCGACCTCGATTTCGATCCCGTCCGAGGAGAGGAACTTCATCGGCTGGGACGGCGCTTCCCTGCGCTGCTTGACGCGGGAGGCGACGGCGCGGACGTGGCCGGACTTTTCCAGCATCGCGCGCAGCTCGGCAAGACCCGCCGCGTCGGCGCACTTGCGCAGGTCGTCCTCCATCTGCTCGAGGTATTCAAGCTCCTGCTCGGCCTTCGCCTTCTGCTCGGCGGCGAGGGTGCGCGCGCCGCGCGCTTTCTGATAGAGCTTGAAGTAGCGCTGCGCGTTCTGCGCCGGGGAGAGGGAGACGTCCATCGGGATGTCGACGGGCGCATAGTTTTCATCGTAGAAGTTTTCAACCCGGGCGACGGGCTCGCCCTTTTTGAGCCGGTAGAGGTTCGCCTGAATCAGCTCGCCCTTCTGGCGGTATTCCTCCATCCTGGCCGCGCCCTCCAGCGCCTCGCTCTGTATCGCGATCTTCTTTTCACAGCGCTCGATGTGGTTTTTGAGCGTGTGCGCGAGGGAGGAGGCGCGCTGGTTCATGCGCTCGCGGCGGTCGCGCTCGTAGAAGAACGCGTCGAGCGCGGCGCTGGGGCCCTGCGGATGCTCTGTATAGTGCTGGGGCTCAAGGTGCAGCGGATAGAAGGGATAGACGTCCGTGGGCGAGCCGCCCTCGCTGTGCAGCGTGACGCAGGGGCCCATATCCGGCATGGCGGTCAGATAATCGTGCAGGCGGGCGGAAACCTCGCCCACGTCAAGCTCCTGCACGAGGGACGCGCCGTCATAGCCCATGCGCGCGCACGCCTCGCGCGCGGCCTGGGGCGAAAAGCCCGCGAGGATCGCGCCGACGGCCTTGTCAAGCTTGCCGCCGGTCTCAGTAAGGCGCTGCGCGATGTCCGCCTGCGCGGCGGTTTCGGGGTTCAGCTTGCCCTGCGAGGGCGGATAGGCATATGGCAGGCCGGGCAGCACCTGGCGCACGCGGGAGATGTCCTCGCCGATGTGGCGCGCCGCGTCGATGATCGTGCCCGTGCCGGAGCGCAGGATGATGTTGGAATGGCGGCCCATGATCTCGATGACGAGCGTGCGGGTGACGGGGTCGCCCAGCTCGCTGAGCGCCTGAATATCGATCTCCGCGATGCGGTCGCCGGCGATGCGCCGCACGCCCTGCACGCGCCCGGAAGTAAGGTATTTGCGCAGCAGCATGCAGAACATCGGCGGCTCCATCGGGCCGGTCTTGCTGTGCGCGCTCAGGTGGATGCGCGCGGCGTTGGCCGATGCGCTGAGCACGAGGCGGTGGTTCTGCCCCTTTGCGCGGATGAGCAGATGGATTTCGTCCCGTTCGGGCTGGATGACGCGGTCAACGCGTCCGTCCATGAGGGTATCGTGAAGCTCGCGCACGACATAGCCGAGCATAACGCCGTCCATGGGCATGGGGGATTCCTCCTTGGAGTATGACATAATCGATGATACTGGATGGATTGCAGCAGCGTGACGACAAAGGAACAGGACGCGGAACACTCCCTCCGTCACGGCTGCGCCGTGCTGCCTCCCTCAGGAGGGAGGCGCAAATCTTGTTTTTGCAAAGCGAGACTGAGGGAGTGAAAAAGGCAAATGCACCGTCCGACATGGTGTGCACAGTACACTCCCTCCGTCACGGCTGCGCCGTGCCACCTCCCTCAGGAGGGAGGCAGCAAAGCTGTTCTGCGAAAGCAGAAACCAGCCATCTGAAAAGCAGCGGAACAGAGGAGAAGGTTTGAGAGTAAAGGGGCTTTTTGAAGGCTCCCTCTTGCAGGCACCGCAGCTGAGCGCGCCCTGCGGGCGAAACAGCGAAGCGGAGCGTGGAGAATCGCAAGGAGCGCTTGCGCGACTATGCGAGTTCTCCGGAATGCTGTCAGCGAAGCTGACTGAGGGAGTGAAGGAAGGACATACGCCCTCCGTCACGGCTGTCGCCGTGCTGCCCAAAAAGGCGAATGGATTGACTTTCCAGATATACAAATGTATAATAAACGGA
>JAFQOY010000008.1 GCA_017412025.1 Clostridia bacterium | reverse complement strand
TCAAGACCCTCGTTATTTTCAAGCGCCCAGCGGATGGACCACTCGTTTTCAAAGAGGATGACGTCGCGATCATGGCTGTCCTGCGCCAGAGAGCAGGTGGAAGACAGCTTGAGCTTGTCGACGGGCTTGGGCGTCTTGGTGATCCAGCGGACGTAGCGGTAGCTCAGATCCTGACGGCGGATCTCGGCGTTATACTCGGTCTTGAGGCGATGCTCAAGCACCTCGAACTGCAGCACGCCGACAACGCCGACGATGATCTCCTCAAAGCCGATGCCCGGGCGCTTGAAGGTCTGGATAGTGCCTTCCTCAGCCAGCTGCACAACGCCCTTGACGAACTGCTTGCGCCTGAGGCTGTCGATGGAGGAGCAGCGGGCGAAGAACTCCGGCGCAAAGACCGGGATGCCCTCGTAGCGGCGCTTCTTGCCGGTGCACAGCGTGTCGCCCAGGCGGAAGAAGCCGGGATCAAACAGGCCGATGATGTCGCCCGGATAGGCGGTCTCCACCGCGCCGCGCTCGTCTGCCATGAACTGCTGCGGCTGCTTGAGCTGCACCATCTTGTTCGTGCCGCTGTGCCAGACGTTCATGCCCTTGGAGAACGTGCCGGAGCAGATGCGCATGAAGGCAAGGCGGTCGCGGTGCGCCGGGTTCATGTTCGCCTGGATCTTGAAGATGAAGCCGGAGAAGTCCTCGTCCGTCGGTTCCACAACGCCCAGATCGCTCTCGTGCGCGGCGGGCGGGGTAGAGTATTCCAGGAAGCGGGTGAGGAACGGCTCGACGCCGAAGTTGGTGATGGCGGAGCCGAAGAACATCGGGGTCAGCTCGCCCGCGCGCACCATTTCCAGATCGAATTCATCGCCCGCCATATCCAGCAGCTCGATTTCTTCCATCAGGCGATTGTACAGGCGGTCGCCCAGCAGCTCAGGCAGGTTCGGATCGTCGAGCGGCACGTCCATCTTCTCCACGCGGGTTTTGCCGTGGTCGCCGCTCTCGTAGAGCTCAACCATCTTCGTGTCGCGGTGATAGACGCCCTTGAAATCGCCGTCCGTGCCGATGGGCCAGTTGACCGGGCAGGAGCGGATGCCCAGCACCTGCTCAAGCTCCTCCATCAGGGAGAACGGATCCTTCGCGGCGCGGTCCATTTTATTGATGAAGGTGAAGATCGGGATGTTGCGCAGGCGGCAGACCTTGAAGAGCTTGATGGTCTGCGCCTCAACGCCCTTCGCCGCGTCGATCATCATCACGGCGCTGTCGGCGGCGACGAGCACGCGGTAGGTATCCTCGGAGAAGTCCTGGTGGCCAGGGGTGTCGAGGATGTTGATGTGGTAGCCGTCAAACTCAAACTGCATCGCAGAGGAGGTGACGGAGATGCCGCGCTGCTTTTCGATTTCCATCCAGTCGCTGGTGGCGTGCTTGTCGCTCTTGCGGGCCTTAACGGAGCCGGCAGTGCGGATAGCGCCCGAGTACAGCAGCAGCTTTTCGGTCATCGTCGTCTTGCCCGCGTCAGGATGGGAGATGATGGCAAATGTCCGGCGGCGGGCGGTTTCGCCCTGCAGCGTGCCGGTTTCAAACGTTTCAGGCATGGTGATTTCCTCCTTGGGGAATCGTCATATACTGCATCAAAGAAAAGCGCCATCGCCTTACGGCGGACCGGACAGGGGAGAACATGCAGACATCAAACCGACTCCTCTCCTGAAAAAACATAGCGCAAATCACATTTTTCAACAATTGTATAGTATATCACAATGCCCCTGAATTGAAAAGAAAAAAGGTGCAGAAAAACGCATGTGGGATAAGGAGAAAATACATAAACAACATGAAAAACGCAAACAGCGCAGAGCCTTTCGGCCCTGCGCTGCAGCAGGTGGATAAAAGGGTTATTCAATCGCGCTCATCGGGATAAACGCGCGGACAGGCGGCATGTCGGCAAACTCGGCCTGAATGTACGCCCAGCCGTCATAGGCGGCCAGCAGCATGACGACTGTACCCGGCACAACGCGCACGATAACGTCCGCGTCCGCGTTCATCGGATCGTTGGTCAGGATGGCGGCGTCTTCGACAGTAACCTGCAGACCGTCATCAAACGTGAGCTGCGGATCATAGGGGATATCGTCAATCGAGCCGGCCTCCACCCAGCCCACGGGGCCAAAGGCGTCCGCCGTGCCCTGTGCGGCCATCGCCCAGCAGTCGTGCTGCCCAAAGACGACAAACGGCTTGCCGGTGTCAAGCGCCTGATCGCCGTGGCGGTAGAAGCCCTGCGTCGGGCCGCAGTAGAGCGCAAGCGTCTGCGCGTTTTCTTCGGCAGCCATCTCAAGGGGCGCAAGCGCGCCGATCTCAATGCCCTGCGCCGCGCAGAGGCAGGGAATACAAAGGCAGATAAGCAGCGCAGCCAGCGCGGTTTTTGCGTAGCGCATCGGAAAAACCTCCTGTCTCATTTCACAAGGGAAAAGGCATTCACTGTATTCCGTCGTCCGCAGGATGCGGACGGGGAATGCGTTTATCCGTCTGTATCTGGAAGGACTCCGCTCTGATTTGATGATATCAGATATTGTTTCCTTTGTCAATTTGAAGACGAAAATGCATCTGATATGCGGAAGCGGTTGACAAATAAAATGATGCGAATCATAATGAAAACAGAAGAGTATAGGGACCGGAGGGAATGAAAATGAGCGGACGGATGCGGAGTTTTTGCGTGGCACTGCTGGCGGCGCTGCTGCTTTGCGTGCCTTCGGCGTTGGCGCAGGAAAATACGGATGCGGCGCGGCGGCTGTATGAAATGGGCCTTGCAGAGGAAGAAAAAGAAAATTATGGGGAAGCCGCCCGTCAGTATGAGCAGGCTGCCGCGCTGGGATCTGCGGATGGTATGTACCGGCTGGCGGAGATGTATTATGACGGCCTGACCGATGCAGGAAAGGATATGGATCGCGCTGTCGGGTATGCCAAAATGGCCGCGGAGCGCGGCGGCGTGGACGCAATGTGCATGCTGGCATATCTGTATTGCGAGGCGGATGGCGTGGAGCAGAATTATGCCGAGGCGCGGCTGTATTATGAGCAGGCTGCCGCGCTGGGATCTGCGGATGGTATGGTCGGCCTGGGTTATCTCTATGAAGAGGGGCTGGGCGTTGAGCAGAATTATGCCGAGGCGCGGCTGTATTATGATCAGGCTGCCG
Organism: Clostridia bacterium; assembly: GCA_017412025.1. Next base: position 35 of record JAFQOY010000008.1, on the reverse strand, counting down.
CGCTGGGATCTGCGGATGGTATGGTCGGCCTGGGT
>JAFQOY010000073.1 GCA_017412025.1 Clostridia bacterium | reverse complement strand
TTATTTTTCCCTGTTCAGGCGGAACTCTACAGAGCGGCGCAGGTAGCTGAGGTATTCGCTGTCGCGGCACATGGACTTGCCGGAGACGTCCGAGAGCTTGGCCACGGCGCGGCCGTTGACCGTCTGCAGCTTGATGACGATGTTGAGCGGCTTTTCGCAGGTGTCGTTGGAGCAGAATGTGCCGATGCCGAAGGCGACCTTGACGCGGCCGTGGAAATAATCGTAGAGCGCCTGCGCGCGGTCAAAATTCAGGCCGTCGCTGAAGAGCAGCTGCTTGGAACGGGGATCTGCGCCGTAGGATTCGTAGTGCGCGATCATCTTTTCGCCCCAGGCGAACGGGTCGCCGCTGTCATGGCGCACGCCGGAGAAGTTGTTGACCATGGCGCGGTCAAAATCGAGCAGGAACAGGTCGGTGGTGATGGTATCGGTGAGCGCCGTGCCGTTGTCGCCGCGGTACTCGTCATACCAGTCCTGCAGGGCATAGTGATTGGTATAGGCCAGCGGGATGGAGTCGATGCCCTGGAACATCTGCACGTATTCGTGGGCGAACGTGCCGACGGGCGTGAGGCCATACTTCATGGCCAGGTATACGTTGGACGTGCCCATGCAGTTTTTTGTCTCACGGCTCAGGCGGCGCACGACCTCATCCTCCCATTCGCGGGAGAGACGGCGGCGGCAGCCAAATTCCGCAAAGCGGAACGTGTACTTGCCCTCGTTGAAGCTGCGGATCTTTTCGTTGAGCTTCTCCTCGGCGCTGGCGCGGAGCTTGTCATAGTCATAGCGCATGCGGAAGTAGACCTCGTTGACGATCTCCAGCAGGTAGATCTCAAACTGCATGGCGGAGAAGAGCGGCCCCTTGACCACGATTTCGAGCTTGCCCTCCGGCGTCAGATGGGTGGTGACATAATCGCGGATGGGGTGCCAAAGGCGCAGGAACTCCACGTAGTCGCTCTTGATGAAACGGATGGAGCGCAGATAAGCCAGCTCCTTCTTTTTGAACCGGAGCGTGCAGAGGTGATCGATCTGCGCGTTGATCTCCTCAAACATCTCCTGCGTGAAGCGGACGTCCTCGTTGCGGCAGAGGAAGTAGTATTCGCCGCTGAGATTGGTGTGCTTATGGAAGATCACCTGGTCCATGTTGAATTTGTACAGGTCTGTATCCAGCAGGGATACGACGATGGGTTCAAGCTTCATCATATTGTTTGCCTCCCTGAGCCGTTGGCTTTCTGTGTGACGGGTCGCTTTTGTGCGGCGCGTTCAGGCTGATGCGCGCCTGTGCGTCTCTGCGCGCAAAAATCGCGGAAAAATGGGTTGTCAGTTCATGTCCCGGGTCGATGCCGAACGTATTTTCCATGTCGCAGCGGCACCAGGGAAGGATGCAGCGGCTGAGCAGGATCGTCTCAAATTCGCCTGACGGATCAAGCGCTGCTGTCAGATCCTCCATACTGTAGGAGAAGTAGTTCTCCCGGCATTCGCGCGCCCAGTTTTCGGTATACTTGTACTTGAGCAGCAGATGCACCAGATTTTTGCGCACGGATATGGACCCGAAGCAGGATTCAAAATCGCGGATCTGCCAATCGGGCAGCGCCTCCCGGATTCGCCCGACAGCGGCCTCATTGGCCGGTGCGCTGTCGTCTTCGCTCATGTACATCATGTCCCGGACGACCAGATAGCGCGGAGAGACGGCGCGGATGAAGCCGCGCAGCGAGTCGAGGTCAAAGCCGTAGTGGAAGACCTCGTGCAGGACGGAGGAGAAGTTGATCGCAATGCTGTCTCCGTCCACGCCCAGTTCGCGGGTTTTGCGCAGTACATCGTCCATGCTGCTCATAAACCAGGTATTCTCGCTCCTGTGCGCGTTTGCGGCTGCGGTCATGGCTGGATCGATATCAAAGCCGATGAAGCGCATGGCAGGAAACAGCGCATGCAGAAAGCGGATCAGAGAGCCGTCCGCACAGCCGTAGTCAATAATCAGCTCCGCTTCGGGAATCTTATCCATAAAGAATGCTTTGTCCCACATCGAGCGGCGCATTCTGTCGTTGTATACGTCGTAGTTTTCAATCTCCGGCATGGCGGGTTCCTCTGTGTCGTTCAGATGACGTCGATCTGGCAGCTGCGCATGGTTTCAAGCGCAGCCGCATGTTTTTCGGGCGTCACGCCTGCGCAGCAGGCGGCGTTGACGGCGATTGCCGCTTCGGGCAGGTGAGCCTTGAGCATCAGGGCGTTGGAGACGACGCAGATGTCCGTGCACACACCCAGCAGCTCAATGGAGACCGCCTGTGCGCCTGCAGCGGCGTTCCTCACGATATAAGGGAGATTCAGGCTGGCAAAGCCGGGCTTTTCCACCAGCGTGCAGCCGTTCAGCTCTCTGAGAATCTCTCCGCGGATCCGCCAGCCCTGCGTGCCGCGGATGCAGTGCGGAACGGGGAGCTTCTTTCCTTCCGGCGTGTTCATGTAGTCTTCGCCGTGAGTGTCCAGCGTTGCCATCAGGGTATAGCCTTCGGCTTTGCAGGCGCGGATGCGTTCCATCACGCGCGGCACGATGGCCTGCGCTTCCTTTGTGCCCAGCGCGCCGTCGATGAAGTCGTTCTGCATATCCACAACGATCAGGATCTTCTTTTCGTTCATCAGGCATCCTCCTTATGATTTCAGTCGGTAGAGGGCGGCAGGTCTTCCGCGTTTTTTCTTTTCTGCGCGTTCGGTCTGTTCAATTTTGCCCGTCTCTTCATAACGGTTGAGCGCAAAGCGGCGGAAGTTGCTCGCGTCGAGCGCCCTGCCCAGCACGGCCTCAAACACGCGCTGCATGTCGCCCAGGGAAAACGCTTCGGGATCATTGAGGAAGTGGAAGCCGATTTCGGTGTATTCGATTTTGCCTTTCAGCCGGGCGACGCCGGTGCGGATGATGCTGCCATGGTCAAACGCCAGGGCGCTGCAGTCTATGGCGCTGCCATCGCTGCCGGAGAGCTGCATTTCTCCGTCTGCGGCGGATACGGTGAAGCACTCAAGGGTGGTTGGGCATGCCTCAAGTGCGGGAGAGAGCAGCTGCCAGGGGATGATCGCCAGATAGGCGATGGAAATGACCCGGCCGCGCGGATCGCGCTTTGGATCAGAAAACGTAAACAGCTGCTCGCGGTATACGCCGGAGGACGGGATGGTTTCGGGAAGCATCTCGCGCAGCAGCGCATCGACCGTTTCCTCCGCAGAATGATCGACCGCGACGAGCCTGCCGGGCAGCGCCAGCGCGCCCTGATACGGCGGCGAAGGACGCCGGGAAAGCAGCAGCTTGAGCGCATTGCCTGTCTGAGACAGAAGCAGGATATCGACGGCGACATGCAGCCGGTCTTTGCTGAGATTGGTGTGCACGTATATCACCCCTTTATTATGGTCATAATAACCATAACTGAATTATACGGCGTTCAGGAAACGTTGTCAAGCATTTATTGTTTATTTGACAAAAATAATTTTCAAAGAGTGCAGAACAATTTGTTTTGACAGTCGGGCAGGATCAATGAGCAGGGGGAAAGCCGTTCTTTTGCCGACGGAAAAGAATTTTAAGAAATTTGACAAAAGGGGTTGCAAAATCAGAGGAAATCGTCTATAATACTATTCGTTGCCGATGCTGATGTAGCTCAGCAGGTAGAGCGCATCCTTGGTAAGGATTCACTCTATGCAACGTCCCGGCAACTTTATACAGCGTGTGCTGATGTAGCTCAGCAGGTAGAGCGCATCCTTGGTAAGGATGAG
>JAFQOY010000072.1 GCA_017412025.1 Clostridia bacterium | reverse complement strand
GGTTAGAGCACCCGCCTGATAAGCGGGAGGTCGGTGGTTCGAGTCCACTTCAATCCACCATATTCCTCAGTAGCTCAATGGCAGAGCATTCGGCTGTTAACCGAAGGGTTGTAGGTTCGAGCCCTACCTGGGGAGCCAAGAAACCAGCTTGCATAAGCTGGTTTTTTTGTATCCTTTCCCTTATCCGGTATCCGCGAAAATCCCTCCGCAATGTCTCGCCTGCGGAGGGATTTTCTGTTTTCCTTTCTCTATTCCCTGAGATCTGTATCTCTCTTCACGAAAGCTTTGGTTCCCTTTCAAGCGGCAGCCGGATCAAGCGGCAGCCGGATCAAGCGGCAGCCGGATCAAGCGGCAGCCGGATGCAAAACGCCGTACCCTTCCCCCAGGCGCTCCTGACGCTGATCGTGCCGCCGATTTCCCGCACGAGCCTGCGCACGATGGAAAGCCCCAGCCCCTTGCCCGGCAGGTGCGCGCTCTCCTTCGCCCGCTCATACGGAACAAACGCCCGCCTGATAAACTCCCGCTTCATACCCATGCCGTTATCCCTGACCACAATACACGCGCAGCCGTCCGCCGCATAGCCGGATACGCAGATTTCGCCGCCCTCCTGCGTATATTTGATGGCATTGGACGTGAGATTGAGCAGCACGCGCGAAAGGCGCGCCGTCTTCTCATGCGGAATCAGATCCCGCAGCGCGCTCAGGTCGACCGTCATCTTCTGTCCCCTGCTCCGGGCCCGCTGGCCCATGACGGTGCGCAGCTCCTCCTCAAGCTGATCCACCGTGCATGCATGATCCGGGTGAGGCACACACATCTGGCTGAGCATCCTGTCCATCGCCTCTACGGCGAGCAGAATCTGCTGCATCTGCTCATCCACGCGTTTGCCCTGCCTGCTGGCGGCGAGCGCCATCTGCGCCGCGCCGGATACGCAGCACATCGGCGTGCGCAGATCGTGCGCAAGCGCATCAAGCGTCTCTGCGCCCGCCGCCTGCATCAGCGCGCCCTCTCTGATCCTGTACTTCTTCATCCGCATTCCCCTTCCTCTCTTTTCCTCTGCCTGCTCCTGTCTTTTCTACTCTAAGAATATGGAAAATCCGGCAGAAATATGTCATGATTATTTCGGCATTTTCTTTAATTATTACAATTTGTTCATAATTTCGTCATATTTCTCCATCTTTCACCGCAATGCGACAGGCTCATTCTGCCGCATTCTCTTCAATCAGACAAAAAAAGCAGCCCTGCAAAATGCAGGACTGCCCATCAATTCAATGGTTCAATCAGTCTTCAGGCTTCGCGCCGATGACGGCCTTGATGCGGCGGACGCCGGCGGAGGAGGATTCTTCCTTCTGAATCTTGAAGCTGACCAGCTCGCCGGTATGGCTGGCGTGCGGGCCGCCGCAGATCTCCTTGGAGTACTCGCCCATGGTGTACATGCGGACCAGCTCGCCGTACTTGCTCTCGAACAGACCGATCGCGCCCTCGGCCTTCGCAGCCTCGACGGTGGTCTCCTTCATGGTGATCGGCGCATCGGCAGCGATCCACTCGTTGACCAGCGCCTGAACCTGCGCCAGCTCCTCCTTGGTCACCTTGCGGCCGAACTTGAAGTCGAAGCGCAGGCGCTCGGCGGTGATGTTGGAGCCCTTCTGCGCGACCTCGTCGCCCAGCACGCGGCGCAGAGCCGCCTGCAGCAGATGGGTCGCCGTGTGCAGGCGCGCGGTCTGCGCGCTGTGATCGGCCAGGCCGCCCTTGAAGCGCTGCTCCGCGCCGGCCTGAGACAGCTTCTGATGCGCGGCAAAGTGATCGGCAAAGCCCTTCTCATCGACAGTGAGACCCTTTTCAGCCGCCAGCTCGCGGGTCATCTCGATCGGATAGCCATACGTATCATACAGGTGGAAAGCGTCCAGGCCGTCGATCACGGTCTTGTCGCCCAGACGGCTGACGACCTTGGCAAACTCCTTTTCGCCCTGACGCAGGGTGCGGGCAAAGCGGCTCTCCTCAAGCTTGAACTGCTCCAGCACAAACGCCTCGTTCTGCTTGAGCTCCGGATAGACCTCGGCATACTGCTCGATGATTACCTTGGCAATCTCGCTGGTGAAGCCCTCGCCCATGCCCAGGCCCATGCCGTAGCGAACGGCGCGGCGGATCAGGCGGCGCAGCACGTAGCCCTGATCGACATTGCTCGGGCTCACGCCGCGCGGATCGCCCATGATGAAGGTGGCGGTGCGCAGGTGATCGGCGACGATGCGGAAGGCCTTGGTGGTCGCAGCGTCGTCCTCATAGCCCTTGCCGGACAGCTCGCTGATCTTGGCGAGGATGCCGGTGAAAGCGTCGGTCTCATAGACGGACTTGCAGCCGTTGAGCGTGCAGACGGTGCGCTCCAGGCCCATGCCGGTATCGACGTTCTTCTTCTCCATCGGAACGTACTGGCCCTCGGCGTTCTTGTTGTACTGCATGAACACGTCGTTCCAGATCTCCATGAAGCGCCCGCAGGAGCAGGCCGGGGAGCAATCCGGGCCGCAGGGCTCCTGATCGCGGATGATGAACATCTCGGTGTCCGGGCCGCACGGACCGGTCTGGCCCGCCGGGCCCCACCAGTTGTGCTTGCGGCCAAGGAAGTAGATATTCTCCGGCTTGACGCCCTGCTCCATCCAGTAGCCGGCGGCCTCGTCATCGCGCGGGATATCGCCCTCGCCCTCAAAGACGGTGAACGCCAGCTTGTCCTTGTCAAGGCCGAGATACTCCGGGCTGGTGAGGAACTCCCAGGACCAGGCGATCATGTCCTTCTTGAAGTAATCGCCCAGGGACCAGTTGCCCAGCATTTCAAAGAAGGTCAGGTGGGAAGCGTCGCCGACCTCGTCGATGTCGCCGGTGCGGATGCACTTCTGCACGTCGGTCAGTCGGGTGCCGGCCGGATGCGCGCTGCCCAGCAGGTACGGAACCAGCGGATGCATGCCCGCGGTGGTGAAGAGCACGGTCGGGTCATTCTCCGGAATGACGGAGGCGCTGGGAATCACAGCGTGGCCCTTGCTCTTGAAGAAATTGAGCCACATCGTGCGCAGCTCGCCGGAAGTCATCTTCTTCATGGTGTTCTCTCCTTTTTCGTTGCATCGCTCCTCCGGCCAGCTTTGATGACAGCCCTCCTGCAGGGAGCCACGAGACGCCTGTAAGACGCCCGGCCGCCCTCCTGATTGAGGCGTCCCGAAGGGACGAAGGAAGCAAAATAAAAAACGCCTGTCGTCCGGGGACGAACAGACGCGATTCGCGGTACCACTCCGGTTGGCATGCCAAAGGCATGCCCTCTCTCTCCCTTAACGCGGGAAAACGGCCGGCTCGTCGCCGGATGCTGCTCGGAGGGCTGCGCGCCGTGTCCTGCCGCCGGGCTTGCACCATCCCCGGCTCGCTGCTGCAGGCGATTCGCCGCGCTCATTCCGCATCATCGCATGTTCATATCGGAAAACATTATATTGTTTTTTCCCCTCATTGTCAAGCCTTTCCTTCCACATATGCTATGGCAGAATAAAATACCAGGAGCGGCGCGATCGCTCGCGCCGCTCCTGTATAAAGAGGGGATGGGGGTGGTAAGGGAAGTGATCAGTTCGGGCAGGTGGTGGACACTCTGATCTTGTTGCCCTCGGCATTCGTCCTGCCGTCCAGGTAGGTCGCCGCGGCGGAGATCATCGCCTGATGTCCCTTCGGATCGTCATCCACGATGTCCGTGCCGTGCGTCTTGGAATTCTTGAAGTGCAGACAGAACTGACCATCGTAGTTGTTGCCGGAAACCGTATCGCTGCCGTGCGGAATCGCGTAGATGGAACCGATCGCCTGATACCTGCCGTTGGAGGATGTGACGACCATCGCGCGGCGCTGGTACTTGTTGCGGCTCTCCAGCTGATCCGCCGTGGACACGCCGTAGAGGCTGCACAGCACGGAGGTATCGCTGCTGGTCGCCGGCTCAATATCGGCGTGGTTGCCGGAGGCGGACTGGATCTTGACCTTGAAGGAACGGCCGGTATCCACGTCCGTCAGGGTGATGGTATTGCCCTTGCGCAGGCCCATGAAGCTGGAGCTGTTGTAGAAGCAGGACTGATGCTTGAACCAGTCAAGGTTGTAGATCGTACGGTTGTAGTCCACGGTCGTCGTGCTGCCGCTGCTGCTGTTGTTATGCGCGGCATACTCCTGCTCCAGCCTGGCGATGGTCTTCGGACCGGCCACGCCGTCGGCAGAAATATCCTGGTCGCGCTGGAACTGGCGGACAGCTTCCTTCGTCCTGGAGCCGTAATGGCCGGTGATCTCGCCGTCGTAGTAATCAAGCGCCTTCAGCGCCTCCTGAATCCACTTGACCATGGAACCGGTGTCGCCCTCGCTGTAGGTGCCGCCGGTAGAGCCGCCGCCGTTGACATACTCTTCGATTTCCTCTTCGGTCATCACCTTGCAGTAGTCACGGTCGATCCAGTAGCCGCTCTTGGTCTTAAACCAGCCGTCGTCCGTATCGACGTAGTAGAACACATCGCCCTGATAGGCATAGCCCACAGAGTCGGAATTCGTGCTGGGCTCCTTGCGCAGGTTGACCTTGTTGCCCGTCACGCGGATCATGCCGATGATCTCGGCGTCGCCGATATCGATATCGTTGCCGCCGCCGCCGGTGTACTCAGACTCGGAGATCTGCTCGATCATATCGCCGCGGACATAGCCCTTGAGCGTCACGCTGCCGTTGACCACGGTGATGTAATACCACTTCACGCCGCTGATCGTGTACACCTTGGTGATGCGGACCAGCTTGCCCTCCTTCAGGCTCGCCCTGGAGGCGGAGCTGGTGGAGTAGGACGTGCGCAGGTTGACGTTGTCCTTGGTGATGCGGCCATAGGAATCCGCCTCGGAGACAACGCTGCCGGAAACAGAGCCGCTGCCGGAAACGGAACCGCCGCCCGTGAGGCTGTAAAGCTTGTTGAGCGTCTGCGGGCCGGCCACGCCGTCCACCGTCAGGTCGTTGTCGTCCTGGAAGGAGCGGACGGCCTTCTTGGTCAGGCTGCCGAAGCTGCCGGTCAGATCGCCATAGTAGTAGTTCAGGGTCTTCAGCCTGGTCTGCAGATCCAGAACAGCATCGCCGCTGTCGCCCTCGCGCAGAGAGCCGCTGGCAGAACCGATATCGCCGGCCAGCGCGCCGTTGCCATCAAGCGCGCTCTTGATCGCGTTGATGGTCGTGGTGCCGGCCACGCCGTCCTGCGTCAGGCCGCGGGATTTCTGGAACTTGGTAACGGCCGCCTTGGTCATATTGCCGTAGTGGCCGGTGATATCGCCGTAGTAGAAGCCCAGCGTCGTCAGATCCTCCTGCAGCGCGCGCACCTTGGAGCCGGTGGAACCGAGCTTCAGGCCGGACGCGTCAGAAGAGGAGCCGGAGCTGCCCACCTGCTGGGCAATCAGATCAAGGGTCTTCTTGCCCGCGACGCCATCCGCCGTCAGGCCGTTCTTCCGCTGGAATTCCTTAACGGCCGCCTCGGTCTTGGTGCCGAAGTTGCCGGTGATGTCAGCGTAATAGTAGCCCAGCGTCTTGAGATCGCGCTGAAGCTGGGAAACCGCGTCGCCCTGGCTGTTGAGCCTGAGCGTGGTACCGGTGGAAGAGGCGCTGCCGGACGGCAGGCCGCTCTGGGAGAGCGCACTGGCAATCGCGTCGAGCGTCTTCTTGCCCGCAACGCCGTCCGCCGTCAGGCCCTTATCCTTCTGGAAGCGGATGACAGCCGCCTCGGTCTTCGCGCCGAAGCTGCCGGTGATATCCGCCCAGTAGTAGCCGAGCCTGGTCAGGTTGCTCTGCAGATCGCGCACCTCGGAGCCGGAAGAGCCGAGCTTGAGGCCGGACGCGCTGGAAGAAGAGCCGGAAGAAGAACCGCCGCGCTCCGCATAGACCGCGTCGATCTTGGCGATGGTCTGCGGACCCGCCACGCCGTCGGCCGTCAGGCCATAGCGCTCCTGGAACTTCTTGATCGCAGCGACGGTCTTGCTTCCGGCATTGCCGGTGATCTCGCCGCTGTAAATGCCCAGCGCCTTGAGCTTGGTCTGAATCGAGCTGACCACGCTGCCGCTGGAGCCCTCCTGAATATAGGAGTTATTGGAATTGCTGCTGCTCGCATCGCGCTGGGACTGCGTAAACGTACCCACGCGCTTGCTGGGCAGATTGCCGCCGCTGACGGAGAACTCAGACTGAGCCTGAGACGCGCTGAGAATCCTGACATAGGTATTGCTCGCGTCGCTCTGGCAGATCCAGCCGGACTCGATATCGCCGTCCTCTGCGCGGTAGTTCACCTTGATGAACGTCGTGCTGCCGCTCGTCTTGGACGAGGTGACATACACGCACGCATTCTTGATGATGTTGTCGATGACGGTCGCGTTGGTCGATGCGTTCTCACGCACGCGGACCTTGTCCTGCGTCTTGCCATAGACCTTGCTGTAACTGGCGGCGCTCGCCAGCGGCACAGCAAAGACCGTAGCCAGGACGCACAGGATCGCGACCAGCGTCATGCACTTGATGATCCTGTTTTTCATGATTTCCATTCCCCTCTTTCGTGTCCGCCGTTTTTTATGGCGGACGACTCGGCGGACGCCTGCATACCCCCGGGGCAATGCCGCCGCAAGGGTATACAACCACCCATCCATATCATCATGAGACAATTTTATTACATTTCTGTTAATTTGTCAACAGTGTTTTTACTGTCAGTTTATGGTTTTGTCATCTTTTTGAGACTTTTCTTCATGACTATCAGTAATACCTGTTAATTCCAGACGTTTTCTGGGCACAAAGCCCGAGAAAACCGTATCGCCGTCATGCGATTCCAGCGTGATCCTTCCGCCCATCTCAGCGACCGTCTGGCTGACAATGTAAAGCCCCATGCCCTGCCCCGTCGCCTTGGTGGTAAAGCCGGGTTCAAAGATCTTCTTTCTGGTCTTCTCGTCGATCGCCGGTCCGTTGTTGCGCACGGAGAAAAACCAGCTTCTCAGATCCTCGCCCAGCACCAGCTCAACCGTCGGACGCGTGCCCTCGGGATGCTCCGCCGCACAGGCCGCGTCCAGCGCGTTGTCAATCAGGTTGGCCAGCACGCGGCAGATCTCCCACGCAGGCATGAGCTGATCGTCCCACTTGGCGGCGATGGACAGCTTGAGCTCCGCGCCGCGCTCGCTGGCTTCCACCACCTTGGCCTGAATCAGCGCGTTGACGGCAGGGCATGCCGTGCGCATCATGCGGCTGACGCGCTGCATGTCGCCGTAGATCTTATCCATATAGGCGATCGCCTCGGCAGGCTCGTTCATCTCGATGAGGCTGTAGACAACCTGAAGGTGATTCATAAAATCATGGCGCTGCGCGCGCATCTCGCGGTTGAGATCCTCCAGCTGGCCGTACGCCGCCTCCAGCTCCTGCGTCCTGTGCACAAGGCGCAGGCTGGTCAGCGACGCGCCGATATCCGTAATCGCGCCCCAGCCGACGATGGTCACGCACAGCAGCGTAATCATCCTGGCAATGCCCGCCTCCACGCCCTGGTGCAGCATCCGGTTGACGAGCACGATCATGGTCAGACCCGCGACGATCTCCAGCACATTGAAGGCGATGGAGATGGTCGCCGCCTTTCTGACCTTGAGATGCCCGGGCAGATCGCCCCTGATTGACGAAATTCTGAGTTTCATAGTCCTCCGCAGGTGCATCGGCATCCTGTTCATATGATATGGAAAAATCCCATGCGAACCCCCGGGGAAGGGCGAACGCACGGGATGATGAAAGCATGGATTACTCGTGGAGAGAAGCCGGATAGGTGCCGTCCTCATGCAGCGCCTTGAGGGAAGCCTGAACGTTCGGCTTGTCCTCCTTGTAGGTGACGCCGAACCACTGCGCGTCGGTGGTGAGCACCTTGACCTTCAGCTCGTCCTTGTGCATGAGCTCGTCGACCATGCGCGGCAGCAGCGCTTCCGCCTTGATAGCGTCCGGAGCCAGGCCCTTGAGGAAGTCGTTGAAGTATTCCTCGAGCTTGGTGAAGAACCACGGGGTGAAGCCCCAGAAGTTCATGCTGGACGGAGCCTCCGCATCAAGCAGCACGCCCGGCTCGCCGTCGTCGATGTCGCGGATCTCGCCGTTTTCGCAGAGCTTGATCTTCAGGGTCTCCACAACCTCGGTCAGATAGCCGTTGTCATCCTGCTTGCACACGCCGCGGGAAACCGTGCCGTTCTTGGAAACCGTGTTCTTGAGCATATAGCCAACCATGGCGGCCTCGCCCTCGGCCTTCATGGTCTGCAGATGATCATACGCCGCCTTGAACGCGGATACGCCGTAGTAGTCATCAGCGTTGAGCACGCAGAACGGCTGCTTAATGACGTCCTTGGCCACGAGCACAGCGTGCACCGTGCCAAACGGCTTGACGCGCTCGGCCGGGATCTGGTAGAAGGAAGGAACGCTGGAGAAATCCTGGAAAGCGTAATCCACCTTGACCTTCTTGGCAATGCGGTCGCCGCAGATGCCGGCGATGAGCTCCTGCATGCCCGGCTTGATGACGAAGACCACGTGGTCAAAGCCCGCGCGGATCGCGTCATAGATGGAATACTCCATCAGAATCTCGCCGTTCGGGCCGAGACCGTCCACCTGCTTGTTGCCGCCGTAGCGCGAGCCCATGCCCGCAGCCATAATCAGAAGAGTAGCGCCCATTTGACATCATCCTCCGTTGTGAATACATAATGTGGTATTTACATTATACAGGATTTATGTCCGCGCTTCAAGGCATATTCGTCAAATTCACAAAAACTTGGCATTCCTGACACAATGTCTGTTTTGCTTGCTTCCCGCCGCGTCTGCGGGTATAATGCATTATATAGAAGGAACCTCCGTGCCGCATGGGCGGAAAACCGGAAGATTTGAAAAAAAGGAATGAACGACCGATGAAAGTACTGCTTGTCAACGGCAGCCCGCACGAGCACGGCTGCACCTATACCGCGCTTTGCGAAATCGAAAAGACGCTGCGCGAGGAAGGCATTGAGACCGAAATCTTTCAGCTGGGCACCGCGCCCGTGCGCGGCTGCACAGGCTGCGGCGCGTGCTTCCGTGCGAAAAACTGCCGGTGCGTGTTTGACGACGACGCCGTCAACCGCGTGCTGGAAATCGCCGGGAACTGCGACGGCCTGGTCTTCGGCTCGCCTGTGCATTACGCCTCCGCAGGCGGCAGCATTACGGCGCTGATGGACCGCATGTTCTACTGCGCCTCGCGCATGATGGCGGGCAAGGTCGGCGCGGCCGTCGTCAGCGCGCGCCGCGCAGGCACGACGGCCGCCCTTGACCAGCTGAACAAATACTTCATCATCTCCGGCATGCCCATCGCCCCCAGCCAGTACTGGCCGATGGTGCATGGCAACACGCCCGAACAGGTGATGCAGGACGAAGAAGGGCTTCAGATTATGCGCACGCTGGCCCGGAACATGGCGTGGATGATCAAAAGCTTTGCCATCGCCCGCGAGCAGGGCGTGCTGCCGCCCGCGCGTGAGAAAGAGCGCAAGGTGACCAATTTCATCCGCTGAGCGGGCCGCAGCGCAAACAACCGGACGGATTTTTCCGCCCGGTTTTGTCTTTCATTCGTGATTCACCTTATTCGAGAACCGCTTCCACGTCGTAGGTTTCGCCCGCTTTGCCGGCAGGGATGAGGCAGCCGTCCAGCTTTTCGCCGTTGACCGTAAGCGTCAGCTTCCCCTTCTCATCGCCCGCGCGGTTGATCACGCGGATATTGTATGTACTGCCGCGGAATTTGCGCGTGATCGTAAGCGCTGAAAGCTCCGCCGGCAGGCACGGATCGATCATCAGGCCTTCATATGCCGGCTTGACGCCCAGGATGCCCTGGCTGATCGCATAGAAGCTCCACGCCGCCGTGCCGGTCAGCCAGGAGTTCTTCGCCTGACCAGAGCGCGGCGCATACGGGCCGGCGACCATCTGGCTGTAGACATAGGGCTCGGTATGGTGCAGCCGCTGGTCGGTGATATAGCCCGGGCTCGTGCGGCGGTAGATATCGTACGCGCGGCCGCCATGGCCAAGCTCCGTCTCCGCCAGCGTGATCCACGGATTGTTGTGGCAGAAGATGCCGCCGTTCTCCTTGTATCCCGGCGGATAGGAGCTGATCTCACCCAGCTCCAGATGATAGCGCGTATACGGCGGCGTATGGATCGCCACGCCATGCTCGCTGAGCAGATGCTCGCGCACGGAGTCAAGCGCCTTCTGCGCATAGCCCTCCTGAACGCCCACGCCCGCCATCACCAGGAAGCCCTGCGGCTCGATATAGATCTTTCCCTCTTCGCACTCGTTTGAGCCGATCTTTTTGCCGAAGGCGTCGTACGCGCGCAGGAACCACTGACCGTCCCATCCGTGCTCAAGCACGGCCTTTTCCATGGCGGCCTTATGCCCTGCGACCGCGTCCGCTTCCTCTTCCCAGCCGAAGATGCGGCACAGCGCCTCATAATCCGGGCAGACGCCCACAAACATGCCGGCGATGAACAGCGACTCCGCGACGCCGGATTCAAAGTTCGCCGTCGTCTGGAAGCTCTCGCCCGGGGTGCTGGAGAAGCAGTTGAGGTTCAGGCAGTCGTTCCAGTCCGCACGGCCGATGAGCGGAAGCTTATGCGGGCCCAGATGATCGATCGTATAATGGAAGGAACGGCGCAGGTGCTCCATCAGCGGCTCCGCCGTCTTTTCGTCGTTGTCAAAGGGCACCATCTCCCGGAGAATGGACGTATCGCCCGTCTCCTTGATATACGCCGCCACACCGAAGATCAGCCAGAGCGGATCGTCGTTGAAGCCGGAACCCACGTCAAAATTGCCGCGCTTGGTCAGCGGCTGATACTGGTGATACGCGCTGCCGTCGGCAAACTGCGTCGCCGCGATATCAAGGATCCGCTCCCTCGCGCGCTCGGGGATCAGATGCACGAAGCCCAGCAGATCCTGCGTGGAATCGCGGAAGCCCATGCCGCGCCCGATGCCCGACTCGTAATAGCTGGCCGAGCGGGACATGTTGAAGGTGACCATGCACTGGTACTGGTTCCAGATGTTGACCATGCGGTCAAGGCGCGGCTCGCCGCTTTCCACCTGCCAGGTGGAGAGCAGCTCGTCCCAGTATGCTCTCAGCTCCGCAAATGCCGCGTCAAACTTTGCCTCGCTGTCAAACTGCTTCAGCAGCGCATACGCCGGCGCCTTGTTGATCACGCCCGGCGCGGAGAACTTCTCCTCCTGCGGGTTCTCGCAGTAGCCAAGGGTAAAGACGAAGCACACGCGTTCGCCCGGGGCGAGCACGCCGCTGAGGTGATGGCTGCCAATCGGCGCCCAGCCGCTGGCCACGCTGTTGCGGCTGCGGCCCTCAAAGACGGCCTGCGGCTCATGCAGACCGTTGCACGCGCCCAGGAAGCTGTCGCGGTCGGTGTCAAAGCCGGTCAGCGGCGCATTGACGCCGTATACCGCAAAGTGATTGCGGCGCTCGCGGTATTCCGTCTTATGGTAGATCGCGCTGCCCTCGATTTCCACCTCGCCGGTGGAAAAGTTGCGCTGGAAGTTCGTCGAGTCGTCCTGCGCGTTCCACAGGCAGAACTCCACAAAGCTGAACAGCGATACTTCCTTATGGAAGCCCGTGCGGTTTTCAAGCTCCACCTTCGTCACCAGCGCATTCACGCCGCGCGGCACCATGGACGTGGTCGACACAGCAAGCCCGTTCTTCTCGCCCGTGATGCGCGTGTAGCCCAGGCCATGGCGGCACTCATAATAATGAAGCGGCGTCTTTACCGGCATCCAGCCGGGCGTGAAGACGGTATCGCCGTCCTTGATGTAAAAATACTGGCCGCCGGCGTCGCCGGGCACGTTATTGTAGCGGTATCGGGTGATGCGCAGCATGCGCGCATCCTTATAGAAGCTGTATCCGCCGCCAGTGCCGGACATGAGGGTAAAAAACGCCTCGCTGCCCAGATAGTTGATCCACGGGGATGGCGTATCCGGCCTGGTGATGACAAATTCACGGGATCCGTCGTCAAAATAACCGTATTTCATCCTAAAGAGCCTCCCTTGCAGCATGATATCGGTCAGGTCTGTTCTTCTTTTCGAAAACGTTTTAGAAAATCTTCGCTGCCAAACGTTCCCTCTTTACATACAATCATAGCCCAAACGCCAGCAAAAATCAAGGCGTTTGCGCCCGTTTTTACCTTCCCTGTCCGGGAACTGCTTTCTTTTTTTGCTTTCCCCCTCATCCTTCTCTTTTGCAGCCAATATCCTTATATAAAATGCACGATTCATTTTCGCATTCGGCTTGCATTATGTCCAAATCAAGGGTATAATAAATATGCGAAATCGTTTTAGAATCGTTATATTTTATCACGAAAGCAGGGATACCGTGGCTGTCACGATCAAGGAACTCTCCGCCGCATGCGGTTTGTCCGTATCCACCGTCAGCAAGGCGCTCAACAACTATCCCGACGTGAGCAGCGAAACGCGCGAGCTGGTGCGCGCTGCGGCGGCAAAGCTTGGCTACCGTCCCAGCGCCATCGCCAGAGGGCTGAAGATGGGACGCACGTTCAACCTTGGCGTGCTGTATTCGGACGACAGCAACGTCGGCTTCACGCACAGCTATTTTTCTCCCGTGCTCCAGTCCTTCAAGGCCGAGGCTGAGCGCAGAGGATACGACATCACGTTCATCACCCATCACATGGAGCGCAACAATATGTCGTATCTGGAGCACTGCCTCTACCGCAACGTGGACGGCGTATGCATCGTCTGCAGCCATTTTGACGATCCGGAGGTCGTCGAGCTGATGTCCGGCCCGCTTCCCGTCGTGACCATCGATCACGTGTTCCACAACCACAGCTGCATCCAGTCGGAAAACCGTCAGGGCATGGCGGAGCTGACGCGGCACATCCTCTCCATGGGCCATACGCGCATCGCCTACATCCACGGCGACAACACCTCCGTCACCGACGTGCGCCTGACCAGCTTCGTGCGCACGATGCGCGAGGCCGGCCTTGAAGCCGAGGAACGCTATATGATCAAGGGCCTGTATCACAATCCCGCCGCAGCGCGCGAGGCGGTGGAAAAGCTGCTGCGCCTGCGCCCGCGGCCCACGTGCATCATCATGCCGGACGACTATGCGGCGCTCGGCGGCATGGAAGCCATCCGCAGCGCGGGGCTTCGCATTCCGCAGGATATCTCCATCGCCGGATACGGCGGCGTGGCGCTGCTGCAGATGTGCCGCCCGCGGCTGACGACCGTCGCCCAGGATACAGCCGGCATCGGCCAGGCTGCCGCCAGAAAGCTCGTGCATCTGATCGAGCAGCCGCGCACGACCTTCCAGGAAATCATCCCCCTGCCCTGCACGCTGATTCCGGGCGAAACCGTCGGACCCGTGTCAGGCGCATAATCCCTTTACTGCAGCTCTGCTTAAAACAGTCATCATCACCCGTCACCCCTGAAGGAGGAAACACCATGAGCTTCCGCAAAGACTTTATCTGGGGCGCTGCAACCGCCTCCTACCAGATCGAAGGCGCCGCCTGCGAGGACGGCAAAGGCCTGTCCGTCTGGGACCGATTCTCCCATGAGCCCGGCAAGATCCTGGAAGGACATACCGGCGACGTCGCCTGCGACCACTATCACCGCTATAAAGAGGACGTCGCGCTGATGCGCGGGATGGGCGTCAGGGCCTACCGCTTCTCCATCTCCTGGCCGCGCCTGATTCCGGAGGGCACGGGCGAGGTCAACGAAAAAGGCGTCGCGTTTTACGACGCGCTGATTGACGAGCTGATTGCAAACGGCATCCGCCCGATCATCACGCTCTTCCACTGGGACTATCCCGCCGCGCTGCAGGCCAGGGGCGCCTGGGAAAACCCGGAAAGCCCGAAGTGGTTCGAGGCGTATACGCGCCTGTGCGCCGAGCGCTTTGGCGACCGCGTGAAGGACTTCATCACATTCAACGAGCCGCAGTGCTTCATCGGCCTGGGCTACGGCAAGGGCGAGCACGCGCCGGGCTATCAGCTGCCGCTGTCCGCCACCGTCGTGATGAGCCATCATGTGCTGGTGGCGCACGGCCTCGCCGTCAAGGCGCTGCGCGAGCTTGTGCCGGGCGTGCGCGTGGGCTACGCGCCGTGCGCCAATCCGCGCATCCCCGCCAGCGACGATCCCAAGGATATCGAAGCGGCGCGCAAGGCGTATTTCGAGGTCAACGATTATCCGCCGTTCTGGGCGTTCAACGTGAGCTGGTGGAGCGATCCGCCGATTCTGGGCCGCTATCCGGAGCAGGGGCTTGCGCTGCTGGGCCGCTATCTGCCCGACGGCTGGGAAAAGGATCTTGAAACCATCCATCAGCCGCTTGACTTCTACTGCCAGAACATCTACAACGGCAATACCATCCGCGCGAGCGACAACGCTGCGGGCTACGAGGAAGTGCCCGAGCCGGTCGGCCATCCCAAGACGGCGATCCAATGGCCGGTGACGCCGGAGGCGCTTTACTGGGGGCCGAAGTTCCTCTACGAGCGCTACAAGACCCCGTTCATGATCAGCGAAAACGGCATGAGCTGCCACGACGCAGTGTCCCTTGACGGCAAGGTGCACGATCCGCAGAGGCAGGACTACATGCACCGGTATCTGCGCGCCTACAAGCGCGCCGCCGAGGACGGCGTGGACGCCATCGGCTATCTCGCCTGGTCGCTGATGGACAACTACGAGTGGGCCAAGGGCTATACCGACCGCTTCGGCCTCGTCTACGTGGATTACAGCACGCAGGAGCGCATCGTCAAGGACAGCTTCCACTGGTATAAGACGGTGATGGAATCAAACGGAGAGAATTTGTAAGCAGAGCCCGAACGAAAAGGCGCGGTTTCTCAAACGGGAAGCCGCGCTTTCTTGTATCCGTTAACAATCAGCGCCTCATCTTCCGCAATCCGTATACACGCCGCAGCGCATCCCTCCCGGGAACACGATAACACACGGATGCGTGCGCCTGTAACGGAGTTGTCAATCGAAGCGGATTGTGCTATACTGATTGAGCATTTGACCCGTGCGGGTCAGGATAAATACAAAGCAAAGGAGTATGAGAATGATGAAAAGAATGTTGACAATCGTGCTCGCGCTGGTGATGACGCTTGCGCTGTGCGCCTGCGGCGCTGCGGATGACGCAGTCCGCGTATACGCCCTCAAGGGTCCGACCGGCCTCGGCATGACCGGCCTGATGGAAAAACATCCGGATGAATACGCCTTCACCCTTGCCGGCGCCGCCGATGAGATCGTCGCCGCCATCGCCAGCGGCAGCGCGGACATCGCCGCCTGCCCGACGAACCTGGCCGCGACCCTCTACCAGAAGACCAAGGGCAGCGTGCAGCTGCTGGCGCTCAACACGCTGGGCGTGCTGCACGTCGTCTCCTCCGACCACACGATTGATTCCTTTGACGATCTGGCCGGACGCAAGATCTACGCGACAGGCCAGGCCAGCGTGCCGGAATACGTGATCAACTACATCCTCGCGGCCAACGGCCTTGAGGACAAGGTGGAGATCGAGTACGTCGCCGAGCACAGCGAGCTGGCCACGCTGATGGCCAGCGGCAAGGTCGAGACCGGCATCATGCCCGAGCCGCACGTGACCAGCGCCCTGATGCAGCGCAGCGATCTCAAGCCCGTCATCGACGTGACCTCCGCCTTTGAAGCCGCCGCGAAAAAGGCCGGAAACGAGGACATGGTGCTCTCCATGGGCTGCGTGATCGTGCGCCGCAAGTTCGCCGAGGAGAATCCGGACAAGGTCGCCGCGTTCATGGACGCCTACAGCCAGTCCGTCGAGCTGGTCAACGCCGATCCTGCCGCCGCGGGCGAGCTGGCTGCGAAGCACGGCGTGATGCCCAAGGCCGCCGTCGCCGCGCGCGCCATCCCCAACTGCCACATCGTGTTCGTCGAGGGCGACGCGATGCGCGCGCAGATCGAGCCGCTGTACGCCGTGCTCTTCGCCGCCAATCCTGCGGCTGTGGGCGGCGCCCTGCCGGACAATCTGTTCTACTATGTCCGCTGATCGCATCAGCCCGCGCGTCAGGGTTTTCCTTGAACGCGCGGGCGTTTTGGTCTTTTATCTGGCGCTGTGGGCGCTGCTTGCGCGCGCCGTGAATCAGCCGCTGCTGCTCCCCTCGCCGCAGGCCGTCCTGCTCAAGCTGCTTGAATTGCTGCCCCAGCCGATGCTGTACCGCACGCTCCTTGGCACGATGCTGCGCACGCTGCTCGCCTACGCGCTGGGCATTGCAGCCGCCGTGCTGCTCGGCGCGCTGTGCCTGCGCTCCCGCGCGGCGGAGCTGCTGTTTTCGCCGATGCTCTCCGCCGTGCGCGCCGCGCCGGTCACGTCGTTCATCGTGCTGGCGCTGGTGTGGCTTTCCGCCGCGCGCGTGCCCGTGCTCACCGGCTTCCTGATGACGCTGCCGGTGGTGTATTCCGCGCTGACGCAGGCCGTGCGCGAAATCGATCCGAAGCTGCTTGAAATGGCGAAGCTTTACCGCTTCGGCAGGCTGAAAACGCTGACGCAGGTCTATCTGCCTGCGGTCATGCCCGCCTTTGCGGAGAGCTGCCTGGCGGCGATCGGCCTTTGCTGGAAGGCTGTCGTCGCAGCCGAGGTCATCGGCGTGCCGAAGCTGGCCGTGGGCAGCCGGATCTACGAGGCTAAAATCTATCTGGAGACGGACAGCCTGTTTGCATGGACGCTGATGATCGTGCTGCTGAGCGTCGCGCTTGAGCAGCTGCTGCGCGTGATTGCCGGAAGGCTGACGGAGGTGCGCCATGATTGAGCTTCACGACGTGTCCATGGCATACGGCGATAAGCAGGTGCTTGAAAACTGCTCGCTCCGCTTTGATGCGCCCGGCGCATACGCCGTGCTGGGGCCTTCCGGCCGGGGTAAGACGACGCTGCTGCGCCTGATTGCCGGGCTTGAGCGCCCGCAGGGCGGACATATTGCTGTTCAAAAGGACGCAAAGATCGCCTATTGCTTCCAGGAAGACCGCCTGCTGCCCTGGAAGACGGTGCTTGGCAATGTGACAATCGCCTGCGGCGACGAGGCTGCAGCACGGCTGTGGCTTGAGCGCGTTGGACTTGGCGGCGAAGAAAACGCCTATCCCTCTTCCCTTTCCGGAGGCATGAAGCGGCGTGCTTCCCTCGCCCGCGCGCTTGCCTTTGGCGGCGATATCCTCCTGATGGACGAACCCTTCCGCGCGCTCGATCCCGAAACCCACGCGCACATGCTCGATCTGATCCGCGTGGCCTCGAAGGGCAAACTGCTGATCCTTGTGACGCACGACGAGGCTGACGCCGAGGGCATGCAGATCATCAGACTCTGACCGAATCATCAATCCGCAACGAGGTGAACATATGCCGATCAAGATTCCCGAATCCCTTCCTGCGCGCGCGACGCTGGAAAGCGAAAACATATTCACCATCACCGAGCACCGCGCCGTGACGCAGGACATCCGTCCCCTGCGCATCCTGCTGCTCAACCTGATGCCCACCAAGATCGTGACTGAGACGCAGCTGGCACGCCTGCTGGGCAATTCGCCGCTGCAGATCGAGCTGGAGCTGATCATGACGCGCAGCCGCGAGAGCAGGAACACCGCGCGCGAGCACATGCTCGCCTTTTACAAGACGTTTGAGGATGTGCGCCATCAGCATTTTGACGGCATGGTGATCACCGGCGCGCCGGTTGAGCAGATGGATTTTGAGCAGGTCGATTACTGGGACGAGCTGTGCGGCATCATGGAATGGTCGAAGACGCATGTCACCAGCACGTTCCACATCTGCTGGGGCGCGCAGGCAGGGCTGTATTACCATTTCGGCGTCAGAAAGATCCCGCTTGACAGAAAGCTCTTCGGCGTGTTTGAGCACACGGTCGAGCGCCGCAGTTCCATGCTGCTGCGCGGGTTTGACGACACGTTCTTCGTCCCCCATTCGCGCCACACGACGATCGACCGCGCAGACATTGAAGCCATACCGGAGCTGAAAATCCTCGCCTCCTCGCCGGAGGCAGGCATCTACGCCGTCGCCACGGACAAGGGCCGCCAGATTTTCATCACCGGCCACAGCGAATACGACGCGGACACGCTGCGCCTTGAATACGAGCGCGACAAAAAGGCCGGACTTGCCATCGACGTGCCGAAAAACTACTTCCCGGATGACGACGACACAAAACCGCCGCGCGTCACATGGCGCAGCCATGCCAACCTCATCTACACCAACTGGCTCAATTACTACGTCTATCAGCGCACGCCGTACATCATCGACGACATCGCGAAGGAAAAATTCACGCTGGAAAGGTGATAACCAACATCTCACAGACATACAAAAACAGCGATCGATTGACAGGAGCGTTCTTAAGGAATCACTTATCCCGCAACAAACAAACGAGCATCCGATGCCGGATGCTCGTTTGCGTATGTGGCCCAATAAACGCAATGCACTGGCAGAGTGCGCATAATTGCGCCCTCCTGAGAGGGTGGGAATCTGTTTTTGTTTGCTCAACAAATTGGAATCTGTCTATCTCATGCTAAGTTAATGATTACGCCTCAATCACTTTTATACTTGCCCATCGACGCTGGGTTTTTGCGCTATATTGCAGCGTATAAGTTGAAATGCCTTGCGAAATAGCCTTGTGGATTTCTTCAATTTCTTTCGATATACGCTCTTGATTGGCATACCAAGCTAAGAATGTAGTTGGCTCTCCCCAAAAAGAAGAACCGCCATTGCTTACACCAAACAAAGCATATTGGGGTGAATTTTTACCACCTTTCATCTTCCTGGACGCCGATACCTTATAGCAGGTAACAATAACATTCTCATGGGGTGAAGTTATCACAATTGAACCTGTTACATGAGCATTGTTTAATCCGGAATCACTGACATTCTCAGTGGACATGAGAGCATCCAGCGAAATGCTCAGCTTATGTGAAAGCAGCAACAGTTTTTCCACTTCCGGGTATCCTATGCCCTGCTCCCATTTGGAAACAGCCTGTCGGCTCACATCCAGAAGTTCTGCCAGTTCTTCCTGCGATAGATGGTGTTCTCTTCTGATTTGCTTTAGATTTTCTGAAAAACTCATATGAGCACCTCCTTTGGTGCCTTTATTTTAACGCAAAAAATCACAAATCACTACCAACCTGTTTTTGCGTTTGCGCAACTTGAAG
>JAFQOY010000071.1 GCA_017412025.1 Clostridia bacterium | reverse complement strand
GCCTCCGCCGCGTCCTATTCACATTAAACCACGCCCTGCGCCAGCATCGCGTCCGCCACCTTGAGGAAGCCCGCGATATTCGCGCCGGCCACATAGTTGCCTTCCATGCCGTATTCCTTCGCCGCATTGTCCACGCTGTGGAAGATGTTCACCATGATGCCCTGAAGCTTCTGGTCGACCTCGTCAAAGGTCCAGTGCAGGCGCATGGAATTCTGGCTCATCTCCAGCGCGCTGGTCGCCACGCCGCCGGCATTGGCCGCCTTGCCCGGAGCAAAGAGCACGCCATGGCTCATCAGATACTCCGTCGCCTCGGCAGTCGTCGGCATGTTCGCGCCCTCGGCCACGGCGATGCAGCCGTTGGCAACGAGCGCCTTCGCATCGTCAAGAAGCAGCTCGTTCTGCGTCGCACACGGCAGCGCCACGTCGCACTTGACGGTAAACACGCCGCGTCCCGCGTGGTACTCGCAGTTCGGGCGCGCAGCGGCATACTCGGTCAGACGGGCGCGCCTGACCTCCTTGACCTCCTTGAGCAGCGCCACGTCGATGCCGTCCGCATCGTACACCCAGCCGGTGGAATCGGAAGCCGTAACGACCTTCGCGCCCAGCTGCTGCGCCTTCTGGATGGCATAGATGGCGACGTTGCCCGCACCGGAGACGGCGACGGTCTTGCCCGCCAGATCATGGCCGTTGCACTTGAGCATCTCCTGCGTGAGGTAGAGCAGGCCGAAGCCGGTCGCTTCCTTGCGCGCCAGAGAGCCGCCGTAGGAAAGGCCCTTGCCGGTGAGCACGCCTTCGTACTTGCCGGTCAGGCGCTTGTACTGGCCGTACATATAGCCAATCTCCCTTGCGCCGGTGCCGATATCGCCGGCCGGCACGTCGACGTCCGCGCCGACATACTTGCTCAGCTCCGTCATGAAGCTCTGGCAGAACGCCATAACCTCGCGGTCGCTCTTGCCCTTGGGATCAAAGTCGCTGCCGCCCTTGCCGCCGCCGATGGGCAGGCCGGTCAGGGAGTTCTTGAAGATCTGCTCAAATCCGAGGAACTTGATGATGCCCAGATTGACGCTCGGATGCAGACGGATGCCGCCCTTGTACGGCCCGATCGCGCTGTTGAACTGCACGCGGAACGCGTTATTGACCTGCACCTGACCCTTGTCGTCCACCCACGGCACGCGGAAGAGCAGCTGGCGCTCCGGCATGGTGATGCGCTCAAGCAGCGCCTCGCGGCGATACTTCTCTTCATTGCGGTCGATCACCGCACGCAGGGAATCCAGCACTTCCTTGACAGCCTGATGGAATTCCGGCTGGCTCGGATTCTCGCGGACAACACGCTCATAGATCTCGTCAACGTAAGACATAGGACAATCCCCCTTATATATAGCATGATGCAAATGACGGTTTCAGGGCTTTTCGCCTTGCTCATTATAGGGGAATTCTTTCCAATTTGCAAGTCCTTTTTAATATATTTTCCATTTTCTTTCAGTTTTACTATAATTCTGACATTTTTTGCAGAAATATGAATTGCCAGAATCAATTCAAGCAAAAAAGCCTTCCGAATGGAAGGCCCTGCCGCCGCATCAGTCCCACGGCATCTTCTGCGTCGTTGCTTTTCCGTCCTCCTGCGCCGCGGCAAGGAGCAGGCAGGACATATAGCTGTCGCGGAATGCATGCGGATAGTGTGCGCCGCCGCCAGCAAGCCTGTCGCCCATGCGCACGAGCACAGTGCTCACCGCAATATCATCTTCCGTCATCGCCACATCCCAGCGGAACGGATTGCGGTATACGCACGTCCCGTCAAACTCAATCGTACGGATGGTGCCGGTGATCATGTCGCAGCGCGTGACAAGTTTTGCCGTCTCCGGCCTGTCGTCCCCGCGCAGATAGCGCACCTCATCGTCAAAGATCTCGCCGCGCGTGCCCAGAATGCGCATGTGATTGGAGCGGATCGCGCTGTGATACTGCGTACCGGAGAAATCGTACAGGCCGATTCTGCCGTCCGCATACGTAAACTGCGCCAGCGTACGGTACTCGTCGCCCGTTTCGCTGCCCGGCGTATAGCCTGCACGGCTGCCCGTCACGGCGATGGGGCTGTATATCTTCCGCGCGCGGATCTCCACAGGCCCGTTTTCCTCGCCCAGATACGCGCGCAGCATGCTGATGCCGTGGTAATCGTGCATCATCGACATCCACACATTATGCACGTCGCCCAGCAGACCCGACTTCACAATCTTCCTCTTCGCCTGATGGCTGGGATAGAGGAAGTACTGCTCCGCCATCTCCAGCGGCGTCCCCGTGCGCACATGCGTCTCCCACAGCCTTTCAAGCGTCGGAATATCCACCGCCAGCGGCGTCTCAGACAGCACCGGCACGCCGCGCTCAAGGATCTGCATCGTCATATCGGCCAGCGCAGCCTTGGTCACGCAGGTGACGACAAACTGCGGCTTCGTCTCAAGCAGCGCATCCAGCGTATGATACGCCTTCACGCCGTGTTCGCGTTCAAAGGCCTCCGCCTTTTCCTTCGTGCGGCAGAGCACGCCGGTCAGTTCAAATAGCTCCGGCAGGTTCTTCGCCGCGCGCACAAAGAACATCGCGCGCCAGCCGTTTCCTGCCACTGCATAGCGGATTCTGCTCATATCCCATCCCTCCTCAGTCCTGCGAAAGGAAACCAATCACGGTCTTTACATACTCCTCCATCACGCTCTGCTCCGAGGAGTACAGTTCGTGCTTGGCGCGGAAGGTCGCCTTCTGTGCGTTCGGCGCCAGCTCGACAAACCGGTTCTGTTCCTCAAGCTCCACAATATTGTCAAGCTCCGCCTGGCAGAGCAGAATCGGCGTCTGAATCTGCGGCGCATTTTGGAGCAGCGGCTCCGTCACACCGGCCGCCTCGCGCACCCAGGCGTATGTCGGGCTGCAGTTCTGCAGCTCCCTGCGCGTATTGCGCTTGTGCTGATAGTAATCAAAGCGCGCTCTGGACGTCATGCACGACGTATCAAACTTCTCCCTCGCCGGATCAAACGGCTTGCCGACAAACGCGCGCTCGCGCCCCTTGCCCAGCGCCGCATACAGCGCGCCCAGCGCCTTTGCCGCCTTTCTGGGCAGCGGCTTCGTCACCGGCGCAATCATCGGCGCATTGAGCACCGCACGCGCAAACCAGTCCGGATGCCGGATCAGCGCAAACGCAGCCACCGCGCCGCCCATGGAATGCCCGTACAGATACAGCGGCGCGTCGCCCATGCGCGGGCGAACCACACTTTCCACAAACTGCTCCAAATCCCTGAGGTAATCGTCAAAACGATCCACATGCGTAATCGATGTATCCGCTACGCCGCGCACGCTGCGCCCATGCCCACGCTGATCATAGGAAAACACGCTGAAACCGCTGTGGATGAAATACCAGACCAGCTCGCGGAACTTTTCCGCCGACTCCGTATAGCCGTGCACGATGACGACGGCGCGCTTTGCATCATAGCGGTTGTAGATCTCACAGTGCAGCGTGCCGCCGCCGTCAAGCGGCATCTCGATTTCCTCGCGCATCGCTTCAAGTCCGGGCTCCACAACGCCCCGCATCATCTGCTCGTAATTCTCTTCACGTATCAGTTTGACCATTTCTGCGCCTCCCGAAAACCAGTTTGACGTAGCTCATCTCTTATGGCTATTATAGCGCAAAAAAGCTCCTCCATCAAGGAGAAGCCTTCTGCCAAATCACTGTCGTTTTACATCTTTCTGTCGTAAAACGCATAGGCGGCGATTTTGATCACGGCAACCAGAATACAGGATACCGTACCCATCGTCATGTACAGCGAATCACCGCGGATCAGCGCGGCAATCAGCATCACGATGATCGCCATCACAGCAGAGACCGCCGCCACATTCTGCGCCTTATAAGCCACCATCATCCCGCGCTCATCCTCCATCCTGAGGGCGCGCTCCTTCGTCCGCTGCTCGCCGGTGATTCTGTTATACAGCAGAAATCCGCCGCCCATCAAAGCAAACGAGCCGCCAAGACCGCAAAGCATGCCCGCCATGCGCGCGCCTGCACCCTCCTCCGGGACACGGAGCATCAAGAAGATACCGGCAGCCAGAATCACAGCGCCGGCAATCAGCATAGTTTTCAGCCAGATGTTTCTCGTCGCTCTGCATTTCATATGCATCATCCTTTCTTACGGCAATTCATCCGAATCATCAAAGATCGCTTCAATCGGCAGGGAAAAATACCGCGCAAGACGGAACGCCAGCGCCAGAGAGGGATTATACTTGCCCTTTTCCAGCGAAATCACGGTCTGCCGCGATACGCCCAACGCCCTCGCAAGGTCTTCCTGCCGGATTCCATTTTGTTTCCTCAGTTCTTCCAGTTTATTCTTCATCGATAATCCCCCGCCTCAAAAGTCAAGCTTGCTTTACATTCACATTATAATGCACGCGCTTATGAATGTCAAGCTTCTTTTACATCATTTTGTTTTCAGATCAAACAAGCGGCAGACCAGAAGGTCTGCCGCCCTGCATATGGATTCCTTATTTTCCCTCGCACCACTCAGAGATCATCTGCGCGGCGGATCGCGTCATTTCCCGGCTGAAATCGCAGTTCCACTTGCGCTTGCAAAAGGCCAGAAGCCAGCGGTCAAGCGCCTCGCCCTCAAGCCCCTGACGCTCACCGATCATGTCGACCATCTCCTGTGCATCAATCGCCTTATAGGTGTTCTCGTGCACCAGATCCTCAACCTTAAAGCGCGGCGGCTTTTTGCGGTCGATCTGGCTCTGCGTCGGCCTGCCGTAAACCGCCATACACACCGGCTTCACATACTCCGGAAGACCCAGAATCTCGCGCTGGATATCGCAGTTCTCCACGATATCGCCGATATAGCAGGAGCCGTAGCCCAGCGCGTCCGCCGCGACGACGCTGGCATGCGCCGCGATAAACGTATCTGCCGCCGCCAGCAGGAAATCGCCCTCGCCCGGCACGCGCAGCTCTTCGCCAAGATCCAGCGTCTTATACATGTCAAACCAGCGCTTGTAATCCGCGCAGAACACCAGCACCAGCGGCGCGGTGGCGATAAAGGGCTGATTGTCGCAGGACTTTGCAAGCGCCGCCTTCTTGTCCGGATCGGTCACGTGAATCGCCGTCCAGAGAGACTTGTTGCCCGCCGTCGGCGCCTGCACGGCGGCTTCGAGGATCGTGCGCACGTCCTCTTTCGGCATTTTCTCCATCACAAACTGGCGCACGCTCTTTCTTTCCATCAGAAGCTTAATGGTCTCATTCATCGCCTTCGTCCTCCTCTTCTTCGCCGTACATCAGATCCTCCAGATACCGCTGCACGTTCGTCTTCGCCTTATACACATCATTGCGCTTTGCGCCGCGCTCCATCAGGCGCTCCGCCGCCTGGCGGAGATCTGCGCCGCACAGAAGCTCTTCAAAAATCTGCGCTTCAAGGCTGGCGCTGCTCGCCGTCTCCTGCTCCGGAAGCTCTACGCCGCTCATATCCAGCACCAGGCAGTATTCGCCCTTCTCCGCCTTGGCGTTGCCCTCCAGCATCTCAAGCACCTCGTCCGCTGTGCCGCGGATGGTCTTTTCATAGAGCTTGGTCAGGTCGCAGCTGGCGGACACGCGGCAGCCGGGCAGCGTATCGGCAATCACGCGCACCAGCTCGATCACGCGGTGCGGACTCTCGTGCACCACGCCGACAGGCACGCCGCTGCGCTTCATGGAAAGGAGCTTCTCCTTCAGTTCTTTCTTCTGCCGCGGCAGAAAGCCGTAGAACGCGAACTCCCGCGTGTCAAACCCGCTGACGGAGAGCGCGCTGGCCATCGCCGTCGGCCCCGGCACAGCGAGCACCTCGACGCCCAGCGCCGCCGCCTCTCGCACGAGCACGCAGCCCGGGTCGCTGATGCAGGGCGTGCCCGCGTCGGTCACGACGGCCACATTCAGATCCTCGTCGATCATCCGCTGCGGCAGGGAAGAGGCGCGCATCTCCTCGTTGTGCTGATGGTTGGAGATCGTCGGCGTATCGATTCCGAAGTGATTGAGCAGCGCGCGGGTCACGCGCGTATCCTCTGCGGCGATGAGATCGACGCTTTTCAGCGTCTCAATCGCGCGCGGGGTCATATCGGATAAGTTGCCAATCGGCGTGGCAACGACGTAAAGGCGGGGCATAGGGATTCCTCCTGACTGATCAATACAGCCATTATACCAGATTTATTGGCGCTTGAAAAGGAAGTAAACCTGTATGCTGCCGGCCGCATCATCGATAAAATGCAGCAGTTCTCTTTTCTCGGCAGACAATACCGGTTTCCTGCAATACGATTTGCATGACAAAAGCCCTCCCGAAGGAAGGCTTTTGATCTCAGTCATGATGCTTCCCCGAAATCTGCATGACGTCCAGCGCCATCACGCAGGTCGCGTCCAGCATCTTTTCGGGAAACTCAAACTTTTTTCCCGGCGCATAATGCGCCATCAGCGCATCAAGCCCGGCTTTCTTTTCCGTCCCCTCAAGGAATCGGATTACGCCGCTGCCGCACACGCTGTCAAACGAGGACGTATAGCTGCTGCCGTTATCGCCCGTGCCATACACCCGGTTGCCCGTGAACATCGTAAACGCCGCGCGCGGATCAGCCTTCACACGGTCGATCTTTTCGCCCTTGAGCGCGCCGTGCATATAGAGCGTGAACCTTCCGCCTTCAAAAGTAAAGCCGTAGCTCATCGGGATCACGTACGGCGCGCCGCCGCCAAAGGCAATGGAAACCGCCTGGCATGCCTGCATAATCTGCGCAATCCGGTCAAGGTCGGCGATCTCTCTGTCCTTCCTTCTCACAGCTTCACACATCCCCTCAGCATCGCGCTCCGGCTTCTGGCGTTCACTTCAATCTCCTCTTTGCTCGGCTTCACGCCGCCTCCGCCCAGCACCTTGACCACCGGCTTTTTGCCGCAGATGCACACCGGGATCTTCGGCGGGCAG
>JAFQOY010000007.1 GCA_017412025.1 Clostridia bacterium | reverse complement strand
GGTGA
The DNA here is from genome assembly GCA_017412025.1 of Clostridia bacterium. The sequence goes on along the minus strand of JAFQOY010000007.1, from coordinate 3,582 downwards.
CCTGGATGCAATTAAGAATTATCTCGACTTGCTGGACGAAGATTTGACTACCGTTGATACGGTTATCAAGACAGGCAATCCTATGACGGATGCCATTCTCAATTCAAAAATATCTCTTGCAAAAGCAAAGGAGATTGAAGTGGTGGCAGATGCACATATTCCCATAAAACTGAAATCATCGGAGATTGATTTGTGCTGTATCATCAGCAATCTCTTTGATAATGCGATTGAAGCCAGCGTGAAGCTGCCGGAAGAGAAGCGGATCATCCGCGTCTATATGGATATGCGGAATACGCAGCTGTATATCTCCTTTACCAATTTCACCGCGGGGAAAAAGCTGCAGAAGGAAGGCCGGCTGTTCCGCAGCACCAAGGGCGAGGGGCACGGCTTCGGCCTTGCGCGCATTGACGCCATTGTGGAGCGGCTGGACGGCTACATCAGCTGCAACAGCGAGGACGGGGCGTTCACGACGGAGATCCTGCTTCCGCAAGTATAGAAACGTGCAATTCATCCCCGGAGAATGACGATTCGTCCCCAGACTTTCCGGGGACGGATTTTTTGTGCTATGATATGCTTCGAAAGGACGGTGCTTGAAGATGCCGAAGGAAAAAGAGCAAAAGGAAAAGACGCCAAGACCCAAATACGGTATGGCGCAAAATTCGTGGTATATGGTAAAACTCGCATGGACCACGGGGGAGAAGAAGGTAGTCGTTCTCAGTTTGATTTCTGCGCTGGCGGCAGTGGGGATGAATCTGATCAACCTGTATGTTTCGCCGACGATCCTCTCTGTGGTGGAACGGCGCGCGCCGGTGCAGGAACTGATCTGGACCATTGCCGCGTTTGTGCTTGCGCTGATGCTGGTATCGGCTATCGCGGCTTATGTGCGGACGAATGAGCTGTACGGCAGGGTTACAGTTCGGAGCGAGATCATTGCGCGGCTCAACAAAAAGGCAATGACGACTTCTTATCCGAATCTCTTTGACGAGAAGTTCAAAAAGCTGACGGCGAAAGCACAGGAATCGGTCAGCAATAACCGGGCGGCGACCGAAGCGGTCTGGAACACGCTTACCGATCTCACGACGAACATTCTGGGCTTTGCGTTTTATACCGTCCTGATGTCCTCGGTTCAGCCGCTTCTGATTGTGGTCATTCTGCTTACGGCGATCATCAGCTACTATGTCGGAAACCGGGCTAACGAATGGAGATACCGCCATCGCGATGAGGAAGCGGATTTGGAGAATAAGATGTCTTATCTTTCGCGCCGCGCGGGCAATCTGACGGTAGCAAAGGATATCCGAATTTTTGGTCTGCGCCCGTGGCTGGAAGAACTGTTTGACAAGGCGCTGGATGCATATACCGCATTTCAGAGGAAGGCGGAAGGCGCGCATCTCTGGGCGAGGGTTGTCGATCTGGTGCTTACATTTCTCAGAAATGCCATTGCCTACGCCTATCTGATCGGCCTCGTGATTGGAGGCGAAATCGGGGTTGCGGAATTTTTGCTGTTTTTCAGCGCGATCGGCGGCTTTGCGGCATGGGTGACGGGAATCCTCGGCGGCTTCAATACGCTCCATAAGCAGTCGCTGGACATTTCCACCGTCCGCGAGTGTCTGGAATACGATGAGCCATTCCTGTTTGAAGGCGGCGCGCACATCGAGCCGGAACAGAACCGAAAATATGAAATCCGGCTGGAAAATGTATCCTTCCGTTATCCCGAGGCCGATAAAGACACGCTCACAAACATCAATCTCACCCTTCATCCGGGCGAAAAGCTGGCGGTGGTGGGCCTCAACGGTGCGGGCAAGACGACGCTCATCAAGCTGATCTGCGGCTTCCTTGATCCCACCAAGGGACGCGTGCTGCTGGACGGACGGGATATCAGGGAGTATAACCGCAGGGATTATTATACGATGTTCTCGGCAGTGTTCCAGAATTTCTCGCTGCTGGCCGGAACGATTGCCGCCAATGTGGCGCAGGACAGCGAGGGAATCGACATGGAGCGCGTAAAGGGATGCGCAGAAAAAGCCGGGCTGAGCGGCAAGATCGAATCGCTGAAGGACGGATATGAAACCTATCTCAACCGCGAGGTTTATGAAGACGCGATCCTTCTTTCCGGCGGCGAGACGCAGCGCCTGATGCTGGCCCGCGCGCTGTATAAGGATGCGCCCTTTATCGTGCTGGACGAGCCGACGGCTGCGCTCGATCCCATTGCGGAATCTGAAATGTATCAGAAATATAATGAGATGACCGGCGGAAAATCGTCGATCTACATTTCGCACCGCCTTGCAAGCACGCGCTTCTGCGACCGGATCATCATGATTATGGACGGCGGGATCGGCGAAGAGGGAACGCATGAGGAACTGCTGGCAAAGGGCGGCAAATACGCGGAGCTCTTCGAGGTTCAGAGCAAATACTACAGGGAAGGAGCGGATGAGCATGATGAAGACTGAGAAGCAGATCTCATGGAGAGAAGTGTTGAACGTCAATATCCGGGCGTTCAAGGTTTTCTGTCATCGGTATCCGCAGATGATTCTATCCCGGCTGCTGCATACGATCTGGAAAGCGCTGACCCCGTATGCTGGTATTTACCTTTCTGCGCTCATTATCGACGAACTGGCCGGGAGCTGCGATGTGAAGCGGCTTCAGATGCTGGTGCTTATTGCGCTGGCGTCTGCCGCGGTGATTGCACTGGGCACTGCGCTGCTCAATCAATGGCAGGCAACGCAGGACGCGGGACTCTGGCTGAAAGTCAGGCATATTTTCACGGAGAAGATGCTGGATATGGACTTTGTCAGTCTCGATAATACGCATACCGCCGAGCTTCAGTCCACCCTCTGGCAGAATATGAACAGCGGCGGCTGGGGACTTTATCAGGTCCTTTGGACGTGCGAAACATTCTGTTCCTCTGTGCTGACGATCCTTGGCGGACTGGCACTCACTGTCTCTCTGTTCGTCATGAAGGTTCCTGACGGTGCAGGCGCTTTGATTGTGCTGAATAATCCGTGGGTTGTTCTGGGCGTTGTGCTTCTGATGCTGGCGATTACGCTTTTTGCGCCGGTCCTCGATAACAAATCAGACAGCTATTATGCAAAGTACGCTGATTCTCATCGGTTTGGAAACCGATTCTTTGGTTATTTCGGTTTCTTAGGCTATGACAATGAGCTGGCCGCCGACGTGAGGATGTACCAGCAGGACAGAATCTGCGACCGATACACACATGATAAGGAAACCACCTTTTGCTCCAAGGGATTCTTCGCTCATCTCGCAAGAGGACCGATGGGACTGTTCAGCGCGGCGGGTGCAGCAGTATCGGTGATATTCACTGGCGTTGTGTATGGATTCGTATGCATCAAGGCGCTGGCCGGCGCGTTCGGGCTTGGCATGGTTACGCAGTATGTTGCTTCGATCACGAAGGTATCGGGCGGCATGTCGAATCTGATTTCGGCCATCGGAAAGATGCGGAACAATACGCCGTTCCTGAATCTGACCTTTGAATATCTGGATCTGCCCAACAACATGTATCAGGGTAGCCTTACGGTTGAAAAGCGCCGCGACCGGAAATATCAGGTGGAATTCAGGAATGTC
>JAFQOY010000070.1 GCA_017412025.1 Clostridia bacterium | reverse complement strand
CAGCTGGTTGAGCGTCTGCTCGCGCTCGTCATGTCCGCCGCCCATGCCCGCGCCTCTGCGGCGGCCGACGGCGTCGATCTCGTCGATAAAGACGATGCACGGCGCATGCTTCTTCGCCTGATCAAACGTATCGCGCACACGGCTGGCGCCCACGCCCACGAACATCTCCACAAAATCCGAGCCGGAGATGGACATGAACGGTACGCCCGCCTCGCCCGCGACAGCCTTGGCCAGCAGCGTCTTGCCCGTGCCGGGCGGGCCCACGAGCAGCACGCCCTTGGGAATGCGCGCGCCGACCTTGGTAAAGCGGCGCGGATTCTTGAGGAACTCGACGAGCTCCTGCATCTCTTCCTTCTCCTCCACCGCGCCCGCCACGTCGGCAAAGGTAATGCGGTTGCCGTCCGGCTCAAACACGCGCGCAGTGCTGTGGCCAAAGTTCATCATCTTTCCGCCGCCGCCCTGCTGGCGCATCATGAACATCCAGAAGAGCATCAGCGCGCCGGTCATGATGATATACGGCAGGATTTCCAGGATAATCGGCGGCTCCGGATCCGGCAGATAGATCAATTCAAAGCCCAGATCCAGATCCGTGACGGCGCTGACCTCCACGCCGTCCCTGCGCGCAGCCACCTGTCGGCAGCTGTTGACAAACGTATCCCTGTCCGCCAGGGCGACAAAGTCATACGCGTTCTTGGAAAACTGCTCTTCCGGAATCGTGCTTGCGCTCATGCGCGCATAGACGGTATCCTCCTCCAGCGCGACCTGAGCAATCGCGCCGTTTTCGATGTATTCAAGCAGCTTTCCGTATTCAATCCGGGTTCCGCTGCGGTCAAACAGAGAAGACGAGAACATCTGGGCCGCAAAAAATGCAAACAGAATCAACACCAGATACAGCGGAAAACCTCTATATGATTTCTTCAATGGGAACCTCCAGAGTGCGGTCTGCGCCGCATTCATTCTTCAATCGATATGGACGTTATTTTTCGTATACCTCGGGCTTGAGCACGCCGATATCCGGCAGATTGCGGTACTTCTCCGCATAGTCAAGACCGTATCCGACGACGAACTCGTCCGGGATGATAAAGCCAGAGTAGTCCACATGCAGCGGCACACGGCGGCGATCCGGCTTGTCAAGCAGGGTCGCAATGTGCAGCGAGGCCGCGCCGCGGCTGAGCAGGTTGTCACGCAGGAAGGAGAGCGTCATGCCGGAATCGACAATATCCTCGATAACGAGCACATCCTTGCCGTTAATCGGCTTATCCAGATCCTTGAGAATCCGGACGACGCCGGAAGATTTGGTTGCGCTGCCGTAGCTTGAAATCGCCATGAAATCCATCGTCATCGGCAGATCAATCTCACGGATCAGATCCACAAAGAACACCACAGCGCCCTTGAGGATGCAGATCACCGTCAGATCCTTGCCCCTGAAGTCCTCCGTGATCTGCTTGCCCATTTCCTTCACGCGCTGGGCGATCTGTTCCTTTGTCAGCAGCAGCTCATCCTTGAGATCTGCGTATGTCTCTCTCTTGTCCGTCATGTTCAATTCCTCCCAATCGTTTGTTCTCCGTCCGCACACGGCCAACCGCCGCAGAACCGGACGATCATCTGTTCTTCCTGACGCGCATCTCTGCAGGCCTCCGCGCATCGCAGGCCAAAGACCATGAGCACTTCGCCCTCCGCGCTCCTGAGCATCGGCATGCCCGCGCGCATCGCGCGTTCAATCCCCGCGTCAATCATCAGTTTTTTAACCTTCACCGGCGTATGCCTGCCAAAGGGGATCATCGTATCGCCCTTCCGCCTTGCGCCGATCACAGCGCCGCTGAGCAGCCGGGCAGGCATGCGCTGCTCGCGCTTTCCGTCCCCCGTTTCGTCCGGCGCGGCAGCGCGCACCTCAAAGCGGCCAAACGGCGTATCCGTCACGCCCGGCACAGCCAGCGCCGTATCCCCGATCGACTGATCCGCGCGCACAAGACACAGATACTTCCTGCCGATCACGGCATGCGCGCCGCCCGTCAGGTTGACCGACGCCTCCTCCTGCTCAAGCGCCTGCATGATCGCTTGAATCGCACGCGCGCTCTGCGGCTCAAACCCCGAAAGCGCAGCCATGCGCACAAGCGCCCTTGAAAGCAGCGCAGGATGCAGCCCGTCAAGCTGCTCTCTCAAAAAAGCGCCTCCGTGCGGCAGGAGCGTCATGCGCAGATCAAGCGCATCAACCTGCCGCGCAAAGTAATCCTCATCCCGCTGCGCGCTGCGCGAAAGGCGGCACAGCGCATCCGCCGCGCCCGTATTCACGCGCTCAAGCTCCGGCATGACCATATGCCTGATGCGGTTTCTGGCGTATTCCACCTCTGCGTTTGTCGCGTCCTCCCGCCATTGCTGCCCGGCAGACGTCAGATAAGCCCGAAGCTCCTGCGGCGCGCAGCCAAGCAGCGGGCGCACAAGCCTGCCGCTGCGGTATGTCATCCCGCACAGGCCGCGCATATCGCACCCGCGTACGGCATGCAGCAGCACCGTCTCCGCCTGATCGCCGGCATGATGCGCCAGTGCAATCACGTCCGCGCCCGCTTCTTCCGCCGCACTGTATAAAAACGCATAGCGGAGCGTACGCGCAGCGTCCTCAAGGCCGCATCCGTGCTTCTCGGCGTATCCGGGCGCATCCACATGCGCCGCAAAAAATGCAACGCCATTCCGCGCACATACCTCGCGGACAAACGCCATATCCTCCATGGACTGCGCGCCGCGGACGCCATGCTCCACATGCGCACAGGAAAGACGGAGCGGATATGTATCGCATATCTCCAGCAAAAAACAAAGCAGCGCCATCGAGTCTGCGCCGCCGCTGACAGCCGCGAGCACATGCGCTCCCGGCTTAACGGCGCAGTCCTTATAAAGGCGCAGGCTGAATTCATCCTTTGTCATATCCAACTACTCCTGTCTACTCAGCATATATTGTACCCTCTCATGCCCAAAATGGCAAGGTATCTGCGTAAAAAAAGCGCTGGAAGTGTCCGCCTCCCGCGCTTTATCCGCATTCCTTTTTCCGCCCTCTCCCCGCGTTATCCGTTCCGCGCTGCGTTTTTCGCAGCACGCGCGCAGAGCACCGCCATATCATCTTTGGCGCCCTCGCTCGAAAGAGCCCTGGCGATCAGCTTCTCTCCGACGGCCTGCGGATGCAGCCAGTACAGCTTTGCAATCGCTTCCCTGAGCGCCGCCTCGCCGCCGGGATAGCTTTCCTGTACGCCGTCGGTCATCATGATCACCACGTCGCCCTCCTGCAGCGTCATGCGCAGCGAATGCGATTCCACATCCGGCAGCACCCCAACCGGCAGCGTATCCGCGCCGATAACCCGTACCTCGCCCGAGCGCACGACATAGGACGGACATGCGCCCAGCTTTTCAAACGCCGCCTCGCCCGTATGCAGATCCACGACGCACAGATCCATCGTCGCATACATTTCCCTGCCCGTGCACATGAGCATCAGCGCATTGACAACGTCCAGCGCCTGCGCGCGCGTATACCCGGCACGCAGGCTCTCGGTCATCAGTGTCAGCGCTGCATGGCTTTCCTGCATCGCGCTCACGCCGCTGCCCATGCCGTCGGATAGCGCAAGCACATGCCTGCCCCCCGCCAGCGGACGGGAAATGTAGCTGTCCCCTGCGACGTCCTCGCCCGAGCGGCTGCGCACAGCCGCACCAATCTCCAGCTGCATTGCAGGCGTCTGCTCAAAGACAGCCTGCGTACAGAGCAGCCCCTCCTTGGTACAGGCGCGCATCGGCACGCCGCAGGCGGCGGAAACCAGTTTTTCAAGCGAAACCGGCGCGATATGCTCCGGCTTGAGCAGCATCACTTCCCTGCGCTGCCTCACCCGGATGGCATACGCGGGGCGCACCTGTTCTATCCCCTCGCGCACCAGCGCATAGCGCACGCTGCGATAGGCTTCGTCGTCCGGCCGGATCTCACTGAGCGTCCGCTCGCACACCTGATGCGCCGCCGCGCTCGTCCGGCGCAGCAGATCCACACACTGCGCGGCAGCCGGATTCTCCTCCTGCAGGGCGCACAGCCCCTGCATCATCTTCGCCGTATCCTCGTAAAGACGCGCCCAGGCGTGGATCATCGCCGCGCTGCGCACGGCAATCGCCTCTGACTGCGTCATCTCCTGCTGTACGTCGCGCTCAATCAGTCGCGTGACCGGCGCACGGCGCACAGCGCTGAGCAGCAGAAACGGCAGCGCGCCGGGCAGACAATACGCCAGCTGCCCGAACGCACGAAAATCCCCGCCCAGCAGCGCGCCGCAGGCAGCCATACCCGATATCATCAGCAAGGCACAGACGCTTCTGTATCTTGTCCGGATCTCTCCGGCGAGAAATCCTCCGACCGTCAGCATCGCGCAGACATGCACGCTTCCAAGCCCGAGCGAGGCCGCACCGCCCAGGACGCCCGCGCTCAGAATCGCCTGCGCAGCGCCGCCGATGTACGCATGCTCGAGCGTCATATACATCGCCAGCGCGCAAACGATGATCCTGCCATAGGGCAACGGCGTCATGCCTGCGCACAGCGACGCGCACACAGCCATCACGCACAGCGGCCGCGTCTCCCCGTCCAGTTCGTCCCTGCGGCACACGGCAAGCGCCGCCCCGTCATACAAAAGCGCAAGCCCCGCGCCCGCAATCCCCGTGAGCAGCAGCACGGCTGCGCCCAGCGGCGTTGACGCGTCAAAAACAGCCGCGCCCGTCATCTGCACGGCAAATACGGCTCCGGCCATTTTCAGGCGGCTGTTCCGCCTTGCCCATAATCCGCAGCCAAGCCACAGCAGCGTACAGGCAGGCAGCTGCCAGCATGCCACAATATCCCCCGCCGCAAAGCTGAAAGCAAACCCGATCATCACACCCGCAAACGCAGCAGGAACCACAAATCCCAGGCGCAGCAGCACAGCAAACATCGCCGCCTGGCAGCAGTATCCTCCTCCCGGAAGCCGCGCTGCAGTCAGCAGCGCCATCATGCCTGCGCACAGCGTCTTCTGGCTGAGCGTACCGCGATGCTCAAGCGTTCCTGAAATCCCGTCAAGAAACCTGTTCATTGCCCCTGATACCCGTCCTTCTGTCCGGACGGCGTCCATCGTGTTTTCCTCCATATCCGTTTCCGCCCCTTGCTGATCCATGATGTATCCATTGTATAGCGTCATCATGGGGCGCAGTGTCGTTTTTCCACGCAAAAAAAGAAAAGCGCACGACACGCTTTTCTCCAATCGGTTATGATGCTCAATCCCAGGAATCGTCCTCGTCAAAGGGATTCTCCGTTCCAACCTGTTCCTCCTGCAGCAGCGCGCGCTGCGCATCCGGCAGCTCGCCCACGTCGCTGAGCCGCCTTGCGATCGTCTCGCTGTGGCGCTGCGCGCTTTCAATCGTCTCCGTCGCCTGCCGCAGGCGCTTCTGCGTGCGGCTGAGCAGGCTGGCAAAGCCGCCGAAATCCGTGCGGACAGCGGAAAGCAGCGCCATGATCTCCTCCGTCCGCTGCTCAATGGCCAGAGAGCGGAAACCCATCTGCAGGCTTGAAAGCAGCGCTGCCAGCGTCGTCGGCCCGGCGATCACCATGCGGCTCTCGCTCTGTATGCGTTCGGCCAGGCCGCTGATGCGCAGCACCTCCGAAAACAATCCTTCGCTCTGCAGGAACAAAACGGCGTAATCCGTCGTATACGGCGGCGCAATCAGCTTTTCGCTCATCCGCCGCGCATGCATGCGCACGGCGGATTCAAGCAGCGCGCGCGCGTTGTCCACCTCGTCCCGCGTGCCGCTTTCAAGCGCGCTGCGCAGTTCCGCGTATTCGCGCATCGGCAGGCTCGTATCGATGGGCAGATACACCGTATGCCCATGACCCTGTCCCGGCATCACCACGACGTAATCCGCCACAGCTTCCCCGCCCGGACGCACGCTCGCACGCTGGGCATACTGCTCCGGCGCAAGCATCTGAGCAAGCAGCGCGCCCAGCTGCACCTCGCCCCAGGCGCCCAGCGGCTGCGCGCCGCCCAGCGTGCGGCTGAGCTCGTCGACGCTGCCTGCCAGGGACTGCATCGCGCTCAGCGAGCTGGTCACCTGCTCCAGCCTGCGCGTCACCTGCGCAAAGGAGGCCTCCAGCCTCTGATCGACCGTCGCGCTCAGCTTTTCGTCGACCGTCCGGCGCATCTGCTCAAGCTCCCTGCGGTTGTCCTCGTTCATCTGGCGCAGACCGCCCTCCAGCGTCTCGCGCATGCGGTCCATGCGTTCCTCGCTGCCGGACAGCTTGTCGTCAATCGCCTTGCTCACGCCGCTCAGGCGCTCCTCATACAGGCTCATCCGCCTGTCCATCGTCTCGCGGATGCGCTCGATGCGCTCCTCTTCCTGGCGTCCCGCCGCGCGCAGCTGACCGCCCAGCGAGTCCATCTGCCCCTGCTGGGTGCGCGTCATCTCGCCCATCATCCGCATCATGGAGTCGCTGACGGACTGCATGGTTTCGCTGTATTCGCGCTGGCGGCGTTCCCTGCCCTCGCGCTCACGCTCATCCGCCGCATCCAGCCGCTCGGAGACGGTCTTCGTCATTTCCTTCATCTGGCGCTCTGCCCGCCTTGTCCTGCTGCTGAGCAGCAGCAGCGCGACAAGCACCAGATTCACAAGCAGCACGCACAGAAAAATCAGCACCTGCTGCGCGTCAAGCGCAGAAACCGCCTGTTTGACCGTTGTCAGCATATCCATCATTTTACGCTTCCTATCCCCTCCTGCTGTGGCGCGCAGGAGGCAAATGTGTTATAATGATACAAACCGAAGGCTCAAGGAGGTTTTCCCCATGGCACAAAGACGCAGGCAGGAATATCAGCGGCAGCTGCAGCAAAAGCGCCGGCAGCATATCATCACCGCGCTGTGCATCGCCGGCGGCGTCGGCGCCGTTGTGCTCAGCCTGATCATATGCATCCTCGTGTTTGATCCCTTCCATGCTGCGCAGGAGTTTACCACGCCCGTCAGCTCGCCTCTGCCCTACAGCGCGGCCGATCCGTTCTCCATCCGCGACCTGACCGCCTCCCAGATCCAGACGATCCGCAAGGACGGCAGCATGCACGTGAGCGACGGCCCGCGAGGCGTGAGCATCGGCGATTCGCTTGAAAAGCTCCTTGAGCGATATCCTTCCACCATCACCGAAACGATAAGCAGCGGCGAGACCACCGGTCTTTACGCTGAAGAGGAGATCATCCTCTACTGCGCAGAATACTTCGAAAACCAGAACGGCCGCATGACCGTCCTGCCCCCGCGCGGGCTTTTGACGGTGGATAACGGCGAAATCGTCGTCACGCTGCTCGCGCCCACAAGCGCCTATCCCGCCGGCACGCGCGACAGCTACGGCAGCTATGAGCATGTATACGCCGTATTCACCATCGATCCGGAGACGATGATCATCGATTCCATCGTGCTGGGCATCGATAAATAAGCAAACCGAAAAGCAAACGCCGCTGCATGCGGCGTTTTTTCTTGCCTTTATCAATTATATAGAAGGAAGAATCGGTTGTCAATGGCTCAGGCGCAGGCGGCAAAACGCCCCGGCCGGAGGCCGGGGCTGATGATGCGCTTACAGGTTGTAGTACTTGTCAAACTCCGCCGGATGCGGGATCGCCGCCATCTGGGCGCACTCTGCGCGCTTGCCCTTGATAAAGTTGGCGATCAGCTCCTGCGGGAATACGCCGCCGGCGGTCAGGTAATCGTGATCCGCTTCCAGCGCGTCGAGCGCCTGCTCAAGCGACGTCGGCAGGCCCTTGAGCTTCTTCTTCTCCTCCTCCGGCAGGTTGTACAGGTTCATGTCGTACGGACCCCAGCCGTTTGCATGCGGATCGATCTTGTTCTTCACGCCGTCAAGACCCGCCATCAGCAGCGCCGCATAGCAGAAGTACGGGTTGCAGGTCGCGTCCGGATTGCGCAGCTCAAAGCGGCGCTTGTCCGGCGTCTTGGCGTATGCCGGGATGCGGATGACCGCGCTGCGGTTGCTCGTCGCATAGCCGACGGTGACCGGCGCCTCAAAGCCCGGAACCAGGCGCTTGAAGGAGTTGGTGCTCGGGTTGGTCAGCGCGCAGAGGGAGGCGATGTGCCTCAGCAGGCCGCCCATGAAGTAGTGCGCCGTCTCGCTCAGATGCGCATAGCCGTTGTCGTCGGAGAAGACGGGCTGTCCGTCCTTGAACAGCTGCATATGCACATGCATGCCGCTGCCCGCCTCGCCGTAGATCGGCTTGGGCATGAACGTCGCGCTCTTGCCGTACTTGAGCGCCGTGTTGTGGATAATGTACTTGATCATCATCGTCGCGTCGGCCATCTTGGACATCTGACCCAGCTGCGGCTCGATCTCAAACTGGCCGGAAGCGGCAACTTCCGGATGATGGTAGTTGATTTCGATGCCTGCATCCTTCATGTGCATGCACATTTCGCTGCGGCACTCGTAGGCGGCGTCAAACGGCTTGGCGATGTGGTAGTTCTTCTGCTTGGGCACGACGACGCCCATGCCCTGCACGCCGCTGTTCCAGTAGGACTGGTTGGCGTCCAGCTGCACGGAGATGGAGTTGCCCTGCACCTCCCAGCCAACCTGATCAAAGAGATAGAACTCAAACTCCGGCAGGATCAGCATCGTATCGGCAACGCCGCTGTCCTTCATATACTGCTCGGCAGCCAGAACGATGTTGCGCGGATACTGAGCAAGCGGCCTGTTTTCCGGGCTGTCGATGATCATCGCGTTGCCCGTCATCGACAGGGTCGGAATCTGACAGAAGGGATCGATCACCGCGGTGTCCGGATCGGGAATGAACACCATATCGCTCTTCTCCACCACAGCATATCCGTAGTTGGACGCATCAAAGCCGATACCGCTGCGCATCGTGTCCTCAGAAAAGTTCTCTGCCGGAATCGTCACGTGACGATACTGTCCGTTGATATCGACCATCTTGAAGTCGACCATCCTGATGCCGTTTTCTCTGATGATCGTCAGGATGTCCTGCACGCTCTTTGCCATGAATCTCTCTCCTTTTCAGGAATTTAAAGCTCCGCTGCACCGCCCCATTTTAAGGAGCATATCAGCAGATATATGCTTAGTATAGCAATTTTTACCATCCGCGTCAATGAAGAATGCCGTATCCATGCGCGCATCCTGCATTTCAGTCTTGCCCGGACGCCTGCATTTATGCCCGCAGTCTGCATTTACTCAGGTCTGATTGAGCACGCGGGAGACAATCTCCCGGTTCTTATGGAGCAGCTCCTGCTCGCCCGGCAGATCGAAGAACACATCGATCATCCGGTTCGTCAGGTCAAGACATTCCTTATGCTGTTTATGCTTGTTGTTGATCTCGCAGGATGCGTTCAGCACCGCCGTGTACAGCCGTTTGGAATCCGGCGCCGGATATCCCTTCGCAGCCTGCAGCCTGCGTACAGGCCGCGTGACGTCGCCCCACCGGGCGAGGGACGCAACGACCGCCTTCGCCGCTTTTGTGCGCTCCGCGTATTTCGTACTCGTACAGATCGTCTCGCAGTTCCTGTACATTTCGTCCTCAAGGCGCTTTTTTTCGTCGTAGATCTCCACTTCATGGATTCCAATCAGCGCCGCCAGAATCGGACTGCGCAGGTCTGCATAGCCTTTCGCCGCACCCTCAAGCACCTTTCGGCGCTCCGCCTCCGGCAAAAAGCTCATGCGTTCATAGAGCCGTTTGGCCGTCTGCCGGCATACCTGCCCAATCCGGTCAAGTACGTCCTGCTGCACAATCCGCTGCATGCCGGCCTTCGCCCTGTCCGCATTGATCTGCTCCATCAGCCCGGCCGCGCTCAGGCCGCAGGCCGCCCTCGCCGTGCTCAGGCAGACGGCCAGCGCGCTTTTTTCATCCGTAACGGGCCACGATTCCAGCAGGAGGCTGCAGGCATTCAGCCTTGCCAGCGCAGACAGATGTCCGACCGGAGGAAATGCAGCGGTTTCGGATGCTTTCAGATAATCCAGAACAGCCTCAATATCCGCTTCTCCTGCGCCGGGAAACCAGTCCATCTCCGCCTCAAGCCGGCTGCGCGAATGCATCAGCGCGCTAAGCGCCTTTTCCGCGCGCTTATCGCCCAGCAGCGCGGCGTCGTCCGCCAGCTCAATCAGGCGCTGCGCGCCGTCCTGCGCCGATGCGCCCAGTATGCAGAACGGATTTTCATAGACGTCAATCGGCATCTGCTTCCCCTCCGTTCCCCTGTTCCATGATCCGCGCAAGCGCAACGTCCATCTGCGCCATGAGCATTTCCGGCTCAAGCCTGCCGATCCTGTTTGACAGAGAGCTCTTGGCCTCTTTGTCATCCTTGTACGCCGCCTGCCACTCCAGGCTGCTGCAGGGCGCGTCACAGACGATCTCATAGCCCGTGACCATCTGCTCCGGGCTGCGCGCGTCGTACGCGGCAATGCTGCTGATCGAGGAAAAATACGGATACTTCGCATAGATCATGGTCGGCGGCATCGCCATGTTCCTCACCTGCACCGACTTTGTCATCTCCCAGTAGCCGACCTCGCCCCTGTACGCATAGAGGTAATCGACGAAGATGATCGCCGTCGCCTCCTCCAGCGTCCTTGCCGCCCGCATGGACGGATGCGCAAACAGCTCGCCTGCCATCAGCTTCACCGTATAGATCGAATCATCCTCAACGTCGTGCACTTTTGAATCAAAGCCAAAAAGCATGTTCGACGGATTGAGATACGAATCCTCCCGGCGCTCAAAGAGCAGCACGCGCGACGTATCCGCAAGTGCCGCCTGCTCCTGCGCTGTCTCCGGCCGGTAGCGTCCGGTCTTCACGTCGGTGACCTCCACACCGTCCGGATAGACGGCAAAAAGATCGACGCCCGCCTCCGCCAGCGCATGGCAGAAGCGCAGCTGCGCGTCAATTGTGTCAATCGGTGTGCCCAGTTCCCGGGCATACGCCGCGTCAAACGGCTCGCGCTCAAGCGCCTCCTTCGCCGCCTCGTACGCGCGCTGCAGCTTCAGCTGCGCAAGGCGCGCCTGCCGCTCCCCGCTGTCCGGCGTCTCAATCAGCTTTTCAATCGCGCCTGCCGCGTCCCCCTGCGCGGCGAGATGCTCGCTCCAGCGCCGGTACGTCTCCTGTTCCTTTTCCGTCTGCCCGTACTTGCGGTACAGCTCAAGCGCGGCCTCGTACGCGCCGTCCTCAAGCTGGCTGTCCGCCAGGCACAGCTGCGCGCGCTCCATGCCCGCGCGCGCCTCCTCCTTGTGCCAGAGCGTCTCCGCTTCGCTGTAGAGCCGATACGCCATCAGATAGCCGCCATCCGCCATCCATGTATCGGCCTGGCGCAGTTTCTCCGGGATCAGGATATAGCCCTGAATCATGACAAACGCGGCGGCCGCCATGCATGCAGCGGTCAGCAGCGCACGCCGGATCCGCGTCTTTCGCCGTTCCCGGCGCATCGCCCGCTCGCGTTCTTCCGCTTCCCTCGCCAGCTGCTCGCGCAGTCTCTCCTGTGCCGTTTCAATCAGCGCGTCCGCGTCAAACCGGCCGTTAAGCGCACGCAGCTTCTCTAGCACGTTTTCCAGCATAAAACTGGCGCATGGCCCGCCGCGGACAACGCGCACGCAGTCATCGTATTCGCGTTCAAGGCGTATGCGCACCCTTTCAAGCTGCTTTCTGCAGTCCCTGTAATCGCCCAGCATGATCAGCATGGTTTCAATCTGCTCATGCCGCTCTGCTGTCCATCGGATCAATGCGCTGCTTACGCACTGGTACAGCGGCTCTCGCCAGTCATCCTCGCTCCAAGCGGCTCCATCATTCCCATTGAGCGTATTCCGGCAGTACAGGCACAGCCCGTCCGCATGCTCCGTATAAGACGAATAAGATTTTTGACAATGCCGGCACGTGTAGAGCATCGCCTGCACCCCCTCTCCTTGCATCCTTCCCGGTCAGAAGCCCATCTTCCTCACCGTTCTCTTTTCATTGGTCACGCCTTCACAAGCGCGAAGAAGCAGCCCTGCGTCGACAGCGTCCCTGCCCTCGCGCACGGCAAGCCTGCCCGCCTGCCGGACGACATAATCCACGTCCGACATCGGCGCGCCCTGCAGCCTGTCCGCAAGCGCGTCAAGCCCCGGATCTCCCTGCACCGGAATATCCCTGAGCAGGCTTTCCAGCACGCCGCGCACCTCCTCACGCGAGGGCATGCGGATCTCCATCACGTTGTCAAACCGTCCCCTGCGCAGAATGGCCTTGTCGATCATATCGATCATGTTGGTCATGCCGAAGATCAGCACGCGGTTTTTAGCCGCTTCCGGAATCCGCCTGAGGAATTCCGCAACCTCCTCCATGTGCGTCTGCGCGGATGCGCGCGCGTGCTCACGCGAGGAAAGGAACGCCTCCAGTTCATCCATCACAATGACCGACGGCGCGTTGGCGATCGCCTGATCAAAGACCTCCGAGATCTTCCTGCTCGTCTCGTGGATATATTTGCTGCCAATCGTGCCGGACGTCACCTCGTACACCGGCCAGCCCAGATACTTTGTCAGCTGCTCCACGGCATATGTCTTGCCGCAGCCCGGCGGGCCATAGAGCAGCGACGCGCCCGGGAATCCGACGCCCATGCGCCTGTACGCTTCCTCATTGTCGATGACATGCAGGATTTCCTCCCGGAAAAAGCGCTCAATCTCCGGCCTGCCCGGCAGGCAGAAAGCGCCCTGCGCGCGCCCTGCGCGCGGCCTTGCCGCCGTCTCCTTCTCCGCCCGGGCGGCGGGCGCCTCGATAATGCCCGCATCCCCCGCGTCCGCCGTCAGCCCCAGGGACGTCAGGATGCGGTCAAGCGTGCCCTCCGTCAGCCACGGCGCATAGCGGCGGATGCGCGCCGTATCCGCCACAGAGACGGGCACGCCGCCCGTCAGCCAGCGGCCCAGCACGACGGCGTCTTCCAGAAAACCGCCGCCGGAAAACGTGGGCAGCAGCATGGAAAACTGCCCGATATACAGCGCGTCCGCAAACGATATGCGGCCAAGCCGCATGCGCGAGCGCCTGAGCGTGCGCACAAAGGCGTCCGCCTGCTCCTGCCGCATCGGATACGGCCCATGCTCCATCGAGGAGATCATGCTGCCCGGGCGCGCACACCAGATCAGGCAGTTCTCCGCTTCCTGAAAGACGCCCGGCTCCAGACAATCCGCATCGATCCACTGCTGATGCAGCCGCTCATGCACGGCAAGCGTCTGTCCGCCCTGCGCCGTCGTATACAGCTGCCACTGCGCGCCCTTTACATAGAGATCCTTCACCTGGTCTCCGTCCGGCAGCATATAATGCTGCGGAAGATAACGCTCCTGCGGCATATCCTCAGCTCCTGACTATATTAACCTCGTCATACATGTTTTCGCTGTCTTCGCCATCCTGCTCAAGCAGGCCGTACATCTGTGAGAGCACGCTGCGAAGATCGTCGATGCGCCCCTTTTCCATATGCGCAATGCCCTCGGCGCGCAGGCGGTCAAACGCCGCCCTGTCCGTATATGCGCCCGGATTGCGGATCGCGCTGTTAAAGCGCAGAATGATATGATCGTCCTGCCGCCAGGCAATGCTGGCAATGATCTTTCGGATCTCGTCGATACATGCGTCGAAGCTGTGCAGCTCATGCTCAATCGCATATTCCGCTTCCTCCCTGACGTTGAGGAAGGCTGCGATTTCCGCCTGCGTCGCCTTGGGCTTCCACATCTCGAAGTGGGAGATCATCTGTTCAAGGTCCATCCGGCGCAGCTGTCTGCTGTGCGCCTGACGAAGCTTTGCAATCACGCGCCTGCAGTCAAGCAGCGCGTTGGCCGCCTCCTGCATCGTCTCGGCGTCCTGCTGGCCGCTGATCATCCGCTTGGCGTCCATCGCATTGCGGCGAATGCTGTCAATCTGCGGATCGTGGATGCGCATCTTCATCTGCTGCGTGCGCATCAGAATCTGATCGGCCTCCCGGATCAGCTTCGGCGCATCCTGTATATCCAGCTGGCCTTCAGCGCGGCTGTAAAAATTCCTGCCCGTCAGATTGACGCCGACGCAGGGGATCGACACGCCCAGATGCAGCGCGCCGGATTCATTCATCTCATAATCACAGATGATCTGCGCGCCCGCAGGGATCACGCCGCTGTAAAAGCTGCTGCCCGGTATGCGATAGGTGCCGATATACCGGTTATCCTCAATCGGCTCACGGATAGCGCCCTCCCAGAGCGTGAACACCAGCGCATCCGCAGAGCCCGCAGCCAGCGCGCGCCCCGCCAGGAACGTGATGCTGCCGCGCTTGGGCAGCAGGTCATTCTCCTCCACCAGATAGATCGGCACGGGATGGCCGCCGATTCTGTCAAGCGCCTTGACTGCGATGGGATGTGACGCCGGTATGGCGCTGACGGCAGAAAGCGTACGGCTGATGACAATGCGCCCGTCGTCAAGCCGCACCGGCATACCGTCCTTTCCGTACACGGTCAGACGGAATGCGTTTTCGCCCATGTTCATCAGTGGAACCCGGATGATCAGCTTATCTTTCAGATTGGTTCTGCCGGATACCCAGCCGGTATCCTCGCAGGTAATCTCCACGGTCATGCCCGTTTCCTCCGTGAGGAATGCCACGCGCCCCTGATCCGCCGTCGTACGCTTTTCATAGTTGATCTGTATGCCCGGGCAGGCGCGCGCTTCCCCCTTGGCTGCCTTGTGCTCATGGCGCTCGTTTGACCAGTCGATCGATTCCGCATAGATCGCCGCGCCCTCGGCCACTGCCGTCATCGGGTTCATTTCAACGCCCGCGCAGACGCCCAGCCTCTGCGTCACAGCGTCGCGCAGCGGCTTATAGCAGGTCGGTCCGCCGATGAATACGATCTGATCCACATCGGAGGGTGAAAGTCCCGATTTCTCCATCAATTCCTTTGTGACTTCAACTGTGTCCTCGATCATGCCCTCGATCAGATCGTTCAGCATATCCCGCGTCAGCGGCACATCCAGATAGATTTCCTCGTCGTCAAGATCCTGTGCGCCCATGCGCACCTCATCCATGCGCACAGCGGTCTCCTCGCAGGCGGACAGCTCGATCTTCGCCTGCTCGATGGCCAGCATCGCCAGACGCGTCACCTTTCTGACCGTCGGATCGGACGCCTCCAGCGCCAGGCGGAAATGGCTCCTCAGCCACGGCTCGACGATCTTTCTGAAGATCATCCGATCCCAGTCGCGTCCGCCGCACATCTCCCGGCCGCCCTGCGCCAGCAGGCTGACGCGGCCGGAAACGCTTCTGGCGACGGTGATATCAAACGTGCCGCCGCCAAGGTCGTAAATCAGGAACGTCTTCTCCGCGTTATCCTGTTTCATCACGCTCATCACAGCGGCAACCGGCTCCTGCATCAGCGCTACGCGGCCGATACCCGCCAGGCGCGCCGCCTCCAGCGTAGCGTCCTTTTTCATCTGGTTAAACGCCGCCGGTACAGTGATCACCGCCGCCACATCCGGATCGCTGCGGATTTCCTCCGGCAGATAGCCAAAGAGCACGCGCAGCACCTCCGCGCTGCACATTTCCGGCGTCATCACCTCGCCCGTGGCCTCAAAGGCAAACGTCTTGCCCGTACCCAGATAGCGCTTGAAAAGCGTCGCGGCGTTCTTTTCATTCAGCGGCGCCATCTCATAGGCGCGCCGTCCGTAATAGCGCCTGCCGCGCTTGTCCACATAGATGGCAGACGGCGTCACGTCGCTCTGCTCCGGGCTCTTGTACACCTGCGTATTCTTCGTGTCATACGAGCAGATCACACTGTTGGTAGTGCCCAGGTCAATTCCGATATAGTATCCCATTTCGTTGCCCCTCCGCAGTTCTGTTGCCCGATTCATTCATCCCAGCATGACGGTTCCTGTGCGCAGCACATGTCCGTCCGCCATCACAATCGGGTCCACCATCTGCACAACCCTCGCGTTCTCATCGTCAAACTCATCTGCATTCAGCGCCGACACAGCCATGCCCACGCTGTAGATTTCGCCCGTGAGATCCACCGTCTGGATGCCCGCCGTCATCAGCGCATCATCCATTCGCGATCTGAACCAGCTGTACCTGTTTGCAAACGGCTGCGCATGCAGCAGATCCATGCGCATAACCGCCTTTTCGCATATGCGCTCAAGCCGCCAGCACTCCACTGCCGCATCGCAAAGCGCCTGCAGCAGCGCAGCCTCCGTCCATCCGCCCTCATGCAGCGCAGCGTGCACCCTTTTTTGCAGCCATTCGTACTGCCGAAGAAACCTTTCTGCATCCCTGGCGCGCATGGCCGTCCCGGCTCTTTCCACCGCATCGGAAAACGCCTGTATCTGCGCCTGCATCTGTTCAAGCGCCGCAGCGCTTCTGCCCGTGCGCTCTTCTCTATCCATGGCAGCATTCATCTCCCGTCCGCATTCTGTTGGATATGTTTCCTGTATTATACAGGATATGACAGCAAAACACAATCATCCTCTCGCTTCCGGGCTTTTCTAATGTTATGATATGTTTTCTGCTTTCACGTCCGGGCCTTTTTCTTCGCGCACGCTTTTTCCTGTTTCCACAGCGTCCTGCTGTCTGCATAAAGGCAATTCTCCGCTTCATGCGCCTGTTTGCTCCGGCATACGCAATCCCCCGATCCAGCCAAAGCCGGATCGGGGGATTCTGCTATTCATGCCATAGGTATCCAGCCGCCTTCAGCCCGGAGCTTCCTGCGGATCAATCGATAGTAAACGACGTCTCGCCCAAGGAAGCGCCATCCACATAAACCTGCACCCTGTATTTGCCCGTGGGGATGCTGCCGTGATCCTCATACATGGTCATCAGATGGTCGTTCATCAGCATCGTCGTCTGCCAGAAGCCAGCGTGATCCTTCGGGATCTTCAGTTCGCCGTAGTGCGTCATCACATAGCCCGTGGGTGAAGTCACGACGGTCAGAATCGGAAGCGTTCTGGAATTCCTGAATACCGGATGACGGAAATCCAGCCTCACCAGGAACGCCCTTTCATCCAGCAGATCGAGCATTTTGGACGTTGACAGATCCGCCGCGTAGTTGTAGGAATATCCGCCGCCCTCCTTGAACTGCGCATACATCAGATAGGATTCCTTCAGCGACAGGCCGAAAGCGTCAAACTCGGGCGGAATCTTCACCGTGACGACGTCAAGTCCGGCGTTGTTAATGTCAAGCTCCGGCATGACCAGCAGAATATAGTCAAGCCCCGGCGCAAGATCCTCAAACGTATAGGAATTGCCCGAAATATCCTGCTCGATGTTGATCCGGTTTCCGGCCTCCTGACTTCCATTGACCAGGCTGCCCACGGTCACATTTCCGCCGTTGGGATTGTTCCATTCAATGGTCACCTTGCCGTTGCCATGGTCGACGGTCGATGTGATCTCAAGTGGCTCGACCGCCATTGCGCAGGAGATCATCGCGCAGCACATCAGCGCCGCCAGCATCATCGAAAGGATCCACTTTCCGTTCCTCATATCCTCTTTCCTCCTCATCTGTTTTCCCTTCAGGCTATGTCGTGCCCTCTATGGTTATTATGACATGGCAAATTACAACAGTCAATACCGTTGCGGCCATACTTTTTTCCCCACCATCCCCAAAGCGCCGCTGCATGGCCGCCTGCGCTTCTCCAGCCGGCAGCTTCAGAAACGCACCATAAACCTCACAGCAAAAACCGCCGGCAGCCCTCTGCCGGCGGTCCGAACCGGAGAGGCTCTCCGGTTCTCTCTGTTCAGTTCATCCCAATACCCGTCACATGCCGGTGATGCGATCCCACAGATCGCCAAAGTCATCCGCCAGTTCGTCAAGGCCGGTTGCCCGGGCAAGACGCTCGCCCAGCCCCTTCACCTGGCCATAGAGCGTATCATCGTCCGTAATCTCCACATCGGTGAGGTTTTCATCGACATTCTGCACGGCTTCCTCAATCATCTGCTTCATGCGCTCGTCAAGGCCTGCGCTGTACTGATCGTCAAACTCCACAGCCACCAGCACCCGGTCGTCGCTGACCACGACCTCCGCATCGTCGATCTCGCTGATGCGCTCAACCGCTTCCTCAATCTCATCCGCAAGCTTTCCAGCCTGCGCCGGCGTCATCGCGGATACGGGCGCGTCGGAACCATTGCCCGCCATGCCGTTATCCCGCATGCCATTATCCTGCATGCCGCTTTCCTGCATGCCGTTCGTCATGCCGTCCGTCACGCCGGCGGAGGGCTGCATCGTCGGCGCCATGCTCATTGTCGGCGCAGGGCTGTCTGTCTCAATCGGCGACGCCGTCGCAGTCGTACCGCTGGCGTTTCCTGCCGCACAGCCGCCAAGAACCATGCCCGCCATGATCATCATCAGCAGGGCCAAATAACCTTTTTTCACTTGATTCGCCTCCTTGGCGCTATTGTGCGCCGGAAGAGGGAAAAGTATCAGCGGTTCATGCGTTTTTCATCATGAAAATCATGCCACAGCGCATCGCCGCCAGCTTTGGGGAAATCATTCGCCGTAGAACGTACAGCCGCCGATGAATTCCCGCAGGATGGACGTCGGCGGAATCTCGCTCTCCTCTTCACAGTCCTTGAAATAATGCAGGAACTTCACAAGCCTGCGCGCGCGCACATAGTGCGGATTGTCCGGCGCAATCTCCAGCAGCATCGGATATGCGTATTTTTTGAGCACCGCAATCTCGTAAAGCAGCGAGGAATTGAACATCACATCCGCCCGCTCCTGGAACGGGAAAATGTATTTTTCCTCTCCCGCGCGCACCTTATCCCACATCTCCATCGTCTCCACCGCGCCGGTTGCGCGCGTCCTGCGGTCGCGCACCATGCGGCGCATCAGGCGCACATCCGTCGTGCGGATGCGGTTATGCCCATCCAGATTCAGCTGCGTCAGTGCGCTGACATACACGAGGAACTTGAGTTCGCTGGGAATGTCTGCGCTCAGCGCATCGTTGAGCCCATGGATGCCCTCGACAATCAGAACCTGATCCGCGTCAACGCGTATTCGCGTGCCCGTGTCCTCGCGGCGCTTGGTGTAGAACGAATACTTCGGCAGCTCCACCTCCCGCCCGGCCAGCAGCTCCACCAGCTGCTCGTTGAACAGCGGCACGTCGATGGATTCAAGGCATTCCAGATCCGGCTTGCCGTCCTCTCCCAGCGGGATGTCCTCCCGGTTGCGGTAATAGTTATCCAGCGAGATCGCAACAGGGCGCTTGCCGCTCACGCGCAGCTGAATGCTCAGCCTGTTGGCAAACGTCGTTTTTCCGCTTGAGGACGGCCCGGCGACAAACACAATCCGCGCGCCGCGCGCCACGATGCGCTCCGCAATATGCGCGATTGTGCGGTCCTGCAGCGCCTCATTGACGCGGATGAACGTGCGCGCCTCGCCGCGGGCGATGATGTCGTTGAGATCCGCTGCGCTCTCGCACTGCAGAATCCGGGAGTGCTCATTCGCCTCGGCATATGTGCGCATCAGCTTCGGCCTCTCGGCAAACGGCGCAGGCGGCCCGCTCAGATCGTCGCCCGGCAGCAGCAGCACCATGCCCGGATAATAAAACCGCAGCGCAAAGCTTGTGATCTGCCCGGTGGACGCCGCCATATCCCCGTAAAAGTATTCGCTCATCCCGTCGCAGGTATAGACGTTGAAATAATCAAACGGGCGATATGCCAGCAGACGGACGGTATCCTGCTGTCCCACCTCTTCAAAATAGCGCATCGCCTGTTCGCGCGTCCAGCGGTGCATGGTAATCGGCAGATCCTGGCTGGCGATCCTGCGCATTTCCGTTTCAATCCTGCGTACGACGGCCGCTGTCAGGCTCTGCCCTTCCACGCTCATGTATACGCCGTGGCCGATGCTGTGCTCCACGCGCAGCCTGGCCGCAGGGTACAGCCGTCTAAGCGCCAGCAGCACGATCAGCCTCGCGCTGCGCTCATAAATCCTGCGTTCTTCCTCTCTGCGTCCGATCATGTCCATCCCTTCTTTCCTTCATGCGGCTTTGCCATCCAAATACACGTCCTGCGCAAAAAGCGGCCGTCTCTGGCCGCTTTTGTCATGTTCATCACTGCGCATCCGCATGCTTTCTTCCCCGGATACTTCATTCCGGCGGACTTTACGCCTTGATGCAATATGCGGCCGCGCTCTTGCCTGCAAGCGCGCCGGTAGAAAAGGCAATCTGCAGATTGAATCCGCCGGTATGCGCATCCACATCGAGCACCTCGCCTGCAAAGTACAGCCCCGGCACAGTCTTGCTCATCATCGTTCCCGGCGCAATCTCCAGCACGTTAACGCCGCCTCTGGTGACGATCGCCTCCTCAATCGGCCGCGTTCCCGTCACGTTCAGCGGAAGCGCCTTGAGCATCCTGCCGATCTGAAGGCGCTGCTCCCGCGTGATCTGGTTGATCGGCTGCTCAGGCGAAAGACCGCACAGCTGCGCAAACACCGGCCCCATCCGCGAGGGCATAAGGCTGACCAGCACGGAAGAGAGCTGCCTGCGCACATTCTCCTGGAACTCCCGCTGAAGCCGCTGATCCACCTGCTCGGGCGTAAGCGCGGGCTTCATGTCAAGCGTCACGCTCACGGCGGAAAAATCCTCCGGCATATGGCTGCTCAGCTCGATGATCAGCGGACCGCTGACGCCGAAATGCGTAAAGAGCATCTCGCCCAGCTCGTCATATATCCGCTTTTTGCCCATCTGCGCGCTCACGCGCACGTTCTTGAGCGACAGGCCCATCAGCAGCTTCGGCCATTTTTCATCGATCGTCAACCCGACGAGCGAACCGGACAGCGGCGTTACCGTATGCCCGTTTTCCCTGGCGAACGCGTAGCCGTCGCCCGTGGAGCCCGTGGACGGGTAGCTCATGCCGCCTGTGGCGACGATCACGCTCTTCGCCTCAAGCACGCCGCCCTGCGCCAGCGCGATCTCAAACACATCGCCGTTTTTATGGATATGCGAGACGGCGGTATTGAGTTCCACCTGAACGCCGGCGTCCTTCATGCCGCGGGCAAACGCGCGCGTGACATCGCTCGCCTTGTCGCTCACAGGGAATACGCGGTTCCCTCGTTCCACCTTGGTCGGCGTGCCGAGCATATCAAGCAGCAAAACGACGTCCTCATACGTGAACTGGCGCACAGCCGCATTGAGAAAGCGGCTGTTGCGCGGCACCTGCCTGAAGAAATCCTCCGTATCGCAGGCATTGGTCACATTGCAGCGGCCCTTGCCGGTGATATAGATCTTCTTGCCCAGCTTTTCGTTTTTCTCAAGCAGCACGACGTTCGCTCCGGCCCAGGCAGCCTGCAGCGCCGCCATCATGCCCGCAGCGCCGCCGCCGATAACGGCGACGTCAGGCCTTGTCCTTGCCCACATAGACTCTGTACTCATCCCAGATTCCTTCCATCAGACGGAAATGCTCGCTGAGCTCCTCCTTGCGGCGAAGGCCCAGCGCCACGATCAGCGCATTGATGACCGACAGCGGCGCAGCCATGGAATCGACAAAGGAGGCCATGTCCGTTCTCGCCGTCAGGCAGACGGTACTCGATGCGCAGATCGGAGACATGGGGCCGTCCGTCAGGCCAACAACCTGCGCGCCGCGCGCCTTGGCAAAGCTCATCGCCTCCAGCGTGCGCGTGGAATAGCGCGGGAAGCTGATGCCAAAGAGCAGATCCGTCTCGTTGATGCGGCTGATCTGCTCAAACACATCGCCGCTCGCCTCCGAAACGATGCGGATATTATCAAAGATAAAGTTGAGGTAATAGGCCAGGAACTGCGCAATCGGCGCCGCAGAACGAAGACCCATCACATAAATATGGCGTGCAGCGATGATCTTGTCAACCACCTCGTCAAACGCAGCGGCGTCAATCTCCTCCGTCGTGGTGCGGATGTTCTGCATGTCCGCATGCAGAACGGTACGCAGCACCTCGCTCTGGTCGATATCCGTTGCCATCTCAAAGCGCTGCACAGCCGTCAGCCAGTGGCGCACAAGCTCCTGCAGCGCGCGCTGCAGCTGCGGATAGCCCTCATAGCCCATCGCCGAGGCGAAGCGCACGACGGTCGATTCGCTCACGCCGACCTTCTCGCCCAGCTTGGATGCGGTCATAAACACCGCCTTGTCATAATGCTCCACGATGTACTCGGCAATCTTGCGGTGGCCCTTGCTCAGGCGTTTACCGGACTGATTGAGTCTGCGCATCATGTCCTGCATGTCCTGCATAGTATATTCGCCCTCCTGAAGCAGTATCGATGCATTTTATCTGTCCCCATTGTATCAAACACGCGAAAAAAATGCAAGAAGTTTTCCACTTCCTGCATCATTTTTCTTTTTTGATTCACAGATAACGCCCGAAAGCATCTGTGGCTCCGTAATCCGTCAAATCGTGGCCGAGCACAGTCACCGTCGCATAGCCGCGCCGCAGCATCGTCCAGTCGTCTGCATTTTCCGGCGCATGCGGGTCTGGATAGCCGTCTATGACATAATAAACGCCGCCCGCTTCTTCCCTGCGGACATAGTTTTCAATGTAATGGGAACGCTTTGCCATCGGCACGCAGACAATCCCCTCCGGCACTTCCTGCGCAGGATAATTGAGGTTCAGCACAGCATACGCAGGCAGAGGATGCTCCAGCTGCTTATTAAACATCTCAAGCGCCATCTGCGCGGCATGATCATACAGATCCTCGCGCTCTGCTGCCAGGGAAACTGCCATCGCCGGATAGCCGAACATCGCCGCTTCTCTCGCCGCGCCGACCGTGCCGGAATACAGGATATCCGTTCCGCAGTTATAGCCCTTGTTGATACCGGAGACGACATAATCGACGTCCCGGCAGAGCTTCCATACCCCCAGCTTCACGCAGTCCACCGGCGTACCGCCGATGGCATAAGCCCTCGCAGCGCCATCAAGCGCAGTTTCCTTCACAGCAATCGGAGAAAACGACATGCTGTGACTGGCGGCGGAGCGCTGCGCATCCGGCGCGCAGACGATCACCTCATGCCCCGCGCCGGAAAACGCCCTGACCAGCGCCGCAAGGCCCGGCGCGAGGATTCCATCGTCATTTGCAATCAGTATCTTCACGTTGTCCTCCGTAACCGTCACTCGTAATCCCTGAACAGGAATGCGGTCATCACGCCGTCCTGGCTTTCAAACTCGAGGCGCAGCGCATAGGGCAGGATGTTGCGGAACACCATGTCCTTTTCATCGCTGACCGTCGCATCAAAGCCGCCGGGCAGGTAGCTCGTGCCTGCCTGCGCATGCCAGTTCATGTCCTCGATCACCGTCGGCACGCGCAGCGCAATGTTATAAATCGTGGAGCAGACCTGGCATACGCCGCCGCCATAGCCCATATCACTCTCTCCGCCGAGCACCGGCGCGGTTTTATATCCGTTCTCCCGCGTATACGGCGCGCAAATCGCGTTGAAGGAGAAGCTTTCGCCCGGCTCAATCCGTATCCCCGTCAGCCTCTGTGCCGCCAGAGCAATGTTGTACATCCTGCCGGTATTGCCTTCCTTTGTCTGACTGGTTGAGTAGAACGTTGTGAACGCATGGAGCAGATCGCCCGGTTTCGCCTCGTCCCACGGGATGAATTCATATATTCTTAGCTTATCCGCGCTTACGCTGGCATTTTTCGCCGCGCGCATGTACGGAAAATACGCTTTTCCGTCGCTGAGCTTTTCAATCGACAGCCACGCCCCGCGGCTGACGCGGACGGCGCTTTTGTACCCTTCCGCCGTAAAGCTCGTATCCTCCAGCACAAAGCCGACCGCCGCATGCGCACGCGTGCCGGGCATTGGCCCCTGAAACGGATCCTTGCGCTGGACAAGCTCAATGTACTTGGTCTTCACATAACCGATCCGGCCCTCATGTGCCATGCGCGTCCACGTCCGCCCCTTGCTGTACACATCCACAACCGTTCCCGGCTCCAGCAGCATCAGCGAGGAGGCGTTCTCCTGCGGTTTATAGCGCATATGCATTTTTGTCCCGATGACGCCGTAAAACTGCGGCGTCTCTTTTGTATCCTTCTCCTCCGCAGCCGCGCACACCGTCAGCGCAGCCAGCAGAATCAGGGCCGTCCATACAGCCCGAAGCGCACGCCGCATCAGCTGGCCCGGTACAGGCGCACAGTCAGCACGCCGCCGACAGCCTGCAGCGCCATGCGCACGTCATACGGGAGCGTATTGCGCACACGGAAATCGATGTTGCCCGCGCCAACCGCCGCGTCAAAATTCAGCGGCGCGTACGAGATGCCGTAGGAGGAATGTACCTGCCACTTGATGATCTCGATGGGCACCTGAAGCACGGCATTGTAAAGCGTGGTCGACACCTGGCAGATGCCGCCGCCGGGTCCAAGCTTGTCGCTTGAAACGTAGTTGATGATCGGCCCTTCCATATAGCCGTTGGAAAGCGTATACGGTCCGCAGTAATCGTTGAAGTAAAACTTCTCTCCCTGCGCGATGATCACATCCTGCAGGCGCTCAACACCCTGCATGATGTTGTGGAACCGACCGATCTGTTCCTGTGTCTGCTGCACCGGGTCGTAGTAGGTGGAATACACCGCGATCAGGTCGCCCATCTGCGCCTCGTCCCATGCCTTGACCGACTCAAGCTCCAGATTGCCCGTCGCCTGCACACACCCAGTCACACGGTCATACGGAAGCGTCACCGCAAAGCGCTCGTCAAGCGCGCTGACGGCCATGATGCTGCCGGCAGATACAACCTGCAGCGTTTCGCCGGTCGCATCGTCGATGATCTCCGTATCCTCCGTCGCCGCAGCGGCATAGGGATACCACGTCACGCCCGGCACATACGGCCCGTAGGGATCATACCGTTCAAAGTAGCGAAGATGCTTCGCGCGGACATAGCCCTCGGCGCTGCCCTTCTTCACATGCGCCCATTCCCCGTCAACGCTCATCACGTCGACGTATTCCTTCTCGTACACCGTGCCCATGAGCTTTGAATCTGCGTCCGCATTCCTGCGGATGGAGAGGTTGACGTCCGCCATGGCCTTATACACGGCCGTAAACGGCGGCGGCGGAATCAGCTCCTGCGGGATCTCCATCCCCTCCCGGGCGGCTTCGAGGCTGCCGATGCCGCTGGCCAGCACATAGCCGACAACGCCGTGCTTGACAACCTGGAACCATTCCTTATCAAGCGCAAGGATGTGGACGGTTTCGCCCTCCTCCAGCATCTGCATCCGCAGCGCCGACTTGCTCTTCTTTTCGCGTACAGTCAGTTCCTTGGACGCCACGCCGCGATACAGCGCCTGCCCCTCGTCATCATAACCGTCCGCCAGCGCCAGATCCACGACGTTCTTGCTGAGCACATAGCCCGTCTTTCCGTCCTTCTCCACGCGCGTCCACTCCTGGCCGTATTCCAGAATGTGGATGGTCTCGCCCGCCTCCACGCTATCCACCTTTGCTGCAGACGTGGATTTCTTCTTCCGGATCGTCATGTTCTTGGTGACGGATCCGGTATACACGATATCCTCCGCCATCGCGCAGGCGCCAAGCAGCACAAGCAGAACAAGCATCAGAAAAGAGATACGCTTTTTCATGTCAACAACCTTTACCGTTTCTCTCTGGGCCAATCGCCCGGTACATCGATCAAAAAAGGAGACTGTGCGGAAACGCATACTTGCGCTGTCCCGCATCAGTCCCCCTCATAGCCTTCCTGTGGTCAACCCACCCGAGGATTACTCCTCGTCTTCCGGCTCTTCATCCTCTTCAAATACCTTGCGGTTGCAGTTCGGACAAAGATGCTCCTGCTCCATGTCAAACGCTTCCTCGTCAAAGAAGATCACGGTGCCGCAGTGCGGGCACTCGTACTCGATCAGAGCATCGTCGTCATCCTCTTCATCGTCGTCGTATTCGTCATCTTCCTCGTCGTCATCCTCTTCAGAGAACAGCGCCTCCTCCAGATCGCTGACGTCGTTGTCGATATCCTCGACGTACTCCTCAAGTTCCTCAACCTTATCGTCAAGGTTCTTGCACTCCTCGGCAAACGCATCCAGCACATCGATCATCGCAAGCATCAGCTTGCCCTGCTCGGTATCGCCGTTTACGCCAAGGCCTTCCGCCAATCCCTTCAGATATGCAACCTTTTCGCTCATTTTGCTCATGGTCAGGCCGCCTTTCTTTCTGCCCAATACAGAATCAAAGACTTACGCGCGGGACATGTAGGAACCGTCGCGGGTATCCACGCGGATCTTGTCGCCGATGTTGATGAACAGCGGCACAGAGATCTGGTAGCCGGTCTCCAGGGTCGCCGGCTTGGTGGTGTTGCTGGTGGTGTCGCCCTTGAAGCCCGGCTCAGTGTCGGTCACCTCGAGCACAACGAAGTTCGGCGCGTCGACGGAGAACGCCTTGCCCTTGTAGAAGCGGATGGTTGCCATGGTCTCTTCCTTCATGAAGCGGATGGCGTCCTCGACCTGATCCAGCGTCAGCGGGATCTGCTCAAAGCTCTCCGGATCCATGAAGTAGTAGAACTCGCCGTCGGTGTAGACGTACTGCATCTCCTTGGTCTCGATGGTCGCGCGCGGCTGCTTATCGGTCGGGTTGAAAGAACGCTCGACGACAGCGCCGGTCATGACGTTCTTGAGCTTGGTGCGAACAAACGCAGCGCCCTTGCCCGGCTTAACGTGCTGGAAATCAACGATGGACCAGACGCCGTTTTCCCACTCAATGGTAACGCCCTTGCGGAAATCGCCTGCAGTAATCATGTGGAATCCCTCCATAATATCGAAATGAATTATTCATGCATGCCAAAAGCCTTTCCTGAAGAAAGGCATATGAGGCAAAGTACATTCGTATTTGTTATTCTAACACGTCTTGCCTCAAAGATCAAGTATTTTTGCTCTGAATGCCAAAAACAGTGCGCAGCCCGGGCAAATCCGCCCTGCGATATCCGCCCTTTCAGCCTCCGGTTCAGATATTTCCGGCAATCAGCACCATGCCGGATATAATCAGCATCACGACGACCGCCTTTTGAACCACACGCTCATTCAGCCTGCCGCATGCGGCAAACCCCAGATACAGCCCCAGCAGCATAAACGGCACAAGCATCGCAGCCTGCCCAAGCAGCC
Source organism: Clostridia bacterium (assembly GCA_017412025.1). Next base: position 7,890 of record JAFQOY010000070.1, on the reverse strand, counting down.
CTGCATGCAGAATCCCCGCCGCCGTATAGGTAACGATGCGCAGCGTATTTTCCACAAAGAACACAAAACAGAGGTTTGCCCTGAATGCGCTGCTGTTCTTTGCCGTCCGCCCGACGTATGCGCCAAGCAGCGCGCCCACGCCGAACAGACCGCACAGCACGCCCGAAAGCAGACCGATTACAGCCAGCGCCGTCCGCGATCCTCTGCTTTCCTTCTCCCCGGAGCCTTTGCGGCCGCGAAGAAGCATCTCCAGGCCAAGCGCCACAATCAGCACGCCGAACAGCGCCTTGATCGCGCCTGCGTCCGCGTTTTTCAGCAGCAGCATGCCCGGTATGCTGCCCAGAACGACAAGCGCAGCCAGCGGCAGGCACAGCCTCCATTCGATGGATTTTCTCTCCCGCCACGCAATCAGCGCATTGGTCGGATAACCCAGCAGCAATTCCACCGGCGAAATCGCAATATTGCTCACGCCAAAGCTCATGACCGCCGTAAACACCAGCGTATTGGCAAAGCCGCACAGCCCCTTGACAAAAAACGCACATACAGCGGCAATCATCCACCAGATCATTCCGTCCGCTCCCATCCTCTTCAGCAATCCGGCTTCATGATATCACGTCTGCGTTTTCTGTCAATACCGATTCATGCTTTTCTTCCGCTTTCAAACGCTTCCTTCAGGCTCTGCATCGCTTTCTTTTCAATCCGCGAAATATACGAGCGCGAGATGCCCAGGCGATCGGCAACCTCCTGCTGCGCATATATCCGGCCGTCGAGCAATCCGTATCGCATCTCGATCACCGTGCGTTCCCTCCCCCGGAGACACTCCTTCACCAGAGCACGCACATGCTCAAGGCTGATCCGCCGTTCCACCTGGCCGTGCACTTCATCTTCATCCGTGCCCATCACGTCAATCAGCGTCATCTCATTTCCTTCCGCATCCACGCCGATGGGTTCCTGGAGGGATACCTCGCCCTTCCGCTTCTGGCTGGCACGCAGGCACATGAGGATCTCATTTTCTATGCATCGCGCGCAATAGGTGCTCAGCTGCGTTCCCGTTCCGCTCTTATATGTATTGACTCCCTTGATCAATCCAACTGTGCCGATAGAAATCAGGTCGTCCTGATCATACCCCGGCACCGTGTATTTCCGCGCGATATGCGCGCACAGGCGCAAATTGTGCTCAATCAGCTTTTCTCTCGCCGCCCTGTCCCCCTTTGCCGCAGCCTCCACCAGACGCGATTCCTCATCCCTGCTCAGCGGTTTGGGAAATGCATTTCCCTGAGAGAGATACCCCAGCATAAAGAGGGCGTCCTGCAGAAAAAACAGGATAAACTGTTCGATCATATGCGATCACCTCCGAAAAGGCTATGCAAGTTCAGGATCCGCAGATGACTTGCGCGGATGGAAAAGGCGCAAAAACCCGCAAGGCTCCGCTCATCGTGCAGGCCGACTGCTCCATTGCGCCTGCTGGGCGTTCACATCGCAGTTCCGACCATCATATGCCGGAAGCGTACCCCGAGCATCCGGCAGCGCTTCACCCGCTCCTGCTGTATGAACAGTCCGCCATGGCCATGCACGCCCATTGATCCATGCGGCTGCATGGACTGCCACTTTCCGCCATGTTCAAACTGCACGTGCCGCCCAGTTTATCCACCTATGTCCCAAGTCCCTGCAGACAGAGTCGGGCCAATGGGACCTCAGGGCCCCGCCGGTGCGCCCGGTCCAGTTGGCCCCCAAGGACCCATGGGCACACCTGGCCCAGCCGGTCCACAGGGATCCGTCGGTGCCGCCGGGCCTGCCGGACCACAAGGTATTGCTGGTGAAACAGGTCCCAAATGCTGCCCTGACCAGCGCTGCACAGGCAAACGCGCAAGATCCTCTGTCAATGTGATTTTATCACGGAACTGCACACGATATCCTGATACAATACGGCCATCAGAAAAAACAACCCCAAAACGGAGGAAATAGATTATGAAAAACGTCAAGTTCCATATTTGTCCCGATTGCGGCCTCGTCATTGAGACCATCCATGATTCCGGCGTCTCTCCTTCCTGCTGCGGCATGAAGATGGACGAGCTGATTCCCAATACCACCGAAGCCAGCGGCGAAAAGCACATTCCGGCTGTAACCGTTGACGGCAGCGTCGTCACCATAAATGTCGGCAGTGTGGATCACCCGATGCAGAATGCACACTACATCGAATGGGTACAGCTTGTCACCCAGCGCGGCAGCCAGCGCAAATACCTCGCGCCCGGCGAAGCGCCGAACGTCGTCTTCCATCTGGTCGATGACAAGCCGCTGGCGGTCTATGCCTACTGCAATCTCCATGGCCTGTGGAAGACCGAATTGATCTGAAAGCATCCATTGGATGGGAGGGATTGTATATGAAGCTCCTCTTGCCGCTTCTGCTCGCATCTGTGCTGGTCGTAACTGCGCGCGCCGCTCCCAAAGCAAGCACAGATACTTATCGTCAGGTCAGCATGCAGGAATCTATGGAATTGATGGACAGTGAAACGGACTACATTATCCTTGACGTCCGCACGGCTGCTGAATATGAAAGCGGGCACATTCCCGGCGCAATCTGCATTCCGAATGAAACCATCGGATCAGAAGAGATTCCCGGATTGCCCGACAAACAGCAGCTCATTCTCGTCTATTGCCGCAGCGGCAACCGTTCCAGACAGGCTGCGGAGAAACTGGTCAAGCTCGGCTATACCAACATCGTGGAGTTCGGCGGAATCAACGCCTGGCCCGGAGAAATCGTAACCCATTGAAAACATTCCGCTAAACAGACATGGCGCAGAGTTCTTCGCTCTGCGCCATTTGCTGTTTCCTCTCTCGTCTTTACTCAAACTCTTTTTGCTTCTTCTTTTTGCGCAGCACAAACACATAGGTATTGTCGTCAGAATGCTCCGCTGAATAACGGTAATCCAGCCCTTCAAACGCTTTAAGTCTCTCCGGCTCTTCAATCCGATTGACCGCCATGAAGCGCACCATCTCGCCGCGCGCCATCTTGCACATCGTGCCCTTTTCGATAATCTTCCCGTCCTTCTCTTCTCCAAAGACGCAGGTGATCATCCGCTTATCCCTGGGCAGATATTTCGAAATACAGATACTGTACTCCCTGGAGGCCAGATTGATCACGCAGTCCGTTTCATTCAGTACGCTGCGCGCCGGCTCGTTCCCCCAGAATGCGTAAAGGTCTTTCGCCTCGCCCATTCTGAGCTTTGCCTGCATTTCCAGCCGGTACGGCGTTACGCCGTCCAGCGGACGCAGCACGCCATAGAAACCGGATAAGATGCGCAAATGCTCCTGCACGTAGTCATATTCCCTCTGCGTGAACACGTCCGGCGCCATGTACTGATACTGAATGCCCTCGTAGGCGATGATGGCCGGCGTGAGATTCCTGTGCAAATCCATACCGCACAAACGCTCTACGTTGAGCGCCGCGATCTGATCATTGCACTTCCAGAGGCGCTTGAGTTCGTCTTCATTCATCGCGCGCAGCCGGTCAAGAAGCTGCTGCGTCTTGGGCAGAAACGCGGGCAGATCGCGCCACGGCAGCGTGTCCGTATCGGCGTTCATCTTCTTGGCCGGGGATATGATGATGCGCATTTTACTTATCTCCCATCAGGTACGCAAGAATTTCTGCCGCATTGGTATCCGGCTTGACCTTGGGCATCGCCTTTTCGATCATGCCGTTTTCGTCGATCACATACGTCGTGCGCACAACGCCCATGCTGACCTTGCCGTAGAGCTTCTTCTCCTGCCAGACGTCGTACGCCCTGATCGCCTCAAGCTCCGGATCGGCAAGCAGGATGAACGGCATATCATACTTCGCCGCAAACTTTGCATGCGAAGTCACAGAGTCCTTGCTCACGCCGATGACGACGGCATCGAGGGATTTGAACGCTTCGTAGCTTGCCGCAAACGCGCAGGCCTGCCGCGTACAGCCGGGCGTGTTGTCCTTCGGATAGAAATACAGAACGACTTTCTTTCCCGCAAAGTCGGACAAGGAAACAGCGTTTCCGTCCTTGCCAGAGAGCGTAAAATCAGGCGCCTTACTGCCAATTTCAAGCATGGTGATTTCTCCTTTGCAAACTATGCTAACATTAGTGTTTCGATCCTAAACCATTATCAGTATCCTATTATGAGAATTCCTTTAAGAGGCAATATCATTCGATTTGTCGAGTATAGCATATCAAAGAAGCTACATACAATCTCAAAGTCCTTCTTATTTCGGTATACATTTCTAACCGCGATACACAAGTACTCTGTATCAAACATTGAACACGCTTCGAAAAAATCTTTTAAAAACTGATAGTTTACAACGGCACGCCCAGCCTCAACTTCAATGACATATTTCATTTGAGGATGATATGCATCCGCATCAAATGCCAATTGTGTTTGTCCATTGAGCCCAAACAATACAGGAACATGTATTTTTTCATCGTTACGTTTTCCTTTTTCAACAGAAAAACCAAGCTCCTCCAATCCACAACTTAGCTCCGCTAAGACTTCATTACTATGCAACGAGTGAGCCTCAGAATCAATTATATCTTGTACATGTTTGAACACCTGTATCACTTGCTCCGACAACACATCGCCACGTTTTGTTTTAGGATAGTACATCCAATTAATCATAAGTATGTCCCTTTCATAAACGCCGATAATCTATCACATCAATTATAATTCTACTTGCCAAATCCGGTTTATTTTTTCCCGTCACCTATACTTGGATTTCCTGAAGCAGCTTTCGAAACGCCGTTTCAAACGCTTCGTCCTCTTCCTTCGTCCTCTTCTTCGGCCCTTTGAGATGATGCTTGCCCTTGCCCATTCTCGCTTTGCGCGCCAGATGACGCTCCATGAGCATCTGGTCGATATTGTCATGCGTGTAAAGGCCTCCGCTTTGATGAATCGCATACGCGCCCTTGCCAAGCGCCAGCGCCGCCACGCCGTAGTCCTGCGTCACGACGACGTCTCCTCGCCTGCACAGGTTGATCAGCGCGAAATCCACAGCGTCCGCGCCCGCACCGATCACCTTCACTTCGGCATAATCCGACATGAGCACATGATTGGTATCGCACAGCAGCGTCACGGGCACGCCGTGCGCTTGGGCGACGCGCTCAACAATCCTAATCACCGGGCAGGCGTCCGCATCGACAAGAACTCTGTTCATGGTCATCTCCTTCTGTGCGCATTCTCTCTTATGGCTTTATTATATCACATCCCCGCGCCAACCGCCATATCGCATCAATGGCTTATATCTCCTCTTCAGAACCCCATTCACGCCGACTGCTTCACATATTCATTTATGAGGTATACCTAAACTTCTGCGGCGTATATTATCCAGAGCATCTTCTGAAAAGTCTATCGAGAGGATATACGCTTATGGCGATCCACAACACTCCTCATGAATCCATCCGCAATCAACTCGACAACACAAACACAAGGCAGCATAAACATGCAGCCTATGTTTGATTCCCTTACATCATGTACCACGCAGCTGCGATGGAACATCATTGACACTCAACAGGCGTAGTGATATGATGCGATTATAACCAACCAGTTTACTGCTATGTCAATCCATAAGTAATTGTTGATCAGCGCAAACGCAACCATTTACTCTTGCGCTTTCTCTTGCTTAGCCACGCAATACAACTGAACCAGAATTCTATTCCATCCATCTTCTGAACGCTCCTTTGTTAAATTCATTTCTGCGTCGAAGTGCCGGATGAGATATCCACATGCCAACCAGAAATAACCCTTCTCTCCTGCATAGCAAAAACCGTTATCGCAGTCTTACATATTTGATATAATACGATTATACGATAAACGCCTTCTTATTCCGTATATCTGCCAGCAACTGATTCATCGCTTCTTTCTTAATTATTCATCTCGATCGCGGAGGTCACATGAACAAGCTTTATCGCAACGATCTGGATAATCCGACTTCCAGGTACAATACAGATTCGAAAAAATGGGATCAACTCCAATCACGCTTTGGATATGACAACCTTCTGCCCGCGCATATTGCCGATATGGATTTTCGCACCTCTCCTGCCATTATCGACGCATTGTGTACAAAAGCTGAACACGGGATCTACGGATACACAGATAAAGATGCTGACTGCAAGGCAGCTGAAGCCGCCTGGCTTTTACGGCGATATGGCTTTTTCTGCAAGTCCGAATGGATTGTCCATTGCAGCGGTGTTGTATCTGGTATGCTTGCCTGCATTCGTTCATTAACCAAAACAGGCGAGAGGATTCTTGTCCTCCCGCCTGTTTACGCTCCGTTCTTTTCTTCTGTCGAGCAAACCGGACGCCGTCTGATCCAAGTTCCTCTTATCGAGAAAGAGGACGGATACTTCATGGATTTTACGCAGATTCAATCGCAGTTCTCCAAAGGTGTGCGTATGATGCTTCTATGCAGCCCACATAATCCTGTTGGTCGCATATGGAGCAAGGATGAGCTTCAGCGCCTCATTAAACTCGCCAATCGTTACCGTGTCATCATCGTTTCCGATGAAATCCATTCCGGATTTATCCTTGATTCTGACTGTACGCACACCTGTCTGCTTTCCCTGCCCGAAACAGACCGCTGTGTTATGTTGACCTCTCCCGGAAAATCTTTCAATCTTTCCGGCCTGCATTCCGCATCTATCATCGCCAAAGACCCTGCCATCCGCAAAGGAGTAAGCAGGGAACTCTTTCTTTCACGATGTGATACGCTCAATCTGTTTTCCTCTGCCGCACTTTACGCAGCCTATACGAAGAGTGATGAATGGCTTGACGCAGTGTGCGCGTATATCTGTGAGAATCGTGATTTTGTCTGCGCATACCTCCAAAATCATATGCCTTCTATCTCCTGTCACGCTCCTCAAGGCACCTATCTGATGTGGCTGGATTTTTCTGCGCTGAATCGTCCTCATCGCGAGATTGCCGATTTTCTTCTGCACGATGCCCGTGTATTGCTCACCGATGGCTGGGACTTCGGCACAGGCGGATCACTTCACTTCAGGCTGAACATTGCCACCTCCCGCAGCAATATTGCAGATATCCTTGAGCGTATTCGCAGCGCGCTTGAACACAAGGTCTGGCAGAATAACGTCTATCCGCTGCAGCCCGAACAATCATCCCTATTAAAAAGAATACGCTCCATTGCAGGAAAGCGCATTCCGCAGCACAGTATGCTACGCAGGATATGGAGTCTTCTGAAAAATCAACGTTCCAAGCTAAATTAATCAAAAAGCAGACTGACGCATAATCGGATTGTTTTATTCAAAACAAATCTTGAAATCCCTAATCGTAGAATATTTCTGCCAAATAGTAGATGACGAAGCCACCGCTCATAAAGCCCTTGACGAATAGCTATTTTTTTCTTCTGTTAACCAGCGATTTCTTCTCACATCTCAAGATGCCTCAAACTCATATACTGTGACCGTTTTGATATCTCTTTCTCTGTTCGCAGCACTCATAGCGCCTGGCTTGTGTAAGTTTTTCTGCTTCCGGCAAGCCATTCAGCGTTTCTTCCACGCTTCCGCGCACAAGTTCTTTCAGTTGCCCCTTGATTACTTCCTCGTTCAGTTGTACAATCTTCTCAGACATAGTTTGCTCTCCTTTCAGAATGGTCGCTCGCAACTTTCATTCTACCAGAGCTTCAAACTATGTCTTTTTCAATTTGCGCAATTTATTGTACCTTATCCCGGAACGCAATGGGGCAGCAAGAAATATATGAGTATGAGGCATCTTGAGATGCAGGAAGAAATGTAAGCGTCAAACCACCCGTCGGCTTGCCGGTATTCTAAAACCATGCGAGAATACTCCAAAGATCTAACCAACTTCGTTAGAGTCTAACCGAGTCGGTTAGAAGGATGGGAGTGACTCAGACAT
>JAFQOY010000069.1 GCA_017412025.1 Clostridia bacterium | reverse complement strand
CTCGCGCTCGCCCTCAACAACCTTCACCATGACACGCAGGGTATCGCCCACGTTGAACTTGGGAAGATCCTTCTTGAGCTGCTCGCTTTCGATCGCACGGATGATCTCGCTCATTGTCGATTTCTCCTTTCATCATAGACGTTCATTCTGAGCGCGACTTCGCTCACAGCGGAACGTCCGTTTCATACAGAGGCTATTATATCATCTCCATCCCCGGTTTGGCAAGGGGAAATTTTCCCGTTTTTCCGCCTTTTTTTATGTTTTTGCGCACATTTTGATCCTGATCACCAGCCCGCCGCCTCCATGGCCGTCTGCGCCAGGGAAAGCGCCGCTTCTGCATCCGCGCCCTCCTCCAGCACGGCGCGCAGCACGCGGGCAAACAGCGCCCGCATGGTCGCGCCGCCCTCAAAGTTCTCCATATCCGGCAGCCAGGCCGCATCGTCCCGGCCTGTTTTTCGTCCTCCGGCGATCGCCGCCGCCCGTTCATCCTCTCCAAGGAACGCCGCAGCGCGCAGCGCCAGCGCATTCCTGTCCTCATCGCCCGAGTCAAAGGCCGCCGCACCCGCAAGCGAGAATACCCGGGTCGTTTCGCCGATTGAGGACGGATACGGCATGATCGCCAGTTCCATGCCGCTTTCACGGATCCGCTCTGCGTACATCCTCTGCATATCGGGCGTCCAGTCGATAAATACCGCCGTTTCTCCTTCAAGGAAACGTCCAAGCGCCTTCTCCCTGCTTGGCGCATATCCGGCCATGCCGCTTCTGACCATATCAGAAAGCCATCTGACCCCTGCGAGGATTTCCTCGCTGTCTGCCTGTGCCGTTTGATCGTCTCCGCTCATCAGCGCTCCGCCGCCGATCACCTGCACCAGCGCCTCAATCCCGGCGCTGCTTTCCGCATCCGGCGGCCAGATTTCAAACGCCGTTTCGCCGTCCAGCATGAATTCCTCCATGACCTGATAAAACTGCGTCGCATACCAGACCGGATGCTCCGTCCCATTGAGCAGATAACCCAGACGCTTCTTTTCAAGCATCTCACGGTTGACCGCCATTACCCTGTGATATGCGCAGACCGGAACCATATACAGTTCCTCATCCAGCCTGCAGCAGGAGAGCACCTCTTCCTGCACGGCCTCCTGTCCCTCAAGCGCAAGCGGCAGCAGCATCCCCTCCCGTGCCCAGGGCATGGCGTCCTGCGCCATGCACAGCGCCAGCTGCGGCGCACGATCCTGCATGATCAGCGCTTCAAGGCTTTCTTTCTCTTCCATCTCAAGCAGCCACGTCTCCTGCGGAAACGCATCCGCAAGCAGACCAATCAGCTGCCTGGCAGCACCTTCATCCATCGCATCCCGGGCGACAAACACCCTCATCTGCGCCTGTCCCCCAGAAGCCATGCATGCCATAAGCAGAAGCAGCATCCATACCCTTTTCACGCAATTCCCTCCCGGCTTTCCTCTTTCTTCATATATATACCCGCCGGGCACAGATCATGCCTGCACAGCAAAAAACGGAACGGGCTTATCCGTTCCGCTTTCCTTAAGCTGTTTCTTCCTCCGATCAGAGCATGCTGCGCAGGAAATTCTTGAGCCTTTCCGCCTTCGGATTGCCCAGCACCTCGTCCGGCGCGCCCTGCTCGCAGATGACGCCGCCGTCCATAAAGACCACCTGATCGGCCACCGCGCGGGCAAAACCCATCTCGTGCGTGACCACGAGCATCGTCAGCCCCTCCTGCGCCAAAGACTGCATGACGGCGAGCACCTCGCCGACCATCTCCGGATCGAGCGCAGATGTCGGCTCGTCAAAGAGGATCACCTCCGGATCCATCGCCAGCGCCCGGGCAATCGCCACGCGCTGCTTCTGGCCGCCGGAGAGCTGGCGCGGCTTCGCGTTGCGGTAGTCCGCCATGCCCACCTTCGTCAGATACTTGAGCGCGTTTTTTTCGCTCTCCTCGCGCGTGCGGCCCAGCACCTTCATCTGGCCTGCCACGCAGTTCTCCAGCACATTCATATTGCCAAAGAGGTTGAACTGCTGAAACACCATGCCCACCTTGGCATGGTACTGCGGCATGCTGACGCTTTCATCCGTGAGGATGTCCCTGCCATGATAGAGGATTTCTCCATCGTCCGGGGTCTCCAGCAGATTGATGCAGCGCAGCAGCGTCGACTTGCCGGAGCCGGAGGAGCCGATGATGCACACCACCTCGCCCTTGTTGGCGGTAAAATCAATGCCCTTGAGCACCTGGTTTTTGCCGAAGGCCTTCTTCAGCCCGCGTATCTCAATCACTTGCTCTGCCACTGCCTGTCAACCTCCTTTTCCTGCTCCTTGCTGACCAGAATCTCCGAGCGGCTGTCGCTCTGAGAGCCGCAGATCACGTAGCTGTCCGGTCCGTCCATCTTCTTTTCCACGAAGCGGAGGATCCGGCTGACCGTCACCGTCAGCACCAGATAGATGACCGCGATGATGAAGAACACTTCAAAGTACTTGTAATACGTGCCGGCCGCGCTCTTCGCCTGGAAGAACAGCTCGGATACGGAGATGACGTTCAGCACGCTCGAGTCCTTGATGTTGACGATCAGCTCGTTGCCCACGGACGGCAGAATATTGCGGATCGCCTGCGGCAGCACAACACTCGTCATCGTCTGCCAGTGCGTCATGCCGATGGAATGCGCGGCCTCAAACTGCCCCTTGTCCACAGAAATGATGCCGCCGCGGATGATCTCCGCCATGTACGCGCCCGTATTGATCGAGATGATCAGAATCGCAGCGGTCGTGCGCTCCATATCAATACCCAGATACTGCATGGAGCCGTAATAGATGACCATCGCCTGCACGATCATCGGCGTTCCGCGGAACACCTGAATATAGACTGCAATCAGCATATGCGCAAGCTTGCGCAGCGTGCGCTTGACAGGGCCCATGCCGCGCGGGATCTCAATCGTGCGAACAATGGCGACCAGCAGGCCGATGACAAAGCCGAACGCCGTGCCGCTGAGCGCAATGAGCAGCGTCATGCATGTGCCCGAGAAGAAGAGGCCGCCATACTGCTTGAGCAGGAAGCCGACCCAGCCGAAAAAAGACGTAGGCATGATGATTTCCTCGATTCTATCTCACGGTTCTTCTGACAGACGAAGAGGGGAGCGCGGTCTGCGCTTCCCTCTTCGGGTTATCTGCGTATGATTTCTCCTGTCTTTCTGAAAAGCAGGGGGGATTACTCGCTCAGCGGCTGCGCGGCAACAGCGGCGTCCATCAGCTGGCTGCGCTCCTCGCTGGTGATGCCGGCGAGCACGCCGTTGATCTTCTCCGTCAGGTCGCTGCCCTTCATCACGCCCACCGCGATGGCAACGTCGGCCGGGGAAGCCTCAAAGCCATTGCCCTCGGCAAAAGCGACATAGGAGATATCCGGGTTGGACGTCATCGCAGAGACAGCGCCCGGACGCTCGGAGATGTAGCCGTCGATCGCGCCGGCGGACAGCGCCACGATCATCGCCGGGAAGGTCTCCATCGCCGGCATCTTCTTGACGTCCGGAATCTGATCGATGACGGTGTAGTGGAAGGTGTTGAGCTGACCGGTGATCTTTGCGCCGGCAAAATCCGCCAGAGCGGCGGCATTGGCATATGCGCCGTCCTTCTTGACGACCACGCACAGCTCGCTCTCGTAGTACGGCTCGGTGAAATCGATGGTCACCTTGCGCTCCTCGGTCGGGCTCATGCCGGCGATGATGCAGTCGATCTTGCCGCTCATCAGGCTGGGCACAAGGCCGTCCCACTCGGTCTTCACAATTTCAAGCTCCATGCCCAGCTCGCTGGCAATGCGCTTGGCAATGCGCACATCGTATCCATCGGCATATCCGCCCGCAGCAATCGCAACAGCGTCTTCGCTCGCCGCGCTCTGGGTCCAGTTGTACGGCGCATAGTTGCACTCCATACCGACCTTCAGCGTATCCGCCGCAGCAAACGCAGCCACGCACACAAGCGCCAGAGCCAGCATCATCATTGCAATTCTCTTCATTTTCAGTTCCTCCTGTTTCGCGGCTGAACCGCGTTGTCGACTTGATAGCGATTATATTACTCTCTCTCCTCTCAAAAGTCAACAAATTACAAACAGAAGGATTGATTTTTGTAATTTATACAAAACGATGACCTGAGGCCATCGTTTTTATATCCAATTCAGGGCTTGATCCTGTTTGCATTCATGAGTTTAACAACGTAATCCGCAAACCTGCGCTCCGCATCCGACAGCGTCACGTCGCGCAGAACCGCCATATTGAAATTAACCGTCAGATCCAGATCCTTCACCTGCCGCGTCCGGATCCTGAGATCCTGCGGCGCCGTATAGGGCAGGCTGAAGGAAATATACCCCGCGCCCGTGATCAGCTCCATCGCCTGCGTCCATTCCGTACCGTCCAGAATGATCTGAGGCGGACAGCCCGCGCCCTCCAGCCGCGTCTTGAGCTGCCGCGTCACGCCGGGATCATTGCTCACCAGAATGATCTTCTGATGGCGCAGATCGCTCATGCTGATCTCCCTGCGGGAGATCAGCGGATTGTTCTCCGACGTCAGCACATGCAGCGGCGACTCCCTGTGAAACAGCACCTTCAGCGCCGGATCGTCAATCTCGCCGAAATACAGACCGATCGTCTCCCGGTACTCCAGAAGCGCCGTGTGCAGTTCTTCCAGGCTGTAATTGTGCGTGCTCAGCGATACGTCAGGATTGCCGACAATGAAGCGCGAGAGAAAATCCCGCGGGAAAAAACTGAGCAGCCCCGCCGTCATGCAGACCTCGATCTTCTCTTCGCGAAGCAGCCCCGCCTTCTTCACCTCGCTGAGGATAAACTCATGCTGCCTGATGTACATCTGGGCATACCTCGCCAGCGCATGGCCTGCAGGCGTCAGCGTGACGCCCGTGCGCATGCGCACAAACAGATGCACGCCCAGTTCATCCTCCAGCTTATCCATGGATTTGACGAGACCCGGCGCTGAAATATAGAGCTTTTTGGCCGCGCTGGTAAAGCTGCCCGTTCTGCTCACTTCCATAAAATACTTGATCTGCTTGACGTCCATGCATTTCCTCCGGCATTGTATTGATGGCGGTCATCTCACACAGCGCCCGCCGCCCCTTGAAAAAGAGACGACGGGCGCTGTGTGAAATGACCGTGCAGCGCGGAATATCCGCGCTGCACGGCGCTTGTGCTGCCGCTGCAGAATCACAACTGGGTTGCATTTCCTGCCAGACGGACAGTTGTCTGAATCTTAGGAGGTCTTGTGAGAGAACGCATCCATGATGCCGCCGGTGATGGCCTGGCAGTCGATGGTCGCGCCGGCAACAGCGTCAACGCCCATGCTCTGGGTGTCGATGATCGCCTTGGTGAACTCGGCAAACTGCTCGTCGTTCATGAACATGTTCGCACGGCCCTCGCCGACCTTGATCTCAACGAGCTTCTTGTCCTTGATGGTGTAGATGACTTCGAACGGATCGTGGAGGCCCTGAACCATGACGGAGTAATCGCCGTCGGCAGCCTCGGCCCACGGAGCGCTCGCGCCGCCGCCGGTGCTCGGCTTGATGTCAGCGCGGCCGCCGAGCATCGTGTCAACCGCAGCACGGGCAGAGCAGATCGCCTCATGCAGGTAGGTACCGTTCTGATACAGGTTGCAGACCAGGGAGCCCAGCTCGCCGGCGGAGTAGAGGCCTTCGATCGGCTCGTTGTCCCAGTTGAGAACCTGGCCCTTGATGTTGCGCTTCGCGCCGCCGGAGCAGGCCGGCATCGCCGGAACTTCTTCGATCGCGTAGAACGGGCCCTGCTCGATCTTCGCCATGGTGGTGATGTCGCGGCCGAAATCGGCGTCCGCGCCGGCGTCGACCATCGCGTTGAACTTCTCAACCTCAGCCTTCAGCGCGGCCGGGTCCTTGCCGATCTTCTCAGCCAGCTCTTCGATGGTGTCGGCCTTGATGATCCAGCCCTTTTCAAGCTCGACGGAGTTGTCCGCAGACCACGGATACGGATTGCGGCAGGTCACCGGCCAGCCGATCCAGTTGTTAACGAGCGGCTGCGCCTTGAAGCAGTTGTCGTCCATGATCATGTGGACCGGCTGCATGCGGGCGATCGGCACGTCGACGTACTTGCCGTGCTCGTAGTACTTCATGTGCTGACGCTGATAGGAGCGCGCCTCGTCGTAGTAACGGGTGCCGTCCTTGGCAACTTCCATCCAGCCGCCGTGCGCCATATAGAACTGACGGATAAAGGTGGTCTCGAAATCCGGAACCTTGATGCCGTGGAAGTAGCCGCAGGACATGGTCTGGCCGTCCATATGCCACATCTGCGCGCCGATAGCCATCTGCATCTTGACGCCGTCGCCCTTGACGTACGGAGAACCGCCGTTGAAGATGCGGTCGCCGCCGTTGAAGTGACGGTACATTTCCTGATCGCCCTCGTAGCCGCCCGTGCACAGCAGGACGCCCTTGCGAGCCTTGGAGTAGAAGACGGTGCCGTCAGCCTTCTGCACGCCGACGCCCTCGACCTTCTTGGTCACCGCATCCTGCACGAGGCAGATCACGCGATGCTCATAGAGCGGCTTCGCGCCGCGATGACGGGCGGCCTTGTCAAAGCCGTTCCAGCAGCCGCCGTTTTCAAACGGCTTTCCGCCATTCTTGTCACGGAAGTGACCGGTAGCGCCGACAAAGTCCGCGCCCGGCAGATCCGGGAACTCGACGAGCAGGGTGCCCCAGCGCAGCGCGCCGCCGCCGGAGTAGCCGACTTCGTAACCAACCGGCTCCAGCGCAGCCTGGATCCACTCGAGGTCATGCGCAAACTCGTGGGTCAGCCAGTTGAAATCCTCTTCCGGGATGACATGCGGCTCGTTCATCGCGCGCATGTAGGTACGCCAGGTCTCCAGATCGTTGGGGTCAACGAAGATGACGCACTGGCCGGAGGCGATGGCCTGGCCGCCCGCGTTCGCTTCGTCGGAGTTGTCGTAGATCGCAACGTCCACATTGTTGTCGATTTCGTAAGCTTCGATATACGCCGCAGTACCAGCCATGCCGTAGCCGCAGATGATGATATCGTGCTCTTCATTCCAGGTAATGTTCTGGCTCGTCACGACCCAGCTGCTGGAATCCTTATACTGAGCAACCTTCTCCTCAGCGGAAGCCATTGCGGCGCCGCCCATCGTCGCCAGAGCGCCCATCGCAACGCTGCCCTTCAGGAAGCTGCGGCGGGAAATGTTCTTTGCCATAGGGATGTTCCTCCTTTTTGATTTCGGTTCACACTCTGCACAGGCACACAGTCTCGCCTGTACCTTTGACAGGATTATATCACACTCCGTTTTGCGCAGTCAATCTCTTCCCGTTCAATCCCTTTATATATCATTTACCATCAGTTAATACACTTTAGATCCGCTTCCCCAAATTACAACGTTTTCGCTTGGTTCAATTGCACATCTGTCCCTTCTTTCTGCAGCCTGCGCCCTTTGATTCTCCATCCGGCATCAATCACCGTTAACTATTTTGACACAACCTTTTCTGATAAAGAAAAGGCAGACGTTTCCGTCTGCCCCGAGTAAACCGCATCATGACGACTGACCGGAAAACAAAACCGGCCGAGGCCGGGAAAGGTTCTCCCCCTTCCGCCTTCTTGTACATCCTCTCTGCGGTCACAGCCTCGTGATCCTGGCCTCCCACGGCCTGAGCACGCGCCGATCCCCTTCCTGCGCGTAGTTGCCAAGCAGCAGCGTGCCGCAGGCAGACGCCGCCTCATCAAGCCCCGCTTCCTGCGCGGAGAAGTTGCAGCACACCAGCAGCGTCTCCTGCCCGTCGCTGCGCGTATAGGCAAATACATTCGGGTCTTCCGCCATCAGCAGCGTGAAATCGCCGTCGATGATCACCTGATGCTCCTTGCGCAGCCGGATCAGCTTCTGATAGAAGCTGAATACGGAATCCGGATCGCCGACCTGCGCCTTTGCATTGATGTGCACATAATTCGGATTGACCGGCATCCACGGCGTTCCCTTCGTGAAGCCCGCCTCCGGCGTATCGTCCCATTGCATCGGCGTGCGCGCGTTGTCGCGCCCCTTGTAGCGGAGGCAGGCCATCATGCGCTCGGGCGTCATCGCCTTGCGCTCAACCACCAGCTCCTGCCAGGCGTTGACGGCCTCGACGTCGCGCGACTCGCTGATATCCTGCATGGGGAAGTTGGTCATGCCCAGTTCCTCGCCCTGATAGATATACGGCGTGCCCTGCATCATATGCAGGCAGGCGCCCAGCATCTTGCTGCTCAGGATGCGGCTCTCGTCGTCCCTGTCGCAGCCAAAGTGCGATACCGCACGCGGCTGGTCATGGTTGTTCCAGTACAGGCTGTTCCACGCCTTTCCATGCAGCTCCTTCTGCCAGCGCTCAAAGACCTTCTTGAGCTCAACCAGATTCACAGGGCCGGTCGTCCACTTGCTTCCCTCGGGCGAGTCGATCTCCACATGCTCAAACTGGAACATCATGTCAAGCTCCGTCCCCTCAAGCGATGCGTATTCAAGCGCCTGCTCAACCGTGACGCTGCCCGATTCGCCCACGGTCATCACGTCGTAATGGGAGAGCACCTCGCGGTTCATCTCCCGCAGGAATTCATGCTCTCTGGGACCATGGCTGCTGGGGCCGTGCGCGCCGCCGTCGCAGCGCAGCACTGCCGGCGGCTTGCCGATCATGTCGATGACGTCCATGCGGAAACCGTCGATCCCCTTGTCAAGCCACCAGCGCATCATCCTGTAGACCTCGCTGCGAACCTCCTCGTTCTCCCAGTTGAGATCCGCCTGCTCTTTGGCAAACATGTGCAGGTAGTACTCGCCCGTCGCCTCATCATATTCCCACGCAGGGCCGGAGAATATGCTCCACTCACGGTTGGGCTCCTTCCCCTCAAACGGCGGACGCCAGACATAGAAATCCCGCTTGGGATTGTCTTTGCTGCTCCTGGATTCCACAAACCACGCATGCTCCGTGGAGGTATGATTGACGACCAGATCCATGATGATGCGGATGCCGCGGCGATGCGCCTGCTCAAGCAGCTCGTCAAAGTCTTCCATCGTGCCCAGCTCCGGCGCGATGGCATGGTAGTCGCTGATGTCGTATCCGCCGTCCACGCCGGAATTCTTGTAGCAGGGATTGAGCCAGATCACATCGATGCCCAGTTCTTTGAGATAGTCGAGCTTCGACGTAACGCCCTTCAGATCGCCCAGTCCGTCCCCATCCGAGTCCATATAGCTCTTGGGATAGATCTGATAGACGACCGCGCTCTTGAACCACTGATTCTTCTTACTCATCCAAAACCCTCACATTCTCCCGTCCGAATGCGCTGAACACCTTGTTGAGGTTGTCCTGCGCCTGTTTCTTCTGCTCCTGCTGCGCTGCCAGAATGTTCTTATCCGATTCCGCCACTGTGCCTTCAATCGCCGCGCGGAATGTGCAGGGATAGCCTGCCGCCTGCTCAAGCGCCCTGACGACCAGCTCGTTTTTATCCGGCATGCTCAGCATCTTCACATATGCGCCGCCAATCGCCTTTTCGTATACGACGGTAAACAGCCCGTTTTCCGCCGTCGCCAGACGGCCCATGCGCACCATGCCAAACAGCTGAGGCTGTTTTTTAAGGATGCGCACCGCTTCCTGCCAGATCCGCTCCGCTTCAGGCGCAGGGCCCTTGGGCGCTTCCTTCAGCGCCGGCGGCGTCTCCGTCTGCGCAGCCTGAGCCCTTTGTTCGCCCGCCGGCGCCTGCGCCACAGGCGCAGCCGCGACCACGCCCTCCCGCAGCCTGCGTTCCAGCTCCGAGACGCGGCTGATGAGCGCCTCCATCTGTATGCTTTCCTCAGGCGCGCATGCGCGCAGCGTCGCCGCCTCCAGCGCAAAGCGCGGCTGGGCGGCCCACTTCATGTCCGTCTCGCTCGCCAGAAACAGATCCAGCATCCGCATCAGGCGCGCATGCGACGTGCGCCTCGCCTGCGCGACATATTCCTTCGCATCCTCCTGCGTTACCTCGAGAATCTGCGCCGCGTGCTCCTCGCCGCACACATCCGCCAGCATCAGCGCGCGGAGATGGCCGCTGACATCCTTGACAAAGACCTGCACCTCGCGTCCGGCTCTCATCATATCGTCGATCATCCGCAGCGCGCCCGGCGCGTCCGCGCCGATGAGCATATCCGCAAACGCGAAGAGGAAGCGCCTGTCTGCCGCGCCGAGCACCTGAAGCACCAGTTCCTCCGTCAGCCCCGCTCCATCCTCCTGCGCATAGCCAAGGCACATGTCCATAATCGACCATGCGTCGCGCATACCGCCCTCGGCCGCGCGCGCGATGCGCGCAAGCGCGCCTTCCTGCGCGGCGATTCCTCCCTCGTCAAGCGCCACGCGAAGGCGCTGCACAATCTGATGGGAAGGGATCCGTCCGAAGTCAAAGCGCTGGCAGCGTGAAAGGATCGTCGCCGGGAGCTTCTGCGGCTCCGTCGTCGCCAGGATGAACACGACGTATCCCGGCGGCTCCTCCAGCGTCTTGAGCAGCGCGTTAAACGCGCCCACGGAAAGCATATGCACCTCGTCGATGATGTACACGCGGTAGCGTCCGCTCTGCGGCGGATACTTGACCTTTTCCCGCAGATCGCGGATCTCATCCACGCCGTTGTTGCTCGCGGCGTCGATCTCCAGGATATCCAGGCTGCTCTCCGCGCTGAGCGCCATGCACACCGCGCACTGCCCGCACGGCTCTCCCCTGTCCGGATGCTCGCAGTTGACCGCCCGCGCAAAGACCTTCGCCGTCGACGTCTTGCCTGTTCCGCGCGTGCCGCAGAACAGATATGCATGCGCAATGCGCCCGCTCGTCACCTGGCTGCGCAGGGTTTTGATGACAGCCTCCTGCCCCACAAAATCGTCAAAGCGCGATGGTCTGTAGCGGCGATACAGCGCCTGATAACCCATAAACCTGCCTCCGTATTCCTGCCATACTCTGCCTGTAGCATAGCACAAAAAAGGAAACTTTACAACCGCCGCGTCTGGGTGTACAATAAGGTCAGACGTTTGTTTTTCTTCATGTTATTGCTTCACGGAGGCTGAAATATGAATCTTGCAGGTGTGCTTTCCCAGCTTGTTTCCCTTTTCCTGATGATGATTGCCGGCTATGCGCTTGCGCGCATCGGGCTGATCACCCGCGAATTCAGGCAGAGGCTTTCTTCTTTTACGCTCAACACCGCGTCCCCCTGCGTCATCATTTCTTCCGTGCTGCAGAGCGAAAGCGTGCCTTCCGATATGATCGGCGCAGTCGGCGCCGCCGTGCTCATGTTTATCGCGCTGATCTTCATCGCGGCCGCCGTCGTGCGCATCGTGCCTACGCCGAAGGAAGAACGCGGGCTTGACCAGCTTCTGCTCATCTTCACCAATCTCGGCTTCATGGGCATTCCCGTCATCCAGTCCCTCTACGGCGCAGACGGCGTCGCCCTGCTGTCGATGTTCATCCTCACATTCAACTTCTTCTTCTTCTCCTACGGCGTGATCCTGATTCAGCCCGGCGCAAAGATCAGCCTGAAAAACATCATCAACGCCTGCATCGTCGCCTCCACCATCGCGCTGTTTTTCGGCCTGACGGGCTGGCATCTGCCCGCGGTGCTCGAAAGCACAATCGCCTCCATCGGCTCCATGAACACGCCGCTGGCGATGATGATCATCGGCTCCTCTCTCGCCTTCTGCGACCTGAAGGAAACGCTGACCAACAAGCGCCTCTACCGCGTAGGCTTACTTCGCATGGTTCTGATTCCGCTGCTCATCTTCGTGCTCGTCAAGCTTCTGCCGCTTGACCCGATGCTCGCCGGCGTGTGCATCATCTGCGCCGCCATGCCGATCGCCGGAAACTGCGGCGTGCTCTCTGAGCTGTACATTCCCGACGATCTGACAGCCTCGCATGCGGTCATCGTCACCACGCTGATGAGCGCTGCAACGCTGCCCGTCATCTTCGCCATGGTCACCTATCTGCTCTAAGCCCCTGCAAATCATCATCCGAAAAGGAGTTTTTCAATATGCGAGCTTTTGAACGCTTCCTCAACTATGCCAAGGTCTACACCACCTCCGACGAGAGCACCGGCTGCGCGCCGAGCACCGCGCGTCAGCTCGACCTGGCCAACATGCTCGTCGATGAGATGAAGTCCCTCGGCCTTGAAAATGTGCACGTGGATTCATACGGCGTGGTATACGGCTGGCTGCCTGCGACAAAGGGCTATGAAGAGCAGCCTGCGCTCGGATTCATCGCGCACATGGATACCGCGCCCGATTTCTCCGGCGAAAACGTCAAGCCGCAGATCATCGAAAACTACGACGGCGGCGACGTGCTCCTCGCCGGCAGCGGCGACATGCTGACGATTGAAGCCTTCCCCTCCCTCAAATCCCTCAAGGGCATGACCCTGATCACCAGCGACGGCACGACGCTGCTGGGCGCGGACGACAAGGCCGGTATTGCCGAAATCCTGACCGCCGTGGAGAGCATCCAGGCAAGCGGCGCGCCGCACGGTAGGCTCTGCATCGCCTTCACGCCGGACGAGGAAATCGGCATGGGCGTCGCCAATTTCGACGTCGAGAAGTTCGGCGCGCAGTTTGCTTATACCGTGGACGGCGGCCCCGAGGGCGAGCTGGCGTATGAGACATTCAACGCCGCTTCAGCCGACGTGCACTTTTCCGGCGTGAGCGTGCATCCCGGCACGTCGAAGGACACGATGATCAACGCCGCGCTCGTCGCCATGGAATTCAACGCCCTGCTGCCGGGCTGCGACATCCCGCGCTGCACGGAGAACTACGAGGGATTCTTCCATCTGCACGACATGAAGGGCGATGTGTCTGACGCCGAGCTGCATTACATCATCCGCGATCACAGCCTGACCGCCTTTGAGCACCGCAAGCAGACGATGATGCTCGCCGCGAAGACCATTAACGCTCGTTACGGCAAGGAAATCGTCACCCTGACGCTCAAGGACACCTACTACAATATGCAGCAGAAGATCGTGCCGCATATGCACCTGATCGAAAACGCCATGCGCGCCTGCGAGATGGCCGGCATGAAGCCGTACGTCGAGCCCGTGCGCGGCGGAACCGACGGCTGCAAGCTCTCCTACATGGGCCTGCCCACGCCGAACCTCTGCACCGGCGGCTACGCCTTCCACGGCAAGTTCGAGCACATCTGCGCCGAGAGCATGGACCGCTGCACGAAGATGATCGAGCTGCTGATGACGCAGGTGCGCTGATTCCGTTTATCTAAACAGCAAAGGAACCTCCCGCGGCAAACGCGAAAGGTTCCTTTTTCATGCCTGATTTGAATCAATTACATCAGCTTGAGGAACAGCTCCTTGATTTCCGCCACGCTGGTGTCGCGCGGGTTGCCCGGGCGGCAGGCGTCGGCATACGCGGACTCCGCCAGGAAGTCAAGATCCTCGGCCTTGACGATGTCCTTCAGGTCAGCCGGGATGCCCACGTCGGCGCTCAGCTTGCGCACAGCGTCGCAGGCGGCCTTGCGGTACTCTTCCTGCGTCATCGCCTCGGTGCCCTCAACGCCCATCGCGGCGGCGATGTACTTGTACTTGTCGCCGGTCACCGGAGCATTATACTCCATGATCGTCGGCAGCAGGATCGCGTTGCCCACGCCGTGCGGGGTGTCGTACACCGCGCCCAGGGTGTGCGCCATGGAGTGCACGATGCCAAGACCCACGTTGGAGAAGCCCATGCCGGCCACATACTGACCAAGCGCCATGCCCTCAAAGCCCGCCGCGTCGCCGGCCACAGCCGCGCGCAGGGACCTGGCGATGATCTCGATCGCCTTGAGGTGGAACATGTCGGTCATTTCCCACGCGCCCTTGGTGGTAAAGCCCTCGATCGCATGGGTCAGCGCGTCCATGCCGGTCGCGGCGGTCAGGCCCTTGGGCATGGTGGACATCATGTCCGGATCGACGACGGCGACTT
>JAFQOY010000068.1 GCA_017412025.1 Clostridia bacterium | reverse complement strand
GGTTTGCTGTATTTCATGGTAAGCCTCCTGTTCACGTCAGGTAGAACTCAGTCTTACAGTGTTTTTCCTTTATCTATATTCTACACTGTCTTTGCCTGATTTCTACCCCCTCCGTGTCCAATTTTAGCTTACCACATCACCTGCGCCATCGGCGCAGACGTATCCCCGTCCCTTCGCCCGCAGGCGACGTCCATCCCCGTGTGGAGCAAAGCCGCGCGTGCAGCGGAGCGCGTCCCCCTGCGCCATCGGCGCAGACGTATCCCCAATACCAAAGGAGGAGGAGCAGCGCCCCTCCCCTTCTCGCTTCTCACTTCTCTTCCCCGAAGAGCACCTTCTCCGCCGTAATCGGCAGATGCCTCACCCGCACGCCGCAGGCGTTGTACACCGCGTCGGCAATCGCCGGACAGGGCGTATTGATCACGCACTCGCCGATGGACTTCGCGCCGAACGGGCCTGTCGGCTCGTAGCTCGGCTCAAACGCCACGCGGATGCTCGGCGCATCCACGCGCGCGGGAATCTTGTACTGCAGGAAGGAATTGCTGACCGTGCGCCCCAGACGGTCAACCGTCGGGCACTCCGTCAGCGCCATGCCGATGCCCTGCAATATGCCGCCCTCGGTCTGCCTGGCCGCAAGGTTCGGGTTGACGACCGTGCCGCAGTCCACCACGCCCACGAAATCGACCACCTTCGTTTCGCCCGTCAGCGGATCCAGGTCGATTTCCGCGCAGCCGCACATGAACGGCGGCGGCGACACCGGCGATCCGTTCGCCACGCAGGCGGAGATATCCTCATAGCCTGCCGTCATATGCGCGCTGGCGATCTCGGCGAGCGAAACTTCCGCCATGCCGTCCGCGCGCACGACGCGGCTGCCCTCAAAGAGCGCATCTTCCTCCGCGCAGCCCATCATCTTCGCGCCCGTGCGGATGATCTTCCTGCGGATTTCCTCGCAGGTCTTTACCACGGCCATGCCGGTGACGTAGGTGGTGCTCGACGCGTAGGAGCCGCAGTCATACGGCGACGTATCGGTGTCCACGCCGTGCACCGTGATGTTTTCCACCGGGCATTCAAGGCTCTGCGCCGCCATCTGCGCCAGGATCGTATCGCAGCCGGTGCCCATATCCGTCGCGCCGATGGACATGTTGTACACGCCCGCCTCGCCCAGGCGGATCATCACCGCGCCGGTATCCACGCCCGATATGCCCGATCCCTGCATCGCAAGGGCCATGCCCACGGCGCGCACATGGCCGTTTTCAAGCGTTCTGGCCGGGTATTTTTCCTCCCAGCCGATCATGTCCTTCGCCCGGGCGATGCAGCGGTCCATCGTGCAGCTTTCCGCCGTTTCGCCATAGTAGGCGGGCATGCGCTCGCCCTCGCGCACGATGTTCATCTCCCTCAGCTTCGCCGGATCCATGCCCAGGCGGTGCGCCAGCTCGTTGACCGCCGATTCCACGGCAAACAGGCCCTGCGTCGCGCCGTAGCCGCGGTATGCGCCCGCGCTCATCGTGTTGGTATACACCACGTCCCAGCTGAAGCGGAACGCCTTCATGTTGTGCGTATAGATGGGGATCGACTTGTGTCCGGAGAGGCCGACGGTCGTGGGGCCGTGCTCGCCGTACGCGCCGGTGTTGGAGAGCGTATGCAGGTCGAGCGCGCGGATCACGCCGTCCTTCGTCGCGCCCAGGCGCACGTGCATGCGCATCGCGTGGCGCGGGGAGGAAACCGTCATCGACTCCTCGCGCGTAAAGACGATCATCGCCGGCAGGCCGGTCATCTTCGTCACGATCGCCGGATACACCTCGCACACCGCCGTCTGCTTCGCGCCGAATCCGCCGCCGATGCGCGGCTTGACCACGCGGATCTGCGATTTGGGCACGTCAAGCGCCGTCGCCGCGATGCGCCGCACGTGGAAGGGCACCTGCGTGGAGGAGACGATTTCGATCCTGCCGTAGGCGTCCGTACGCGCAAACGCGCAAAACGGCTCCATCATGCACTGCTGGTTGGCGCGGGTGGAGTAGACCTCGTCGATCACCACGTCGCACTTTGCAAGCTCCGCCTCCACGTCGCCCTCCGCGTCAGAGCCGCTTGCCACGAGATTGCGCCGGTTGTCCGCGCCGCAGGAGGGCACCAGCGCGCGCCAGTCGTCCTCCGGGTGGATCAGCGTCTCATTGTCCATCGCCGTCTCCGGGTCGAGCACCGCAGGCAGCACGCTGTATGTGACGCGGATGAGCTTCATCGCCGCCAGCGCCTGCTTCTCCGTCTTCGCCGCCACGATCGCCACCGGATCGCCCACGCAGCGCAGACGCCGGTCGAGGATCAGCCGGTCGTACGGGCTGAACTCGGGATACGTCTGCCCTGCCTGCGTGAAGCGCATCTTGGGTACGTCCTCGTATGTGAGCACGCAGGCAACGCCCGGCGCCTTTCTCGCGCGGGAGACGTCGATCGTCTCGATCAGCGCGTGCGCGTGCGGGCTGCGCAGCAGCTTCACGCACAGGCATCCTTCCGGCGCGATATCCGCCGTATAGACCGGCTTGCCCGTCAGCAGCGCAGGCGCATCCTTCTTGGGCACGGGCGCGCCGACGCCGCCGCGAATCCTGTTTTCTCCTTCGCTCATGCGCGCACCTCCCCGCACACCATCGCCAGATACTTCTCAATCGCCCTGCGCTGGCTCACATAGCCGGAGCAGCGGCACAGGTTGCCCGCCAGATACGCGTCAATCTCCCCGCCGCGCGCCTGCGGATTCTCCTTCGCCAGCGCAAACACGTTCATCATCATGCCCGGCGCGCAGAAGCCGCACTGCTCCGCGCCCTCGCCTGCCAGGCACTCGCCCAGAAGCCGCGCTTCCTCCTGCATGCCCTCCAGCGTCGTGACGGCCTTCCCCGCCGCGCGCGGCGCAGGCACCGAGCAGGACAGCACAGCCTTCCCGTCCATCAGCACGGTACACAGCCCGCAGTTCGTCGTCTCGCAGCCGCACTTGACGGAATACATGTGCAGCCTGCGCAGCACGGCCATCAGCGAATCGTCCGCCGCGCACTCGGCCTGCACCTTCGCGCCGTTGAGCGTGAATTCAATCGTCATCCGTCATTCCTCCCCGCATGCCGCCGCCGCGCGCTGCATCAGCACGGGCGCAATCTTTCTTCTGTAGGCCTCGCCTGCGCGCAGGTTCGTGCCCATGGGCGTCTCAAGCGCGATCCGCTCATAGTCAATCTCCCCCGCCGCCAGGCCGTCCGCGACGATCATCGCCCTCGCCGGGCGCGCGCCCAGCACGATGCGCAGCCCCCGCGCGCTCCGCGCGGCGGCGCACACCAGCGTGGGGATGTCCGTCGCGCTCGTGCGCACGCTCTCAACCGCCGCGCGCTGTCCCTTGCCGATCCGGATATGCGTGATGATATCCCTGTCCCACGCCTCCTTCTGGTAGTCGCTCAGCTTCACGCAGCCGCGCTTGTAGAGCGCCACCTGCGCGTCAAGCGCCAGCAGCAGCGCACTCACATCCGAAAAGCCGAAGCGGGCATAGACGCTGCCGCCGACGGTCGCGGTATTCCTGAACTGCGTGCCCACAATCGGCGCAAGCGCCCTTTGGAACGCGCCGCCAAATGCCGCGTCAAGCGCCGCGCTCGTCTCCAGCTCGCGCAGCGTCGTCATGCTGCCGATCACAAACGCATCCTCCGTCTCCTCGATCCCCTCAAGGCCGAGGGCGGACAGGTCGACCGCCGTCTGCTTATTCAGGCCGCACATGCGCAGCCACATGTTGCCGGCCACGATCACGCTGCTCTTTTTGGCGTTGAGCGCGTACGCCTCTTCAAGCGACTGCGCGATCACGTAGTTTCTGTATTTTGCCATCGTTCTTCCTCCGCCGCCTTCAGACGGGCATGTGTATTCAATTTGTATTATAAGGAAAAATAAATCGGCTGTCAATTGCGGGGATGCGCTCCGCAGGGGTGCAGCGTCAGCTCCGCTGAGGCCCCTTAACCCCGGGGCTGTATACGGGAGTTCGAATACAGTCCCGGGTCCGGGGGCGCAGCCCAGGTCGTTTCAAGTGGGATTCAGGAGAGCACGTTCCCAAAAGCAAAGAGAAGCCCCTCACGAAGGAGAGACTTCCCGTATGCCTTTTTACCTGACCTCGCCCGCGCGGATCAGCTCAATCGCCCTGAGCAGCTGGGCATCCTTATCGTGCGGCAGGTTGTTGATGCCGTACTTCGTCACAGCGTCCTCGTCAAGGGCGACCTCCACATGCGGCTCGATGCCCACCTCGTGGATGCATTCGCCGCTGGGCGTGAAGTAGCGCGCGGTCGTCAGCTTAAAGCCGGTGCCGTCCACAAAGTCCCACACGCTCTGCACAACGCCCTTGCCGAACGTCTTCGTGCCCACGAGCGTGCCCTCGCCATAGTCGCGCACGGCGCCCGCGAGGATCTCCGACGCGCTGGCGCTGTATTCATTCACCAGCAGCACCATCGGCACGTCGTAAT
>JAFQOY010000067.1 GCA_017412025.1 Clostridia bacterium | reverse complement strand
CGCTCCATGACGAACGGCTTGAACAGCTCCAGCGCCATGCCCTTGGGCAGGCCGCACTGATGGAGCTTGAGCTCCGGACCGACGACGATAACGCTTCGGCCGGAATAGTCGACGCGCTTGCCCAGCAGGTTCTGGCGGAAACGGCCCTGCTTGCCGCGCAGGAAGTCGGACAGGGACTTAAGCGCGCGGTTGCCGGGGCCCGTCACCGGGCGGCCGCGGCGGCCGTTGTCAATCAGCGCGTCAACAGCTTCCTGCAGCATGCGCTTCTCGTTGCGCACGATGATGTCCGGCGCTCCGAGCTCAAGCAGGCGCTTGAGGCGGTTGTTGCGGTTGATCACGCGGCGGTAGAGATCGTTGAGGTCGGAGGTCGCAAAGCGGCCGCCGTCCAGCTGAACCATCGGACGCAGATCCGGCGGCATGACCGGGATGACGGTCAGCACCATCCACTCCGGCTTGTTGCCGCTGACGCGGAAGGCCTCCACGACCTCAAGGCGCTTGATCGCCTTGGCGCGCTTCTGGCCTTCGGTTTCGCGCTCGCGTTCCTTCTCGGTCAGTTCGGCGATTTCAGCGCGCAGCTGCTCGCTGAGCGCATCCAGATCGAGCTTCTGAAGCAGTTCCTGCACGGCCTCGGCGCCCATGCCCACGCGCAGGGCCGGCTTGCCCATGGCGATATCGGTCATGTAGCTGGGGGCGGTGATCTGCTGGCGGTACTCCGTCTCCGTCAGGATCGCGTTGGTGCGCAGGCTGGTGCAGCCCGGATCCAGCACGATGTAGGAGGCAAAGTAGAGCACCTTTTCAAGCGCACGCGGGGAAATATCCAGCAGCGTGCCCATACGGCTGGGGATACCCTTGAAATACCAGATATGGGACACCGGAGCCGCAAGCTCGATGTGGCCCATGCGCTCACGGCGCACCTTGGAACGGGTCACCTCGACGCCGCACTTGTCGCACACAATGCCCTTATGGCGCACGCGCTTATACTTGCCGCAGTTGCACTCCCAGTCCTTGGTCGGTCCGAAAATGCGCTCGCAGTACAGGCCGTCACGCTCCGGCTTGAGGGTGCGGTAATTGATCGTCTCCGGCTTGCTCACCTCGCCATGGGACCATGCGCGAATCTGATCCGGGGACGCCATGGAAATCTGAATCGAAGACAGGTTTGTCAGTTCCGACAAAGGGGTGCACTCCCTTCTTGATAAGTCAGGCCGCCGCCGCGCGCGGATGCGCGGCGGGGCTAATTATACGTTCATTTCCGGCGGCTTGCAGCGCGCAGCGCTTACTCGCCGTCCAGGTCGTCCAGGGAGATATCCTCGAAGCTGGGCACGTCGGCAAAGTCAAAGACGTCGTCGCCGTCAAAGTCATCCGCATCGTCATCGCCGACGTCAGCGGCGTCCGCAGCGTCCCCGGCATTCTCGGCGCTATCGTCAGCCTCGCCGACGGCGGAGCTGCTGCGCTCGTAATCCTCTTCCTCGTCCTCCAGTTCCTTGATGACGATCTCCTTGTGCTCGCTGTCAAGCACCTTCACGTCAAGGCACAGGGACTCAAGCTCCTTGATGAGCACCTTGAAGGATTCCGGAACGCCCGGAGCCGGGATGTTCTTGCCCTTGACGATGGCTTCATAAGCCTTGACGCGGCCCACGATATCGTCGGACTTGACGGTCAGGATCTCCTGCAGGGTGTTCGCGGCGCCATAGGCCTCCAGCGCCCAGACCTCCATCTCGCCGAAGCGCTGGCCGCCGAACTGCGCCTTGCCGCCCAGCGGCTGCTGGGTGACCAGGGAGTACGGGCCGGTGGAGCGGGCATGCATCTTGTCGTCAACCAGGTGATGCAGCTTGAGATAGTGCATGTAGCCGACGGTAACCGGATTGTCAAACTTGTCGCCGGTGCGGCCGTCATACAGATCGGTCTTGCCGTCGCGGCGCAGGCCGGCGCTTTCCAGCGCATTCTGGATCTGCTCAAAGGTCGCGCCGTCAAAGTCCGGCGTGGCGATGCGCCAGCCCAGAGCCTTGGAGGCCATGCCCAGGTGCATCTCCAGAACCTGACCCAGATTCATACGGGAGGGAACGCCCAGCGGATTGAGAACGATCTGCAGCGGCGTGCCGTCCGGCAGGAACGGCATATCCTCCTGGCGAAGGACGCGGGAAACGACGCCCTTGTTGCCGTGGCGGCCTGCCATCTTGTCGCCGACGGAGATCTTGCGCTTCTGCGCGATATAGACGCGGACCATGCGGTTGACGCCCGGAGAGAGCTCAGCGTGATCCTTGCGGTCAAAGACCTTGACGTCCACGATGATGCCCTGCTCGCCGTGCGGCACCTTCAGGGAAGTGTCGCGCACCTCGCGCGCCTTCTCGCCGAAGATCGCACGCAGCAGACGCTCCTCCGCCGTCAGCTCGGTCTCGCCCTTCGGGGTGACCTTGCCGACCAGGATGTCGCCCGGATGCACCTCCGCGCCCACGCGGATGATGCCCTCGGCGTCCAGATCCTTGAGCGCGTCGTCGCCGACGTTGGGCAGGTCGCGGGTGATTTCCTCCGCGCCGAGCTTGGTGTCGCGCGCCTCGCACTCATACTTTTCAAGGTGAATGGAGGTGAAGACGTCGTTCTTGACCAGCTCTTCAGAGAGCAGAACCGCGTCCTCGTAGTTGTAGCCTTCCCAGGTCATGAAGCCGATGAGGATGTTGCGGCCCAGCGCAATCTCGCCATGGTCGGTGGACGGGCCGTCCGCGATGACGTCGCCCTTCTTCACCTTCTCGCCCACGGAGACGATCGGACGCTGGTTGATGCAGGTCGCCGCGTTGGAGCGGGCGAACTTGATCAGCCTGTAGGTATGGCACTCATGCAGCTCGTCTTCGATGACGATGGAATCAGCGGAAACCTTCTTGACAAAGCCGTCATGCTGTGCGAGCACGCAGACGCCGGAGTCGCGTCCGGCCTTGTACTCGATGCCGGTGGCGACGAAAGCCGCCTCCGGGCACAGCAGCGGAACCGCCTGGCGCTGCATGTTGGAACCCATCAGCGCGCGGTTGGCGTCGTCATGGTCAAGGAACGGAATCATCGCCGTCGCAACGGAGACGACCTGGCGCGGAGACACGTCGACATAGTCGATGCGGGTCGGCTCCACGCTCTGGACGTCGGCGCGCACGCGCGCAACGATGCGGTCGTTGATGAAGCAGCCGTTCTCGTCAAGCGGCTCCTTCGCCTGGGCGATGTAGCAGCCGTCCTCTTCATCCGCGGCGAGATAGACGATCTCGTTCGTGACGCGCGGCACGTCGCCGCTGCGGTCGATGATGCGGTACGGCGCTTCGATGAAGCCGTATTCGTTGATGCGCGCATAGGTGGCCAGAGAGCCGATCAGACCGATGTTCGGACCTTCCGGCGTCTCAATCGGGCAGATACGCGCATAGTGAGAGTAGTGAACGTCTCGCACTTCGAAGGACGCGCGGTCGCGGTTGAGACCGCCCGGGCCCAGCGCGGAGAGACGGCGCTTGTGCGTCAGCTCAGCCAGCGGATTGGTGTGATCCATGAACTGAGAGAGCTGGGAGGAACCGAAGAACTCCTTGATCGCCGCGGAAACCGGGCGGATGTTGATGAGTTCCTGCGGCTTGACCTCAGCCTGATTCTGCACGCTCATGCGCTCGCGCACGACGCGCTCAAGGCGTGCAAGGCCGATGCGGATCTGGTTCTGCAGCAGCTCGCCCACGCTGCGCAGGCGGCGGTTGCCCAGATGGTCGATATCATCGGTGCGGCCCACGCCGTAGGGCAGGCTCAGCAGGTAGCTGATGGAGGCCACGATGTCGTCGATGAGGATGTGCTTGGGCATCAGGGCGGCATGGTTCTCAGCCAGCAGGCGGATCGTCGCCTGCTCGTCCATGCCTTCCTTCTGCGCCTGCTCAAGCAGCGCCTTGAGGGTGGGCAGGTGAACCATCTCGTTGATGCCGGCCAGCTTCACAGCCTCTTCGCTGATCCACTCGCGCGCGTCGACGAAATTGTTGCCGATGACGCGGACGACGCGGTCTTCAAGACGCAGATAGACGTCGTTGACGCCGGCGTCCTGAATCTTCTTGGCCAGCGGATCGGTCTTGGCGCCCGGAATGCGCTCGCCTGCAGCCACAAGCACCTCGCCGGTACGCGGATCGATGATGTCCTTGTCAGCCACATGGCCGCGGATACGGGCGGCGATCGCCAGCTTCTTGTTGTACTTGTAGCGGCCCACGCGCATCATGTCGTAGCGCTTGGGATCAAAGAACGTGGAGCGCAGCAGCTTGTCGGCAGATTCCACCGTGCCAACCTCGCCCGGACGCAGGCGGCGATAGATCTCCATCAGGCCGCTTTCAACGCTCTTGACCTCCGCGCCGGTGCGGGTACGGCGGGTGCCGTCGTCGCCGCCGTCGCGGGCGAGCGTCGCTTCCAGCTTCTCGTCATAGCCGAGCAGGTCATAGATCTGCTCGTCCGTGCCGTAGCCCAGCGCGCGCAGCAGGCTGGTCACCGGCAGCTTGCGGGCGCGGTCCACGCGCACCCAGATGACGTCGTTGGAGTCGATTTCATACTCCAGCCACGCGCCGCGGCTGGGGATCACTTGCGTGTCAAAGAGGTGCTTGCCGGCCTTGTCGATGCTCTCGCGGTAATAAACGCCAGGGGAGCGGACAAGCTGGCTGACGATAACGCGCTCGCCGCCGTTGACGATGAAGGTGCCATGCTCCGTCATCAGCGGGAAATCGCCCATGAACACTTCGGATTCCTTGACTTCGCCGGTCTCGTTGTTCGTCAGGCGGACGAGCACCTTCAGCGCAGTCGCATAGGTCATGTCGCGCTCGCGGCACTGATCCAGCGTGTACTTCGGCGTCTTATCAAGCGAATAATCGACAAACTCCAGCTTCAAGTTGCCATTAAAATCGAGAATCGGAGAAACATCGCTGAGAACCTCACGCAGTCCTTCCTTCAGGAAGCGGTCGTAAGAATTCTTCTGGATTTCAATCAGATCGGGCATTTCCACAACTTCATCGATAGACGCAAAGCTCTTGCGAACCCTGCCCTTTCCCAGCTGCACGTCATGAACCCCGACGTACTTCATGATCTCAGCTTCCTCGCGCGCGTCGCGGACGGTAACCATGAATGCCATCACCCCTAACTTGTCTAAGCCTTGCAAAGGATATATGCAGCAATGCGGCACTTCGCCGTGAACTGCCCATTGCCAAACAGCCCAAAGCGTTGTACAATGATTGCGGGAAGCTCTGTCCTCCCGGACATAACTTCGCTATTTTGCATACTGATGCAATATAGTATTGTATTCTTTTTTTAAAGCCCTGTCAAGCATTTCCGGCACTTTTCTGTAAAAATATTTTGGTTTCTGTGAAGTTTTGTAATACTCCCTCAGAAACATGGCGCATACGGACAAAAAGAAGCGGCCTCAAACCGCTTCTTTCCTATTATTATGCAAACTGCCATTGTGAGAATCGATCCGCTCATTCCAGATACGCCGCTGCGCCCAGCGCATACGCGCTCTGTTCGTCCGCCGCCGTCTCAATCATATAGACATATTCGCCGCTGCGCGCGCACAGAAGCGCATCCTGTCCGCGCAGCGCATACACGGCGTCCATGCCCGCAAGCGAAAACCCGGTAATCAGCTGCGGCACATAGCTTTCCTGCGCCATCCTTTCCAGATAGGCCGCAGGATACGCGCTGACCGCGGCGGCCCGCTCTCCGGAGGGCAGCGCATATGTGCGCCGGATCACCCTGCACATCCGTCCGCCAAAGCGCACATCCTCTGCCGTTTCGCCGGCAAGCTGCGCGCCGGAGATGGCCAGAAGCGGCCCCGGATACAGCATGTCGCCGCCAAGCCCCTGCGCAAGCGGAGCAGGCGTATGCTGCGGCGCTGTCTGCTGCGCAGCGCGCGTCTCTTCTCCCGTGAGCTGATAGACCATCGCGCCGTAAAACGCCGCGCCCAGCACCAGCGCGCAAAGAAGCCCCAGCAGCCAGGAAATGATCCCGCCAATTCTCAGTCTCTTTCCCCTGTTCATCGCATATCCATCCATTCCTGTTTTCTGCTGACAGTATACCACATCTGTCTCAAAACGTCTCCACCGCCTTCGTTTTCCACATTTTATCCACAACGTGCCGTATAATTATTTATTTCTCTTCTTACTTCTCCACAATTCCATGAATTCTTCCATAATTTTATCATCTTTCATCCACAAAAGAACAGACGCCGGCATTTTTCATCCGGCGTCCTCTTTTTCATTTTCCTCAGTTTTCCGCAATATAATCCACAAACTGCCTGGCGATGCGCGGCGAACAGCCATTGTGGCTGACCGTCCAGGCCCGCGCCCTGGGCATCAGTTCCTCCCAGTCGTATTCAACGCCGCGGGCATTCAGCAGCTCCTGACAGATGGTAAAATACTCGTCCTGCGTCGGGCTCTTGAACGTCAGGCGCAGATCAAACCGATCCGCCAGGGAGAACTTTTCCTCCAGCGTATCGCGCTCGTTGACGTCATCCTGCCGCTCGGAGAAGCGCTGGCGCACGATATTGCGGCGGTTGCTCGTCGCATAGACGACGACATTCGCCGGCCTGGCTTCCAGCCCGCCTTCCAGCACCGTCTTGAGCGCCGTGTATTCCGGACAGGAATCGCCGAAGGCCAGATCGTCGACAAAGACGATGAACTTGCCCGGCTGATCGCGCAGGATGGAGAAGATCGTCGGCAGGTTCGTCAGATGCGCCAGCGGCACCTCGACAATGCGCAGCCCCTCCAGCCACATGCTGGAAAGCAGCGCCTTGACCGTCGCGCTCTTTCCCGTTCCCTTGTCGCCATAGAGCAGGATGTTGCACGCCTGCTTGCCCGCAAGCAGCTTTTTCGTGTTTTCAATCAGCGTGCCGCGTTCCTTCTCATAGAGCACCATATCCTCCAGCCGGATCGGATCCGGCTTTAAGATGCCGCGCAGGCCCAGCGGATAGCGCTCGCTCACGCCCACCCATGTGCAGCCCGGGCAGCGCGCAAACAGCCCCGTGCCATGCAGACGGTAGAATGCCGCGACGCGCCTGGCGCCCTCGCGTGAGAGCATCGACAGGTCCATCCGCGGATCTTCCACGCCGCCGCCCAGCGCCGGCTCCCACATCGGCAGGCGCGCCGCCATCTTGCCGGACATGCCTGCACGCTCGCAAAGAAGCATAAACATGGCCGGATCGATATTCGTCAGCCTGCCCAGCACCTCGAGATCGTGCCCGAGCGCATTCATCACGCTGTAGGGCAGACGGCTCGCATCCGTACGCGCGCACATGGCCGCCACCGCGCTCTCCTCAAAGAGCACCGCCTCCAGCGCCGTGCGCGCAAAGCCGCCGCGTCCGCCGGAGACGGAGGAAAGCCATGCATTGTACACTTCGCAGTAGGCGTAGGTCAGTTCGTGTTCGGATGTGCCGTCGTTTGCACAGTCGCACACAAGCCGGTAAAGCGCCGCCATCGCAGGCATATCCATCACATGGCGCAGCACGGTCATGCACTCAATGTCCAGCATCAGTTCGCGAAGCTCATGAATATCCATCGCCGCCGCTCCTTTTCTTATGCGTGTCGTTTCCGGGCGGAGCAGAGCCCCGCCCCTACGCGCTGCACGTATTTCGTCTGCCGGGGAGGGTTTCTGCCCCTCCCCCCTGCCGCCTTGCAATTGTTTCTTTGGTTACATCCTCTCCGGCGCTTCCACGCCGATGAGATAAAGGCCGGTCTTGATCACGTCGCGCACGGCGTCCGTCAGATTGACGCGCGCAGCGGTACCCGCCGGGTCATTCTCGTCCATGATGCGGTGCTCAAAGTAATACTTGTTGTACGCCTGCGCCAGAGACGTCGTATGACGCGTAATCAGGGACGGCTCGTTCGCATCCATCGCCTTGCGCACGACCTCCGGGAAGCGGGAGAGCAGCATCAGCACGTCCAGCGCCTCGTCGTCGCAGAGCACGTCGTAGTTGGGCACAGCGCCCGCAAACGCCTCCGCCTTGCGCAGCACGGAACAGCAGCGCGCATGCGTGTACTGCACATACGGGCCGGTCTCACCCTCAAAGCTCAGCGCACGGTCCCAGCGGAAGTCGATGTCCTTGATGCGCTCGTTGTGCAGATCGAAGTACACCACCGCGCCCACACCGATCTGACGCGCAACCTCGTCCTTGTTGGGCAGGTTCGGGGACTTCGTATCGATGATCTCCCTCGCCTTTTCAATCGCCTTGTTCAGCAGATCCTCCAGGTAGACGACGTAGCCCTCGCGCGTGGAGAGCGCACGGCCCTCGTAGGAGACCATGCCGAAGGAGACGTGCTCCATACCCTTGTGCCACTCATGGCCCATCAGATCCAGAATCTTGAAGAGCTGCTTGAAGTGCAGGTTCTGCTGATAGGCGACGACGTAGAGACACTTGTCAAATTTGTATTCGTTATGGCGGTAGAATGCAGCCGCCAGATCGCGGGTGATGTAGAGCGTCGCGCCGTCCGAGCGCAGCACGAGCGCCGGCGGCATGCCATAATCGTCCAGCTGGACAACCTGCGCGCCCTGGCTCTCCACCAGCAGGCCCTTTTCGCGCAGCTCGGCGACGACCGGATCCATCTTGTCGTTGTAGAAGGCCTCGCCGTTGTAGGAATCAAAGCTCACGCCCAGCAGATCGTACACGCGCTGGGTATCCTTGAGCGTAACCTCCTTAAACCAGGAGAAGATCGCCATGGCCTCCTCGTCGCCGTCCTCGATCTTCTTGAACCAGGCGCGCCCCTCATCCTCAAGGGAAGGATCGCTCTCCGCCTCCTTGTGGAAGCGGACATACAGATCCACCATCGCCTGAACGCCGCCGGCCTCCACCTCGTCGTGATTGCCCCACTTCTTGTAAGCGCAGATCATCTTGCCAAACTGCGTGCCCCAGTCGCCCAGATGATTGATGCCCACGGTCCTGTAGCCGTTGAAATCATAAATGCGCTTGAGGCTGTGGCCGATCATGGTCGTAGAGAGATGGCCGATGTGGAAGCGCTTGGCGATATTGATGGAGGAATAGTCAAGGCAGACCGTCTTCCCCTCGCCCACGCTGCTGGAACCCCAGCGGCCCGGATTGCTGCGCACAGCCTCCACAATGTTCTTCGCCAGGCAGCTGCGGCTGAGGAACACGTTCATATAGCCGCCGACCACCTCGACGTGATCGATCTCCTCACAGCCGATCTTCTCCGCCAGCGCGGCGGCGATCATCGGCGGGCCCTTGCGCAGCGTCTTGGCCAGGCGGAAGCACGGCAGCGCATAATCGCCCAGCTTCTTATCCGGCGGCATCTCCAGCATCGCAGCAATGTCGCTGCAGGAAAGGCAGCAGTTTTCAAAACACTTGTCCGCCGATTCCGCAATGCGCCCGGCGATGATCTGCTTCATATCCATAAAGGTTTCTCTCCTCTTTCATTATGCAGAAAATATGGGTGATAAACGTACATTTTATTCTAACAGATGCACGGCGAAAACTCAAGGAAAATCCATACAGCGTGCACATATCGGCACGATCCTCCTGCGCCGGTTGACACCTCTCCCCGTCCGTAGTAGACTGAAACCAGCTTTCTGTGCGCGCCCATACGCTGCGCTCCGCGCATTTCATGTGTTTAAGGAGATTCCATGCGAAACAAAACCACCGTTTATCTCGTCCTGTCGGCGCTGCTGTGTGCGCTCACGGCGATTCTCTCCCAGATTCAGCTGCCCGTTCCGCCCATTCCCGCCAGCCTTTCTCTGCTCGGCGTTCATCTGTGCGGCGCTCTTCTCTCTCCCGCCTGGAGCGCCTGCGCGCTCGCCGCCTATCTGTTTCTTGGCGCATGCGGCGTTCCCGTGTTTGCCGGCTTTCTCTCCGGCCCTTCCGTGCTCTTCGGACCGACGGGCGGGTTTCTGTTCGGCTATGTCCTCTGCGCCCCGCTTGAAAGCGCGCTCATCCGCAGGCTGGGCTTCACGCGCCGCAGCCTGCTCGCCGCCATGGCCGCCGGCGCCGCGCTGTGCTACGCGCTGGGCGCGGCATGGTTCATGCTCCTCTCCGGCACAGGTCTGCTTCAAGCCCTGTCCGCATGCGTCATTCCGTTCGTTCCCGGCGACGTGCTCAAGGCCGTTTTTGCATCCTCCATTGCCCTGCGCCTGCATAAACCGCTGTCCTTCCTCGGCCTTTCGGCCTAGATTTGCTTGACAGTGCTTTACGGCATAGCGTATAATGTATATATTCTGCAGTTTTATTCATTTTACCGGCATATTTACTTCAACCCATCCGAATAAAGCGAGGTGCCTGCCATGCGCAGTCTGCTGAAAGATCTCGTCTCGCTCCATGGCCCCTGCGGCTTTGAGCACGACGTTGCGCGCTATCTGTATAACCGCCTGAAGAGCAGAGCCGACGATATCTGGGTCGACGGTCTTGGCAATGTCATCGTGAAGATGCAGGGCGCTCATCCCGGCCCGACGCTGATGCTCTCCGCCCACGCGGACGAGGTCGGCTTCATCGTCAAGAAGATTGAAAAGAACGGTCTGATCCGGTTTGAAAAGGTCGGCGGTCACGACGACCGCATTCTGCTGAATGAACGCGTTGTCATCAAAACGCAGGACGGCACGCTCCGTCACGGCGTGATCGGCTGCATCTCCTGCCATATGCTGCGCTTTGACAATCCGCAGCTGGTGCGCAAGCACAGCGAGATGTACATCGACGTCGGCGCGAAGGACGCGGAAGGCGTCGCGCGTCTGGGCATCCGCGTCGCCGACCCGATCACATGGTATACACCGTATGAGGAGTTCGGCGAAAACCGCGTGATGGGCCATGGCTTTGACGACCGTGCCGGCTGCGCGGTGCTCTGCAAGTGCCTTGAGGATATCGACTTTTCCAAGGTGCATGGCACGGTGTACGGCGTCTTCTCCACCCAGGAGGAGCTTGGCCTGCGCGGCGCGCGCGTGGCCTCCCAGCAGATCACGGCCGACGTCGCCCTCGCCATCGATACCACCGCCTGCTCGGATACGTTCGAGGCGATGATGGACGACTGCATCGGCCTTGGCCGGGGCGTAGGCGTCAAGGCGATGGATCACAGCCTGCTCGCCAGCGTCGCCGTGCGCAGGAAGCTCGTCGCCCTCGCCGAGGAGAACGCCATTCCGTATCAGATCGAGGTCTTCTGCGGCATCGGCACGGACGCAGGCGAGATGCACAAGGAAAAGGCGGGCGTGCCCACCAGCGTGCTCTCCATCCCTTCCCGCTACGCGCACTGTCCGGTCGAGGTACTCGACCTTGGCGACCTGCAGGCGACGTACGACCTGCTCGCCGCGTTCATCCTCGCCATGCGTACCAAAGAGGAATTCGCTTTCCTCGCCTGATTCTCCGTCGTTTCGCCGGAGCAATCCGGCTGAGCATATCATCCAAACCAAAAGGGGGATACTTTCATGAAAAAGGTACTCGCTGCTCTGGCGCTGGTTCTGAGCCTCGTGTTCAGCCTCAGCGTTGCCTTCGCCGCCGGCGACACGCTGATTGTCGGCAATCCGCTGGACGCGGTTTCCCTGGATCCGCACCGCACCAACGACGCCGCTTCCGCGCTGCCGATGTTCCAGATCTACGATACGCTGGTCAAGCTCAGCAATGAGATGACCATCGAGCCGGGTCTGGCCACCGAGTGGACCCAGATCGACGACTTCACCACCGAGTTCAAGCTCCGCCAGGGCGTCAAGTTCCACAACGGCGAAGAGCTCAAGGCGTCCGACGTCAAGTTCACCATCGAGCGCCACATCAACCCGGAGACCGCCGCTCCGGCCGCGTTCATGCTCAGCACCGTCTCTGAGGTCAAGGTTATCGACGATTACACCGTCCAGATCATCACCAAGGAAAAGTGCGCCTCCCTGCTCTACAACCTGACCCACGTCGATATGGGCATCCTGAGCGAGAAGGCCGTCACCGAGGCCGGCGACAGCTACGCCACCAGCCCGGTGGGCACCGGCGCGTACAAGTTCGTCTCCTGGAAGAAGAATCAGGAAATCCGCCTCGTGCGCAACGACGAGTACTTCGGCGAGAAGGCCAAGGTCGAGAACCTTGTCATCCGCATCATTCCGGAAGGCGCGACCATGATCGCCGAGCTGCAGACCGGCGGCGTTGACATCGCGCTGAACATCGGCTCCCAGTTCGTCCCGATGTTCATGGTGCCGGGTACCGGCATCAAGCTCGAGCAGTTCAGCACCTTCACCATCAAGTATCTGTCCTTTGACCAGCGCATCGCGCCGTTCAACGACGCCCGCGTCCGCCAGGCGATCAACTATGCCACCAACAAGGACGCCATCGTGAAGGTCGCTTACTCCAACTGCGCCGAGCCGCTCTCCGGCCCGCTGCCCAAGAACATCAACGGCTTCAACGACACGCTCGTTCCGTACGAGTACAACGTCGCCAAGGCGAAGGAGCTCCTCGCCGAGGCCGGCTATCCGGACGGCTTCACCACCACGCTCTACATCTCCGACAAGGAGATTGACAACAAGCTGGCCGTCGTCCTGCAGGCGCAGCTCAAGGACATCGGCGTGAACGTCGATATCCAGGTCATCGAGTGGGGCACCTACCTGCAGAAGACCGCCGAGGGTCTGCCGCTGTTCATCATGGGCTGGACCACTGTTACCGCCGATGCGGACAACGGCCTGTACGCCAACTTCCACTCCTCCGCCTGGGGCTCTCAGGGCAACCGTTCCTTCTACAAGAACGAGAAGGTTGACGAGCTGCTGGACGCCGGCCGCGCGGAATTTGACCAGGCTGCCCGCACCAAGCTCTATCAGGACGCCTGCCAGATCATCTACGACGACGCCGGCTGGGACTTCCTGGCTGCGGAGCTGTACAATCTTGGTCTGCGCGAGAACGTTCAGGGCTTCGTTCCCTCCAGCACCACGTTCTTTGATCTGTCCACGGTCTATTTCAACTAAGCAATCTGTTTCGGCCTGTGGCCGTCGGGCGCAGACGCTCCACGAGGGTCTGCGCCCCTCTTCTATATCCCCTATCCCCTTTTCCCTTGCATATACCCCCATCTCTGACTACGGAAGGTCTGATATTCCATGCTTAAATTCATCGGCAAGCGTCTGCTCATGCTGATCCCCGTGCTCATCGGCGTATCGCTCATCGTCTTTACGCTCATGCAGCTCTCCCCGGGCGATCCGGCCATGATCATCCTCGGTACGCAGGCTGCGCCCGAGGACATCGCCAACCTGCGCGAGGAAATGGGCCTCAACGACCCGCTGATCGTGCAGTTCTTCCGCTTCCTGCTGGGCATGTTCACGCTCGATTTCGGCACGTCCTACAAGGATAACCTGCCCGTGCTGACCAAGCTGCTTGAAGCGCTGCCCTATACGGCGCAGCTCACGTTTGCTGCGATCGTCGTCGCGCTGATCATCGGCATCCCGATGGGCATCATCTCCGCCACCAAGCAGTATTCCATCTTTGACCGCATCGCGACTGTGCTCGCGCTCATCGGCTTCTCCACGCCGAATTTCTGGCTGAGCATCATGCTCATCCTCGTCTTCTCGGTCAATCTGCAGTGGCTGCCCGTCTCCGGTACGGGTTCCATCCTGCACCTCGTCCTGCCCTCCATCGCGCTGGGCGCGCAGAGCGCAGCGGTCTTCTGCCGCATGACGCGCTCCTCGATGCTGGAAGTGCTCAACATGGATTACATCCGCACCGCGCGCGCCAAGGGTCTCACCGAGCGCGTCGTCATCCTCGAGCATGCGCTCAAGAACGCGCTGATTCCGGTCATCACGGTCGTGGGTCTTCAGATCGGCCTGCTCTTCGGCGGCGCGATCCTGACGGAGACCGTCTTCTCCTGGCCGGGCGTCGGCAGGCTGATGATCGACTCCATCCGCGCAAAGGATACCCCCGTCGTGCAGGGCGGCGTCATCTTCACGGCTTCCATCTTCGTGTTCATCAACCTGCTGGTGGATATTCTCTACGCCTACGTCGATCCGCGCGTCAAAGCGCAGTATAAATCTTAAAGGAGGTGCCATCCCATGAGCAAACAGGCAAATCCGGCTGCAGCGCATCCGAAGGCCAAAAACCCGTTCATTGAAGCATGGCACGGCCTGCTGAAAAACAAGATGGCCCTGGTCGGCGGCTGCGTACTGCTGTTCTTCATCCTCGTGGCCATCTTTGCCGACTTCATCGCGCCGCATCCTGCGGATGAGCAGGACTGGATGAACATCATGTCCGGCCCGAGCAAGGACTATCTGCTGGGCACGGACATGTACGGCCGCTGCGTCTTCTCCCGCATCGTCTACGGCAGCCGCATCTCTCTGCTGGTCGGCTTCGTGGCCGTCGCCTTCTCCGCTATCGGCGGCGGCGTCATCGGCGCATGCGCAGGCTACTTCCGCGGCCAGGTGGACAACATTCTCATGCGCATCATGGACGTGCTGCTGGCCATTCCCAGCATCCTGCTGGCCATCGCCATCGTCAACATCCTCGGCCCGAGCCTGATCAACGTCATGATCGCCGTCGGCCTTTCGAGCATGCCGTCCTTTGCGCGCATCGTGCGCGCGGCGGTGCTCTCCATCCGCGACAGCGAATTCATCGAGGCCGCCGTCGCCATCGGCGACAGCACGCCGGCCATCATTCTTCACAACATCATCCCCAACTGCCTCGCGCCCATCATCGTGCAGGCCACGCTGGGCGTAGCCTCTGCCATCCTCTCGGCTGCGGGCCTCAGCTTCCTGGGCCTTGGCCTGCAGCCGCCGTCCCCGGAATGGGGCGCCATGCTCAGCGAAGGCCGCGCCTACATCTACATCGCGCCCTGGCTGACCATCTGCCCCGGCGTTTCGATCGTGCTCGTCGTCCTCTCGCTGAATCTCTTCGGCGACGGCCTGCGCGACGCGCTTGACCCCAAGCTCAAGCAGTAATCAGGGGAGGCAAAGCACATGGAAAACAAGAAGCTTTTGAGCATTGAAGACCTGCACATCCACTACATGAGCGAGGGCCGCGAGATCAAGGCCGTGGGCGGCGTGACGCTTGAGGTCCATGCAGGCGAAACCATCGGCCTGGTCGGCGAGACCGGCGCAGGCAAGACCACCACGGCGCTGGCCATCATGAAGCTGGTGCAGAAGCCTGCCGGCCGCTACGTCGGCGGCAAGATTCTCTTCAACGGCGAGGATCTGCTGCAGGCGAGTGAAAGCCGCATGCACCACATCCGCGGCAACGACATCTCCATGATCTTCCAGGATCCGATGACCAGCCTGAACCCTGTGTTCACCGTCGGCGACCAGATCGCCGAGGTCATCGACCTGCACGAGCATGTGGGCGCGAAAGAAGCGCTTGAGCGCGCGGGCAGGGTGCTGGAGATGGTCGGCATCCCGAAGGAGCGCGCGGACGAATATCCGCATCAGTTTTCCGGCGGCATGAAGCAGCGCGTATGCATCGCCATGGCGCTTGCAGCCAACCCGCAGCTGCTGATTGCGGACGAACCGACCACCGCGCTGGACGTCACCATCCAGGCGCAGGTGCTTGATCTGATGGGCAAGCTCAAGCAGGATCTGGGCACCGCGATGATCCTCATCACGCACGATCTGGGCATCGTCTCCGAGGTATGCGATAAGGTCGCCATCATGTACGCCGGCCGCATCATTGAGTTCGGCACGCTGGAAGACATTTTCCACCATCCGACGCACCCCTATACGCTGGGTCTGTTCGGTTCCATCCCCAAGCTCGACCAGAAAATCCGCCGCCTCACGCCGATCAAGGGCCTGATGCCCGACCCGGCCAATCCGCCGGAGGGCTGTGCGTTCGCGCCGCGCTGCAACCATGCGTGCGAGGAATGCATGCACAAGCGCCCGCAGAGCGAAACAATCGGCGGAGCGCACACCGTCGCCTGCCTGCGCTGGCGCGAAATCCAGAATGAGCAGTGAGGAGGTTTTCACTCATGGATCAGCATACCGAAAAAATCCTTGAGGTCAAAAACCTCAAAAAGTACTTTCCTTCCGGTTCCCAGTTCGTCAAGGCCGTCGACGACGTGAGTTTTGACGTCTACAGGGGCGAAACGCTCGGCCTGGTCGGCGAGTCCGGCTGCGGCAAATCGACCACCGGCCGCATGACCATCCGCCTGCTCGATGCGACGGAGGGCTCCATTCTCTTCAAGGGCAAGGACATCGCCAATCTGAAGGGCGGCGAGCTGCGCGACCAGCGCTGCAAGATGCAGATCATCTTCCAGGATCCCTTCTCCTCGCTCGATCCCCGCAAGACCATCGGCGATACCATCGGAAGGCCGCTGGCCGTGCACAATCTGCTGCCCAAGGCACAGCGCTTTGAGCGCGTGCTGGAGCTGATGGAAAAGGTCGGCCTTGATCCCAACTGGGTCAACAAGTATCCGCATGAGCTTGACGGCGGCCGCCGTCAGCGCGTGGGTATCGCGCGCGCGCTGGCCGTCAATCCGGAATACATCGTCTGCGACGAGCCGGTTTCCGCACTGGACGTATCCATTCAGGCTCAGGTGCTCAACCTTCTGCAGGATCTGCAGGAGGAGATGGGCCTGACCTATCTGTTCATCTCCCACGACCTCTCCGTCGTCAAGCACCTTTCCAACCGCATTGCGGTCATGTATCTGGGCAAGATCGTGGAGCTGGCCACCAGCGACGAGCTCTTTGCCAATCAGGCGCACCCGTATACGCAGGCGCTGCTCTCCGCAATCCCGATCCCCTCCATCGACGCCAAGCCCAGGCGCATCCTGCTGCAGGGCGACGTGCCCAGCCCGAAGAATCCGCCGTCCGGGTGCCGTTTCCACACGCGCTGCCCGTACGCAACGGAGCGCTGCAAAACGGAAGAGCCCTGCCTGCGCGATATCGGCGGCGGTCATTTCGTCGCCTGCCATCTGGTCAGGTAATCCGTTTGTTTTTCTCTGGAACCGCTCATCCTATGGGCGGTTCTTTTTTCTTTGCTGCGCCTGATTCTGCGCAGGAAGAATTCTGCCATTCCAAAAGGAACACTTGTTCCCTTTTTAATTCTGTGTTATAATGACCAGTATCAGGTTCATTCTCTTCTCAGATTCGGAAAAAGGAGGCTCAAGCATGCAGGAAGGACGCTTTGTGCTCAAATCCCCGTTTAAGCCCCAGGGCGATCAGCCGCAGGCGATTGAGGCGCTGGCCGAAGGCGTGAAAAGCGGCATGCCCTGCCAGGTGCTGCTGGGCGTCACCGGCTCGGGCAAAACGTACACCATGGCCTCCGTCATTGAGCGCGTGCAGCGGCCGACGCTCGTCATCGCGCACAACAAGACGCTCGCCGCGCAGCTGTGCGCGGAGTTCCGGGAGTTCTTCCCCGACAGCGCCGTGGAGTATTTCGTATCCTATTACGATTACTATCAGCCGGAGGCGTATATCGCTTCCACCGACACATACATCGAAAAGGACGCCTCGATCAACGACGAAATCGAGCGCCTGCGCCACAGCGCAACCGCCGCCCTGCGCGAGCGGCGCGACGTGATCGTTGTCGCCTCCGTCTCCTGCATCTATTCCATGGGCGATCCCAGCGAATACGAGGGCATGATGATCTCCCTTCGCCCGGGCATGACCATGGAGCGCGACGACCTCGTGCGCGCGCTGGTCGAAATCCAGTATGACCGCAGCGATATCGAGTTTGACCGCGGCATGTTCCGCGTGCGCGGCGACGTGGTGGAGATCTTCCCGGCAGGCTATGAAAAGAGCGCGCTGCGCGTGGAGTTCTTCGGCGATGAGATCGACCGCATCTCCTCCATCGACACCGTCTCCGGCCATACGCTGCTGCAGCTCAGGCACGTGTCCATCTACCCCGCGACCCACTATGCCACCCCGCGCGACGTGATCGACCGCGCCATCGGCGACATTGAACACGATCTGGAGCTGCGCGTTCAGGAGTTCAAACAGGAAGGCAGCCTGATTGAAGCCCAGCGCATCAGCCAGCGCACCAATTATGACGTGGAAATGCTGCGCGAGCTGGGCTATTGCACCGGCATTGAAAACTACTCCCGCTACTTTGACGGCCGCAAACCCGGCGACGCGCCGTATACCCTGCTTGACTACTTCCCCGAGGATTACATCGTCTTCATCGACGAGAGCCATGTAACGCTGCCTCAAGTGCGCGCCATGTACAACGGCGACCGCGCACGCAAGGAGGCGCTTGTGGGTTACGGTTTCCGCCTGCCCAGCGCGTTTGACAACAGACCGCTTCGCTTCCCCGAGTTTGAATCGCGCATCGGCCAGCTCATCTGCGTCAGCGCGACGCCCGCGCCGTATGAGCTGGAGCGCGCGCAGCAGGTTGTCGAGCAGATCATCCGCCCGACCGGCCTGCTCGACCCGCTCATCGACGTTCGCCCCGCAACCGGACAGGTGGACGATCTGTACGCCGAGATTGTCA
This sequence comes from Clostridia bacterium, assembly GCA_017412025.1. The sequence continues at coordinate 13,445 of JAFQOY010000067.1, read as the reverse complement.
AGGTGACGCAGGCGGGTTTCCGCGTGCTGGTGACGACGCTGACCAAGAAGATGGCCGAAAGCCTGACCGCCTATCTGACCGACATGAAGATCAGGGTGCGCTATCTGCACTCCGACGTGCAGACCATGGAGCGTCAGGAGATCATCCGCGATCTGCGCCTGGGCGCGTTCGACGTGCTGGTGGGCATCAACCTGCTGCGCGAGGGCCTCGATCTGCCCGAGGTCGCGCTGGTCGCCATTCTGGATGCGGATAAGGAGGGCTTCCTGCGCAGCGAGGTCAGCATGATCCAGACCGTCGGCCGCGCCGCGCGAAACGCCGAGGGCCGGGTCATCATGTATGCCGACCGGATGACGGAGAGCATCAACAAGACCATCTTTGAGACCGAACGACGCCGCAGGCTGCAGCAGGCCTTCAACGAGGCGCATGGCATCGTGCCCAAAACGGTCATGAAGTCCGTCCGCGATCTGCTGGAAATCGGCAGCAGCGCAGACAGCGCCGGCGCAGCGAAGCGCCGCACCGCAGCTGCCGACAGGAAAAAGAAAGAGCTCACCGAGGATGAACTGCATCTGCTCATCTGTTCCACGGAGGAGAAGATGCTGCAGGCTGCCGCCAGCCTCGACTTCGAGCTTGCAGCCAAGCTGCGCGACAAGCTCTTTGAGCTGCAGGGCAAATCGCCCGAAGAGATTCAGGAAGAGGTCGTCGCCGTGCCGCAGCGAAAGAAGCGCCAGCGAAAACCCGGCAAATATCTGAAAGCCTGACCATAAAGGAGCACCCATGCAGGAAAACATCGTCATCCGCGGCGCGCGTCAGAACAACCTCAAGAACATCGATCTGACGCTCCCGCGCAACAAACTCATTGTATTCACAGGGCTCTCCGGCTGCGGAAAGTCCTCCCTCGCCTTTGACACGCTCTATGCCGAGGGACAGCGCCGGTATGTGGAGTCCCTTTCTTCCTATGCCCGTCAGTTCCTCGGGCAGATGGAAAAGCCGGACGTCGATTCCATCGACGGTCTTTCTCCGGCCATCTCCATCGACCAGAAGACCACGAGCAAAAACCCGCGTTCAACCGTAGGCACCGTGACGGAGATCCACGACTATCTGCGCCTGCTCTACGCGCGCGTAGGCGTTGCACACTGCCCGAAGTGCGGACGGGAAATCAGCAAGCAGACGGTTGATCAGATGGTCGATCAGATGCTCGCCATGCCCGAGCGCACGCGCGTGCAGCTGCTCGCACCCGTCATCCGCGGCAAAAAGGGCGAACATGTCAAGGTGCTTGAATCCATCAGCAAGCAGGGCTTTGTGCGTGTGCGCATCGACGGCGAGGTATACGACGTCGCCGAAGCGCCCGCACTCTCCAAGCAGAAAAAGCACACCATCGAGGTCGTCGTCGACCGCCTGATTCTCAGGCCGGACATCAAGGGCCGTCTGACAGACTCGCTGGAAACGGCGCTCTCCCTCTCCGGCGGCATTGTCATCGCAGACGTCGGCCCGGGCGAACAGGAGCTGCTCTTCTCCCAGAATCTCGCCTGCCCGGAGTGCGGTATCTCCATCGAAGAGCTTGCGCCGCGCTCCTTCTCCTTCAACAGCCCGTTCGGCGCCTGCTCCACATGCGCAGGCCTCGGCGTGCAGATGAAGATCGACCCCGATCTGATCGTTCCGGACTGGACGAAGTCGATCAATGAAAACCCGTTTAACGTCATGGGCTGGACGAGCAGCGAGCCGGGCACGCAGTCTCACATGTTCTTCTGCGCGCTGAGCGAAAAATACGGCTTCTCGCTTGACACGCCGCTGTGCGATCTGCCCAAGGAAGCGCTGGACGTCATCCTCTATGGAAGCCGCGGCGAAGCGCTGAAGATCGAATACACCCGGCCCAACGGCGACAGGCACACCTTCTCTGCGCCGTTTGAAGGCGTGATTCCCACGACGGAGCGCCGCGCAGCGGGAACCACGAGCGACTCGGCCAAGGCATACTACGAGGGCCTGATGAGCCAGACGCCCTGCCCCGACTGCTGCGGCAAGCGCCTGAGGCCGGAGATCCTCGCCGTCACGGTCGGCGGCAAGTCGATTGCCGACGTCTCCGATCTCTCCGTCGCCAGGGCGCGCGAATTCTTCGCCTCCCTGTCCTTCGGCGCGCAGAACACCATGATCGCCGAACCGATCCTCAAGGAGATCGACGCGCGCCTGCGCTTCCTTTCCGACGTCGGCCTGACGTATCTCACGCTTTCCCGCGCGGCAGGCACGCTCTCCGGCGGCGAAGCACAGCGCATCCGCCTGGCGACGCAGATCGGCTCCAGCCTCGTCGGCGTGCTCTACATTCTTGACGAGCCGAGCATCGGCCTGCATCAGCGCGATAACGCGCAGCTGATCAAGACCCTCCAGCACCTGCGCGACATCGGCAACACGCTGATCGTCGTCGAGCACGACGAGGATACCATGATGGCCGCCGACCAGATCGTGGACATCGGCCCCGGCGCGGGCGAGCACGGCGGCGAGCTGATCGCACAGGGCACCGCGCAGGAGATCATGGACTGTCCGCGCTCGATCACCGGCAGCTATCTCGCCGGCCGCAGCGGCATTCCGGTGCCCGTACGCCGGAAAGAAGCGACCGGCTATCTGACCGTGCGCGGCGCAAAGGAGCACAACCTCAAAAACATCGACGTGCGCGTACCTCTGGGCGTGATGACCGTCGTCACCGGCGTATCCGGCAGCGGCAAGAGCTCGCTGGTCAATGAGATCATCTTTAAGACCCTCCAGCGCGACCTCAATCGCGCGCGCACACGTCCCGGCGCCTGCGACGGCATCGATGGTATGGAGGCGCTTGACAAGGTTATCGCCATCGATCAGAGCCCCATCGGCCGCACGCCGCGCAGCAACCCGGCAACCTATACCGGCCTGTTTGACATGATCCGCAAGGTCTTCGCCGCTACGCCGGAGGCCAAGGCGCGCGGCTACAAGGAAAACCGCTTCTCCTTCAACGTCCGCGGCGGACGCTGCGAGGCCTGCTCCGGCGACGGCATCCTGCGCATCGAGATGCACTTCCTCGCGGATATCTACGTGCCCTGCGAGGTCTGCAAGGGCAGGCGATACAACCGCGAGACGCTTGAGGTGACCTACAAGGGCAAATCGATCGCAGACGTACTGGATATGACGGTGGAAGAGGCGATGCATTTCTTTGAGGCATACCCGCGCATCAGCCGTAAGCTGCAGACGCTCTACGACGTAGGCCTTGGCTATATCCGCCTGGGCCAGCCGTCCACCACGCTCTCCGGCGGCGAAGCGCAGCGCGTCAAGCTCGCCACAGAGCTCTCCCGCACATCGACCGGCAAGACGTTCTACGTGCTCGACGAGCCGACGACCGGATTGCACATGGCCGACTGCGAGCGCCTGGTCGGCGTGCTGCGCAGGCTGGCAGAGGGCGGCAACACGGTGCTCGTCATTGAGCACAACCTCGACGTGATCAAGGCCTGCGACCACATCATCGACCTTGGCCCCGAGGGCGGCGACGGCGGCGGCACGCTGGTGTGCCAGGGCACGCCGGAGGAGGTTGCCGCCTGCAAGGCGAGCTACACCGGGCAGTACCTCGCGCCCGTGCTGGCCAAGAGCAGGAAGGTTGAATATACCGACTGATAAACATTCATGACCACTGGCTCACACTCAGCCTGTGGTCATGATTATTTATGCTCGATCCTGCTTCAATCTTGTCCACTGCACAATCAAATCCATGCAAGTGAAAAAACTATTCTTTCTTTTCTCCATCATACAGATTTCTGACAACCAATCCTTTCTTCTCAGCATATTTCATCGAAGAATAGGCTCCACCGGTTTTTCTAAAAACATAAGCAATCATATATTGACTATGCTCTATCATCCAGCGGTTTCTTAGCGTAATTGCCTGTTTGTAATGGCAGCCTGCCAACTCTATGGGAACATAAATTTCATCATACGCCTTGTGCAATATAGTTCCGCAAGTATTAATACGCTGTTTCATATAAGGTTCAACCAGTACCAGTTGGATTTCTTTATGCGGATACTCCTTTTTAAGCCCTCGTACCACACGCGCGCATATCTGATCAAATTCACCCATTCCTCCCGTGAAAAAACATATGCTCATCTCACTTTCGATCAGCTCGCGAACCGCCTCTGTAATCCGTTTTTGGATGCCGTTTTCAAAGATTTCCCGATGTCCTGCAAACGTGCAATATCGCATCATATTCCCTTCTCTTTTTTTCCTTCATGATAGCATATTGTGGTTTTATCCACAATATGCTTTTACTATATGAAATCATATAATCAAATCATTCCAGTGTAAGGAATGATGCATGATGCTTGATTACAGCCCACTTTGGGAAACGATGAAAGAAAAAGGCGTCACACAGTATGCGCTTCTTCAAAGGGGAATTGACAACAAGACACTTGATTCTCTAAAGAAGAATAAGAATATTACGCTGCTTACACTTGAAAAGCTCTGCAGAATTCTGCAGTGTTCTCCTAACGATGTCGTCCGTTTTCTGGATAATTAAACGCTGTCCGGTCTCTCGTCCGAGCAGCGTTTTTTCTTTTCTTTCCTTGCTTCGCATGCTATAATAGTAGAAAATCTGCACATGCATCATTGAGGAGGCTTCCCATGACATACATCCCCTCCGAAACCCGTTACGACACGATGTCCTACCGCCGCTGCGGCAGAAGCGGTCTGATGCTCCCTGAGCTTTCTCTGGGCCTGTGGCACAACTTCGGCGATATCACGCCCTTTGGCCAGCAGCAGTCCATCCTGCGCACAGCCTTTGACAACGGCATCACGCACTTTGACCTAGCCAACAATTACGGCCCGCCCTACGGCGAGGCGGAGCGCAACTTCGGCGTCCACATGCAGCGCGACTGGAAACCCCATCGCGACGAGCTGATCCTCTCCACCAAGGCCGGATACGACATGTGGAAGGGCCCGTACGGCGACTGGGGCAGCCGCAAATACCTGATCGCCAGCCTCGACCAGAGCCTCAGGCGTATGAACGTCGACTATGTCGATATCTTCTATCACCATCGCCCGGACCCGAACACGCCGATCGAGGAGACCATGGGCGCGCTCGATCAGATCGTGCGCAGCGGCAAGGCGCTCTACGTCGGCATTTCCAACTACAGCGCCGAGCAGACCAAAGCCGCCGTCAAGGCGCTGCGCGCCATGGGCACGCCGATGCTCATCCATCAGCCGCGCTATAACATGCTCGACCGCTGGATTGAGGACGGGCTGACCGATGTGCTGCGCGAGGAGGGCGTGGGCTCCATCGTCTTTTCTCCGCTGGCCGGCGGCAGGCTGACCGGCAAATACCAGAGCGGCATCCCGGCGGACAGCCGCGCAGGGCACGATCCGAGGTATCTGAAGCCCGAGATGATCGACGACAAGCTGCGCGCCTGCACCGCCGCGCTGACCGCGATTGCGCAGCAGCGCGGCCAGACGCTTGCACAGCTCGCCCTGCAGTGGACGCTGCGCGACAGCGTCGTTACCTCCGCGCTCATCGGCGCAAGCCGTCCGCAGCAGATCGTCGAAAACATCGCCTGCCTGAATTTCCCCGCGCTGACGCAGGAAGAGCTTGCGGCAATCGACGCCGCGCTCAAACTGAATGCATAATATCAAAGCCAAAGGAGGCCTCTCCTCATGATTTCCGAAACCTACAAGGCCATGCTCGGCGGCAAATCCGTCATCCGCGAGCTGAGCGAATACGCCACCGCTCGCGGCAAAGAGATCGGCTATGCAAACGTGTTTGATTTCAGCCTGGGCAATCCGTCCGTTCCCGCGCCGAAGGCCTACAATGACAGGCTCATCGAGCTTCTTCAGACGAAGAGCTCCATGGAGGCGCACGGCTACAGCCCGAGCCTGGGAATCCCCAGCGCGCGTGAGAAGATCGCCGCGTCTCTCAACCGCCGCTTCGGCATGAACTACACGGCGGACGATATCTTCATGGCCAGCGGCGCCGCCGGCGCGCTCGCGCATGCGTTCCGCCTCGTCACCGCGCCGGGCGATGAGATCCTCACCTTCGCGCCGTTCTTCCCGGAATACAACCCGTACGTCAACCTCACCGGCGCAAAGCTGCGCGTCGTTCCGGCAGATTTCACCGGCTTCCAGATCAACTTTGAAGCCTTTGAAGCGATGCTCACCGACAAGGTGCACGCCGTGCTCATCAATACGCCGAACAATCCTTCCGGAATCGCCTATTCCGCAAAGACGCTCAGCCGCCTTGCCGAAATCCTGCTTGCCAAGGAAAAAGAGATCGGCCATGAAATCTGGCTGATCTCCGACGAGCCGTACCGCGAGATCGTCTTTGACGGAAACGAGATCCCCTATGTTTCCAGCTTCTATCCGCGCACGCTCTCCTGCTATTCCTTCTCCAAGAGTCTGTCTCTTCCGGGCGACCGTATCGGCTACGTCGCCGTCAATCCTGCCTGCGGCGTATCGAAGATGCTCGTCGTCATGTGCGGCCAGATCTCCCGCGGTATCGGCCACAACTGCCCGACGGCGCTGATGCAGCTTGCCGCTGCGGATTGCTGCGATCTGACGGCAGACCTGAGCGTGTACGAAAAGAACATGAACATCCTCTATGACGAACTGACCGGCCTCGGCTTTGAGATCGTGCGGCCGGGCGGCACGTTCTACATGTTCCCCAAGGCGCTTGAAGAGGACGCCGTCGCTTTCAGCAAGAAGGCGCTCCGTCACGACCTGATCCTCGTGCCGGGCGACAGCTTCGGCGCGCCGGGATATTTCCGCATCGCTTACTGCATCGATACCGAGAAGGTCGAGCGTTCCCTTGAAGCGTTCCGCCGCTTTGTCAAAGTAGAATACTGATCAGCTTGATGCGCCGTTTCTGCCAAAAAGGCAAACCGGCGCGTTCTTCCATTTTCATCAAGTCAGGCAAATTCCGCTTGTTTTCCTGCCTTTAGCGTTCTATAACTGCCATAATCCTCTTCCCGGATTCTGTCATTCTGTTCGCTCCATCAGGTGTAAGGAGACATGCTTATGTTCAGCGATGACAACAGACACATCAGCCTTTCTCTCGGCGAACTTGACAGGCTGTGTCCGGTCGACAAGGCTCTTTCTTCTCCCGTTCACGTTAAAATGATCTTCCTGCTCTCCATCCGCCCGATGAACGTCAATGAACAAGCAGGCGCCCTCTCCCTGCCTGTATCCACCGCCACGCTCAATGTGCGCCAGCCTGGGGAGGCCGGGCTCATCTCTACCGAAATTCAGCCGAACATACGCGACACGATGAAACTCTGTTCCCGCTGGAATACCGCTTTTCCCTGGGCGAAGTGGATCCAGCACAAGTCACGTTTATTGAAATCTCCATGGAGATTTCCTCCAATGCGCCGATGTATCGCGAAAACTTCAAGATCAACTTCATGTCTCCGTCAACGGCGTCACGCTCGATACATGGACCAGCCCGGGCGATTTCGGTAGACGGCGAGGCAGGCTCACCCCCTCCTGGTGGAGCGACACTTCCTCCCAGTTCGGCCTGCTCAAAACCTGGCGCGTAGATGAACAGGGCTCCTTCCTCGATGGAGAGTCTCTCTCTTGTCCGTCACGCTTTCCAAGCTGGCTCTCACAGAAGGAGATTACATCTCCCTTCGCATCTGCGTTCATCCGGATACGCAGCACGTAGGCGGAGTCAATCTTTTCGGTGATAAGTAAGGCGATTTCACGCAGGGCATTGTCATGCGTGTCTGCCACGAAAGAAACGAGTAACCATGCGGACAAAATTATGACCTCCGGCTAAGTGAAGGTGTAAGCTAAAGGCAGACTGATGTGGTAAGCTAAGATTGGACACGGAGGGGGTAGAAATCAGGCGAAGGCGGTGTAGAATATAGATAAAGGAAAAACACTGTAAGACTGAGTTCTACCTGACGTGAACAGGAAGCTTACCATGAAATACAGCAAACCAGAAAGATTGGGCATAGGGCGAAGAATTTACGAAGGTGAATTGACACGTTTTGAAGCAACAGAAGAATACGGGATCAGCGATATGACTGCACGTGATTACATGCGAATGTATCGTGATGAAAATCGGCTGCCGTCAAAAAAGCAGAGTGGCAGCTTGAAGTTATCTCCTTCACTACCCAATACGGAGAGCTCTCTTGAAATGTATCAGTCCATGACGAAAGAAGAATTGATACAGGAGCTGGTACGAGTAAAGATTACGGATGCGCGGCTAAAAAAGGGTACGAGGTGAAAGGAGATGGTTCGGTAATCCTATACGGCAACGAGAATACCAAGTGATTCTGGAGCTTTCAGGAAAGTTTCCTGTAAACGTGCTCTGTAATATGAGGGGGAATTCAAAGAAGCAGTTTTTATAGTTCTTGAATTGTCAAGTCAATTGCAACACCACGCCAAAGAAAACCTCATAGGGAGATTTCCAACCGAGGCATTTGCGCGGACGTCGATTCAATTTGGCAGTGAAGGTCGAGAAGTGGCTGTCATTAAAGTTTTCTAAATCAATTGATTTAGGGCAGTATTCGCGGATTAAGCCGTTTGTATTTTCGTTGGTTCCTCGCTCCCAAGGTGCATGAGTTTTGGGAAAATAGAATTGCAATCCATTCATTGCCTTCGTAATTTCAGATTGCCGCGAGAACTCCTTACCTCTGTCCGGTGTAATTGAAGATACTTTTCAGAAGGAAGCTATTGCAGAAGTTCAACAATCCCATCTCTAACGTATATCGAGTTCTTCTTAGGAATCTTTTTCAGAAGAAGGAAGCAAGATTTTCTGTCTGCCAAGGTAATCAAACATGAAGAACCTGTTTTTCCTGCGACGGTATCGACTTCCCAATGGCCTAATTCGCTTCTTTCGTTAGCTTCTGCCGGTCGTTCTTCAATCGGATTACTGATTTTGAGCTTCCCTCTGGTTTCTTCTGTGCCTTTCTTATGGCGTGTTTTACTACGATGGCGCAGTTTGCGAACAACTCCACATTTGCTATGGGATAGCTTCCTTTCATCGAACATTCTTGCGTAAATTGCACGATATATCGTTGCAAAGCTCACTTGAACGGCATTTTTCTCTGCTTTCAGACGATTGGAAATCTGCTTGGGAGCCCACTGTTCTTCCAGAAAGAGTCTCCTGACAAGTGCCTTGGCGGCCGAATCCGCCAACACCTTTCGGGGACAGCAACGCTTTCTTTTCACACGATACTTTTTCTCCACCTGTGAGGGAGAGTATTCAGTCTTTGTTTTATTCCTCTTCAGTTCTCTGCTTATCGTTGATGCAGCTCTGCCAAGCGCAGCAGCAATTTCGCGAATTCCTTTCCCTACGCCGCGCATAAACAGTATACTTTCTCGCTCGCTTATGCTAAGATGATGATAGTGATCCATAGCTGTCTCCTTTCCTAGTAGTCCGCAAACACCATTTTAAAGGATTCTCAGCTATGGGTCCTATTTCTTTTGGCTGTTGCACTTAGATTGTAAATTCAAGACACTAGAAAAGGAATACCATGCAGATCGCAGCATGATTTGCAAAATATTACAAAAGATATTCTTCTGTACGAGATGTGCAATGCAAAAGATATAATTTACATATTAAAACCAAATGAGGAGGAGTCGACAATATCACTGATGTTTGGTATAATATATGTAAAACACTTGATTCTCCTACTCGATGCAGAAAGTATTGAGCGTATTATATTAAAAAGGCAGATACCTACTTATATCTCGTAGTTAAAGGGATATTTCACAGGAGGAAATATGAGAAGAGCAATTAAAATAGCCAAGCCAATTCAAGCGTTCAGATTGGGTGATCATTCTCAAATGGAACAGACGTTAATTGACGAGGGAACTATTAGGATTACTCCTACTGGATATGAGTTGATGTCGCTGGAGGCAATTAATGGCCACGGTGAGTTTGCAGTTGTCGGAGATTATTTTAAGGTGAACACTACAGCAGATGGTAAGCATTTTGCTTATCCTAATGGAAAAGAGTGGTTTGAAACACATCATAAACATTTGGGCGGTAACAATTATCTTCAAATCAATCAACCTGTATTTTTCTGGCAGGCTGGAGATCCGATGAATGAAGAAATAAAATGGCTTTTGGATAAAGGAAAGCTATTTTTGTGTAAGGAGGATGAGGAGCGCTATTTTAACGCCAACTTATGGGGAACGCATCTTTCTGCAGCAAGAGATGCTACGCTGATTTTTTATGAGATCAAAAGGGATTCGGAAGGAATCAGTGAAATATCATTCAATTTTATTAAAAAAGAAGTATTTCAGGCAACGTATGAGATCTTACAAGGATGACTAAATATAAACTGCAAAAGTACCTGCTGATTATCGAATGAAGGATGATAAAAAGATGAATCATTTGGAATACAAGACCCCATGGTAACACCACGCCTAATAATGAGTCAAATATTCATTCTTCTGCACATCCGGATGACTTTGATATCTGCTTTAGCATATTGTCAGAAAAAACCTTACTGCATAGTCATTGTGCAATATGGTACCAAAGAAGATTGAGGAGTGAAAAGCTATGTCAGATTTGTTTTTGATCCATGCAGTGGGAACGCTGATTCTTGTCATTATTACTTGGACAGTATATGCTTTGTGTACTTTACCAGATTTCTATCGCCGAGTATGTTTCTGGCAAGAAAGTGCAAGAGATGATTTACAACACACATCGTACTTTAATCCCGTTGTTTTGATACGTTGGCTGTTAATGGTTGCTTTTTTGTCTATTGCGCTGCTGTTCGGATATATTGCTTTGTTAGAAACAGAACGCAATAACTGGTTTACTGCGATTTTTGCTGGCATTATGAATGCGGGATGGACGTTTTCCTTTGGTGCGCCGCTGTATGAAGTGTGGGACTATTTTGAGAAAGTAGGGCTAACCCTTTTGCCTGGCGATCGAGCATGGATCGCCTTTATCTCGGGCGTGTCACCCGTATTAGCATTGTGTACAGCGGTTACGTTGTTTCGTTTACCGCAATTCTGGGGAGTACTGCTTTTTCAGCGGAAGCGGGATATCTGCATTTTTTCAGACTTGAATGAACGTGCACAAAGATATGCCAATGCACTTAAATACGCTCATCCCGGCAAGTCTCCTTACATTGTTTTCTGTTCTGACGGAAAGGTGGATCCGTTGGATACATCTAATATCGTTGGACAGAGTCTTGTGCTGAAACAAAACATTTGCAATTTGCATCTGCCAGACCATGCACTACGCAGAATTCATTTTTACTTAGTAACAGATAATGACAGCATGATTATCGATCAGGCTATTCGGCTGCAAGAAAAATACGTGCAAAGAGGCTGCCGCATCAACTGTGTTACATCTGCAAGCCTCAATGAACATGTAATCGATCAGTTTAACATGAACGCCGCTGAAAAACCTAACAAGAATGTGAAACAAGAGGGGAGCAATCAGGAAACGGTACAACCTATTGCTCCCACTAAGAAAGAAGAAACAACTTCTGAAATCCTCAATCCAGAGTCTAACGAGGATATGAAACAAGAGGAGCGTGATAAGGAAACTGAATACATTGCTTTTAATAAGGAAGGAGAAATAACTCATGAAAGCCTCAGTCTTGTCAAAAAAACGCAAACTACCTTTATTAACGTAATCAATGAGGCAATTCGTGTAGTATATCATAGTTTCTATAGCAATGATCCTTTGATCAATCGGGTTTTTCTCGAGAAAGTTATTCCTAAAGAGGCACAAGAGAACTTTACTTTGGAGGCACTTGTATTGGGTGCAGGTAGCCTTGGCGAGGAACTTGCACGTACTCTTCTATGGTATTGTCAATTGCCAGGAATCCGTGTACAAGTAACGATTGTCGACAAAGAAGATGAGGACACTATTCGTGGACGTATATATCGTAGGAATTTGTGCTTTGAGGAATATCTGCAACGCATTGGATACGATAGCTTCGCCAAGCTCCAGATCAAACCCAATATCGATTTGTGCTCAAAAGAATTGGAAAGCCTTCTTGGAGAGAAGGATTATCATTTTGTCTTCGTTGCTACTGGCAGGGATAGTCAGAATTACGAGTTAGCATTACGCGTACGCCGATATTATCTGCGGAAACCCTTGAAGTGGGGGTGTCCGGATGTGCGTGCAGTCATTTGGGATGACATAGTAACCAATATTATTGGCCATAAGCCGGATATTCAGTTGCTAAAAGGAGATGCTAAAAACATAGATTATGCGTTTCTTTGCGGCAAGGATGCAGAGAATCTCTACCATGCGGCTTGTCCTGTGACGTTTATAGGCGCCATGAAAGACTCTTTTAGTGCAGCGCATCATTTGGACTATGAGGCACTTTGTTATCATGCTTATTATAGTGGAAAAATTGCCAAGGATAGACGGCCTGAAAGAATCCTGCTTTCTGTATATAGTGAATACTATGCTTCCGGAGAAAGCAATAAGCGTTCTAACTGGGACTTGGCCATACACGGAAAGGCGAAATTTGAATGGTATGAGTGGAAGTTGGCGCGTGTAGGGAAAGAAAGCCGACAGGAAGTACTGGATGCCTTGTCTGAAAACGAGCATGTGCGTTGGTGTATTTCCAGATTACTTGAGGGCGACTGCCCTGTGCCAGAGGGAAAACTCGATTGCTATATTGGTGATGGTGAGAAGTTGAGAGGACGAGACCCAGACAGCATCCGCGGTTTTCATTCCACACTTCGTCCCTGGAAAGACTTGCAAAACAAAGCGGAGAACTGCCCTGAGCAAAGAAAAAAGGAGTTTTGGGATAAGATGATCTCAAATAATGGAAAGTTGGTGGAGTTTTCTTTAATACTCAACAGGTAAGAAAGCTGTTCATTCATCCCCGGTATCTGGATTATTGGCGTCATGTGTATGGCCAGGAGGCAGATATGCCCCACCGTCCGGAGTTTGGCTGCTATAAAAAGGAAACGGCAGAATCCTTCTCGCCGGATGAGTTCTATCATTTTGGAATCTACAATACTGCGGGGACAAGGGCCATATTTTGAAGAGATTAACAAGGATGATGACTGGAGTGATGCGCTGAAACGGGATGATTTTGATGCACAGCTTAAGTTGCTGGAAGCAGGAGAAATCGATTATTCTATGGGTAATGTCACTTAGTTAAGCAAGTGACAGCAAAGAAATAACACCAAGAGAAGATGATTTATCGAAAAGAGAATCATCTTCTCTTTTTTACTGTACGACAAAAAGACAGATGGACATCTGCCTGAAAATGGATTAAGGTACCGTCAAGAATTAGGTACCGTCAAGAATTATGCGCAAATTAGTTTGAAGTCCGGCAGAAGAAAGTCTGCACGGGGCAGGATACTGCCCTTGATATCCGAACAGCAGAAGACGGAGCAGACGTCAAGGGCGGCGGAGCCGCTTGCGAAGCCCTTGACGTATAGCTCTGTTTTCTGCTATTAACCGGCAATTTCTTCCTGTATCTCAAGATGCTTCATACTCTTATATTTCTTGCTGCCCCAT
>JAFQOY010000066.1 GCA_017412025.1 Clostridia bacterium | reverse complement strand
GCTGGCCGAGATCCATGAGGACATCATGCGCATGCCTGACGGCTATGAGACCGTCGTGGGCGAGCGGGGCATCATGCTCTCCGGCGGGCCGAAGCAGCGCGTGTCCATCGCGCGCATCTTCCTCAAGAATCCGCGGATCCTGATTCTCGACGAGGCGACCAGCGCGCTGGATACGGCGACGGAGCGCAAAATTCAGCAGGCGTTTGACCGCCTTGCGCAGGGCCGCACGACGCTGGTGATCGCGCACAGGCTGTCAACGATCAGGAATGCCGACGAGATCATCGTCATCGGCGAGCATGGTATCCTGGAGCGCGGCACGCATGCGCAGCTGGTCAGGCGCGGCGGCGTGTATGCGGAGCTGGCGCAGGGCGCGGCACTCGCAGGAGAATAAAAGCATCTGGGCCTGCGGCTGATGAAGCCGCAGGTTTTTGCTGTTCGCCATATTGTGAAGAGAATCTGACAATTTGCGCGAACGTTTGACACGATGCCGCGAAGACAGTATAATATATACTGAATTTTTATGACGAAAGGGGAACGCTTGTGGCGGGCAGAAAAAACAGAAGAGCGCTTGATTCCTTTGAGCGTACCCCGCTGAGACGATACGACAGGGCGCCGCAGGAGGAAGGACGCATTGAGCATGCGGGAAAATTCCGCAAGCGGCACTTTGATCTGCCGCATTTTTCGCTGCGGGGCGATGTTGACCGCGGGCTCATGGGTCTGCTGTGCGCGGTGATGATCATCCTCTTCTGCAACGGCAGCGCGCCGCTTGGAGAGGCGCCGGACGTGCAGACGCGCTTTGAGGACTGGGCGGCGGTCCAGAACGAGAAGACGGTGAAAATCCTGCCCGGCCCGACGCCGCAGCCTGACAGCGAGCTGGCGCAGGCGGCGAATTTTGATTCTGCGCAGCAGCAGCAGATCATCGAGCAGACGCTGGCCACGCCCGACCCGGCGATCACGCCGGAGCCGACGCCCAGGTTCAAGACCTATGCGCCGGGCGAGCTGTCCTACGAGACGGACAGGATGAGCGTCTCCATCGAGCAGAAGAAGAAGGACGGCATGACGTACTTCCTGTGCGATATTAGAATTACCGACGTCAGCCAGTTCCGCACAGCGTTTGCCGGCGATGATTTCCGAAGCGGCATTTACGAGGCCGTCAGCGATATTGCCAGCCGCCACAATCCGGTGCTGGCGATCAACGCCGACTTCTGCCGCTATCACCGCGAGGGCGTCATCATCCGCAACGGCGAGGTGCTGCGCAGGCAGAACATCAAGAAGCATCACCTGCTGGTCGTCGATCAATACGGCAACCTCTCCGCGCAGACGGACCGCTCCGGCAAGCAGGGTCTTGTCGCCAACAAGCTGGAGCAGGCCAATACCTGGCAGACGTTTGAGTTCGGCCCGGTGCTGGTGGAGAACGGCGAGGCGGTCGAGCTGCCCAAGAGCTTTTACGTCAACTGCGCCGAGGGCTATGACAATCCGCGCACGGCGATCGGCCAGAAGGGCCCGCTGCATTACGTCGTCATCGTCGTGGATGGACGGCGCGACGGTTACTCCACCGGCGCGAGCATCCCGCAGGTGCAGCAGCTGTTCCTTGACGAAGGCGTGGACTTCGCGTTCAACCTGGACGGCGGCGGCTCCACAACGCTCTACTTCCTCGGCGAGGTGATCAACATGCCTTCCGGCGGCAAGGAGCGTTCGGTCAGCGACGTGATCATGTTCATGCCCAACCCGTAAACAGACCAGGCATGAAGGAACATATGGAAAGGGATTTTAAATTCAGATGAGAAGAATACACGCAGTATTGGCGCTGTGCCTGGCGCTTGTGATGCTTGCCGCCGCGTCCTGCGCGCTGGCGGCCGTCAAGGAGCCCCAGAGCAAGACGCTGGAAGCGAGCAATACCTACGAATACGATACGGTAAAGATCCGGATTGACCAGTGGTGCTGGAACTATGGCAAGAAGGATCTGCGGTTCTTCGTCGCGGATATCCGGACGGAACGCCCGGAACAGCTGCTGACGTCGTTCGCGGGCGACGCGTATTCGCGCAACAGCGTTGAGGCGCCCAGCGCCATCGCGCAGCGCAGGGATGCGGTGATTGCCATCAACGGCGATTACTATAACTATAAGGAAGACAACGGTACGATCATCCGCAACGGCGTACTCTACAGGGACAAGAAATCGACCCGGGATCACCTGCTGATTGACAAGGACGGAAATTTCTCTATCGTCTTCAAGAAGGATTATCAGCCGGGCATGGGTCAGGCGTGGATCGATCAGGGCGTCGTGCAGAGCTTTGTGTTCGGCCCGGCGCTGGTCAACGACGGTCAGGCGCTTGAGATGCCGAAAAAGTATGCGATTTCCACCAGGGATTCCCAGCGCGAGCCGCGCACGGCCATCGGACAGGTGGATACGAATCACTATGTATTTGTCGTCGCGGACGGCAGGCGCAACGACTGGAGCGAGGAAGGCATGACCCTGCAGGAGCTGGCGCAGGTCTGCCATGAGGCGGGCTGCCGCGTGGCGTTTAACCTGGACGGCGGCGGAAGCACGACCATGGTGCTCGCCGGCGAGCGCGTGAACAGGGGCAGCACATCACGCGAGCGCGATGTGAGCGATATCATCTATATCGGAAAATGATCCTGCCGGACGGGATGCGGAGAGAGCAAGGGGGAGGAGCGCATATGGGCAGATGGGTATGGATGATGCTGGTGATTCTCCTGCTGACGCCGTGCATGGCGACGGCGGCGGAGGGCGATCCGCTGCTGAGCGTAGACGACCTGATGAGGCTTGAGGAAAGCTACACGGCCTTCCTCACGGAGCTTGAGGCGCTGATTGTGGAGCGCGGCCTGCTCTCTGAGGAGGAGCGGGCAATCTGGCGCGACGCGCAGCTGGGCGACTTCTTCAGCAACGGTGGATACGGCTCTGTGCTGGTCAATTACATGCCGGGAGTCCTGGGCTATATCCGCGATGAGGACACGCTGATGAAGCTTTCCGCGCCGCTTGAGGGCGGGCTGACGCTTGAGGTGGACACCATGCGCCGCTATACGCCCAAAGACAGCACGCTCTCCGGCCTGATGCTGACGATGAGCCTGCTGGATGGCAGCGGAACGCCGATGGACGTAGCCTTTTCGCTTACGGCGACGGGCGGCGTGTTCCTCAAGTGGGACGCGCTGACGGGCGCGTATGTGAGCGTGGGCGCGCGGGCGGACAGCGACGGCGAGACCGTCGTCTGGAGCGACCAGACGCCGCTGCCGCAGGCGAAGGATCCGGTGATCACCATCTCCATCACGGACAGCGAAACAGAGGAGCTGCTGCCGGGCGCGCAGCTGACGCTGACCGTCGACGGCGAGGGCTATCTCGTGGGCGCGGATGCGCTCAGGGGCGTGCAATAAGGCAGAGATCTGAAATAAACGTATGGGACGCATCCTCTTTTCCGGGATGCGTCTTTTTGCGTCGTGCGGACTGGCAGGGAATTTGGCTCCTCAAGTTTGAAGAAAATGACAGGATGCAATGGACTTTGATTCGGCGATGTGATATCATATTCCATATATGCGTATAACCTGCAGAAATACACGCCGTGCGTGTATGCATTACAATGCGATGTCCAGATGAGATTGGAAGGAAAACATATGACGGAAAACAGAAATATCGGGGTTGTGAAAGAGCCTCTGTCGGTTTGCTTTATATGCGATGATGCATATGCCATGTATACGGCGGTAGCCATCACATCGCTGATTGAGAACAAGGCGCCTGCTGCGCAGTACCGGGTATACATCATCGCCAACGGCCTCTCCGACGAAACCATCGGCATTTTCAGGGGCATGAGCTGCGGCGGCTGCTCCGTTGAGGTCATTGAAACCGAAAATCCGCAGCAGTATGAGCATCTGGCCAAAGAAGGCTTTCCTGTTTCAACGTCTGCTCTGTTTAAGTTTGATCTGCCCAGGATCTTCCATGACGTGTCGAAGCTGCTGTATCTGGACGGCGACATGATCATTCAGCGCGATCTGACGGAGCTGTTTGATACGGACGTTTCGGACGTGTATGCGGCGGTCGTCAAGGATTACCGGGCGCTGACCCTGAAGGGCAATCTGCAGGAGAGGCTCAATACGGATCTGGAGAGCTATTTCAACTCCGGCATGATGCTCCTCAATCTGGATCTGATGCGCAGGGACAATATCCCTGAGAAGCTGCTTGATTACCGGATCAACGGCATCAACTACTATATGGATCAGGACGCGCTGAACATCGTATTTGGCAGGCAGGTCAGGTATGTTTCCTTCAATTACAATTTCCAGGCGACATGCTGGCGCTTCATGGACACGTCGGAGCTTGTCAGCTATTATTATCTGCCGTATGTGCGCGATAAGTACGATTACGTCAAAGACGCGGTCATCTTCCACTACACGGCGGAAAAGCCCTGGGCTTATTACGACGGCAAGTGCTCTGAAATCTGGCTGCACTATTTCCTGCGTTCGCCGTATCAGCATGTGAAGCTGGAACGCCAGTCCATCCTCGCGCTGTGCAAGACGGAGGCGGACCGCAGGCGCATCTATCAGGACAGAGAGACTTTCCCGCAGGATTATACATTCGAGCTTTCCAGGACGCCGCTGATCTCGGTGATCATGCCTGTATACAATGCGGAAAAATATATCCGGCATGCCATCGTGTCGCTCAAGAAGCAGACGCTGACGGATTTTGAGGTCATCTGCGTGAACGACTGCTCCACGGACGACACGCGCAGGACACTTGAGGCCTTTGCGAAAAACGACGCCCGCTTCCGCATCGTCCATGCCGAACAGAATGGAAGGGCGGGCAAGGCGCGCAACATTGCGCTCAGCCATGCGCGCGGTGAATATGTGACCTTCCTTGACGCGGACGACGAACTGCCCGTGCATGCGCTGGAGCGCTACTACATCACGGCGAAGGCGACCGATGCGGATTTCATCTTTGCGCAGACGGAGATCAATCAAAAGCCCCTGTCATCCTCTGTGAAGGCAGAGTATCTGCCGGAAAACGAAGTGTTTTCTCCGGAGGACGTTCAGGATTACCTGCTGAGCATCACGCATGGCGGACCGAGCGGAAAGTGCCTCAAGCGCTCCTTTGTGGAGGAGCACGGCCTCGCTTTCCTGGAGATCGCCCGTTCGGAGGATTTCTATCTCTTCCACAGGGCACTGATGCTGGCGAAGAAGATCACGGCGATCCGGGAATCGCTGTACATCGTGCATGAAAGCGCCAATCCGTTCAGCCTGGAACATACGAAGGACCAGACGCCCCTGATCTTCTGGGAGGCGAGCGTAACGCTTGCAGACTGGATGAAGGAAAACGGCTTCTTTGAAAAGTATAAGCGCTCGTTCATCAACTCCTGCGTCAGCAGAACATTCTTCAACCTCAGAGCGATGAAGAGCGGCGAGGGCGTCTGCTGCGTGCAGAGGGCGATTGCAGATACCATCTCCCGGGAACTGGAATTCGGTGAGCATGATGATGCGTACTTCTACGAGAAGGATTGCTACAAAAAGCTGTGCGTCATTGCAGAACAAACGGAAAACGATTATATATATGACCTGTATCGGAAGAGCGCGTCAGAAGCCGCCATGCTGCGCAGGAGGCTGAACGAGGCGGAGAAGAAAGGGGCTCCTTCGGCAGAACTGGTGAAGGAGGTCGACCGGCTTAAGCGGAAGATCAAGTTTATTGAGGGCACACGCACATATAAGCTGGCGCTTGTTTTCAAGAAGCTGTATCAGCCGATCAAGCGGATCGTGGAAAAGAAGAAATAAGGGCAGCGACAACCGCCGCCTGCGGGGAAGAACATCTCTTCTCTGCAGGCGGCGGATTTTCAGTTTTTGCAGCGTACACGTTATTTTTGCGGAATTCGCTGTTTCAGAAAAAGTGTTAAATCAGTTTTAAAATGCCGGGGAAATGATGGACAGCTTTGGTGTAAAATGATACTATAATTTTGGATTTATATCACGGCAATATATAGGACGGGTAGATTTCAAATCCGGAGATGCGAAGGAGCAGGGAGGAACACGGAGATGAAAAAGACAGGATGCGCATGGCTTGTGCTGCTGATTCTGCTGCTTACGGCAGTTGCAGCGCCTGCCAGCGCGGCGATGGCGACGCAGGACGGCCTGACTGTGACGCTTGAGACCGACAAGCAGTCCTACGTCGAAGGAGACACGGTGAACGCGGCGCTGACGATCCACAACGGAAGCGACGCTGTAGTCAGGGACGTATCCGTCCAATATGCCGCGCCGGCATTTTGCACGGCGGAGGCCGGAATGAAGACGGTACAGAAGGTTGCCGGCGTCGCTGCAGGCGAAACCGTGACGCTGAACGCCGCCTTTGTCGTCAAGGGCGCGCAGGCGGCCGATCTGCCGCAGACGGGGGATTCGTCCCATATGCTGCTGTGGCTGCTGCTTGGCGGCATGTCTGTGTTTGCGCTGCTCAAAATGGGCAAAGACGCCCGTAAGCAGCTG
>JAFQOY010000065.1 GCA_017412025.1 Clostridia bacterium | reverse complement strand
GCCAAGCAGCAGTTCTTCCATCGCTCTGCCGCCTCCTTTGTTTGCCGTTTCAAGCTATTATACCAGCACCTGCGCGCTTTTTCAAGCGTTCTGCTTCCCCAGTTCCTGCATATACGCCTCAAGCTCCTGCGCGGCAAGATACACCGCCCGCGCACAGCGCAGCCCCTCCTGAAACAGCGCAGGCTTGATCTCGTCGCAGCGCTGGGAACCCAGAGCCGCTTCAAACCGCGCCACATACCCGGCGCATACCGCCTTGAAGTTCTCCGCCTTATGCGCCCTGTCCGCAACCGTCATCTGCCCCAGCGCAGCCATCGCCCCGGCCAGCGCGCCGCACACGCTGCCGCAGCCCATGCCGCCGCCAAACGCGCTCACCAGCAGGTGGCACCTGCGGCTGTCAAGCCCCAGCGCATAATACTCATTTGCCGCAAGCAGCATGCTTTCGGCGCAGTTATAGTCCTCCTCAAGAAAATACCTCTGTGCAATATCTGCAAGCATGGCCGAATCCTCCCGCGTTTTCTTCAAAGAGATTATACCGTCACACCCGCGATATGTCAACTATATTTGTCATGATTCCATTTTTATTTTCCGTCACAGCAAAAACAGCGCGCCCGAAGGCGCGCTGCACAGCCTCTGTCACTCAATGCGATGAATGCGCTCCCGCAGGCGCATCATTTTTTCGTCCGTGTTGTGGATGATATCCGCGCACTCCCTGAGCTCGCGCATGATCTCCTCCGCATCCCGAACCTCTTTCTTGTACTGCATGTCATGATCCAGCGTCGCCCAGAAGTCCATAGCAATTGTCCGGATCTGAATCTCGCAGCGCACAGGGCGCACCTGGTCGGAAAAATACACCGGAATCTCCACAATCATGTGATAACTCCGATATCCGTTGTCCTTGGGCTGCTTGATATAATCCTTGACGTTGATGATCCTGACGTCCTGCTGACGCGCAAGCATCCGCGCGATTTCATAGATATCATCGATATACGCACACAGTACGCGAATGCCGGCAATATCCGAAACATACTGAATCATATTTTCCACGGTAATCTCATGGCCGTTGTGCCTGAGCTTACGGGCAATGGAAGACGGCTTTTTCAGCCTGCTTTCGATAAATTCAATCGGATTGCGGCGATAACGCACCGCCAGATCCTTAGAGAGCACCTCAAGCTTCGTTCGCATCTCCAGAATCGCGCAATGATAGCGCATCATCACCTCCTGATACAGCGCCTCATGCGCAAACAGATGCTCTGTATCCGCAGGAATAATGTCCAGTTCAATTGCCGTCTGGCCGCGCAGTTCGTTGTTTCTCATAATCCTTTCCCTATGCTTCCAGTTGCGATTTTACCAAAACCGCAGCCAGTTTTCTGTTAAAACCATTATAACACTTTTTCTCTTTGCTGTCTACCTTTGAATCCTTTTCTTCCACAGCGAATATATAAATGTGTATATGTTTCTTCCCAAATCCCATAGCACGCGTATTTTTTCTTGCAAGATCGGGCAAAGTAGTGTATCATGGTGTGGTATCAATTATAAGAAAGAAGGTCTTTTCATGATCACCGCCGATATGACCATCGCCTCCGTCATGAAGCTCGATCCGCAGGTTGCGCCCGTCTTCATGTCCTACGGCATGCATTGCCTTTACTGCCCGCACGCTTCTGCCGAATCCATCGCTGACGCCAGCATGGTGCACGGCGTCGATGCGGACGAGCTCGTCAAGGCGCTCAACGCTTTCTTTGACGCGAAGAAGTAATCAGCGCTTGCGCTGCGCAGGGGGATGACCTCCTGCGCTTTTTTGTTGCTTTCATGCAGCGCTTTTTGGTCAAAACGCCTTTTGATACCCCTCTGTATTTTTGATATAATTCCATATATAATAAGCGGAGCGCCTTTCCGGGTCAGTTCCGTCGGTTTTTTATTTTCAATTGTTTTCTAACGGCAATCCCTTCAACCCGAACAGGAGCGTATTCCATGAAAAACCAGCCTTCTCTGTCCGTTAACCGCTTTTCTTCCCCGCTGCGCACTCAGCCCGTATCCCCTGCTTCGGACGCCGAACCCCTTTTTCATGCAGGCGATACCGTGATGCATCCCTCCGAGGGAATCTGTACCGTCGCCGGGCTGCGCGAGATGGCATTCAACGGCAGTATGCGAAAATACTACGTGCTCGTGCCTTCCAGCGAAAAGAGCTCCTCAACTGTCTATCTGCCCATCGACCGCGGCAATACGCTGCTGCGTCGTCTTCTCAGCGAAGCAGATATCCGGATCCTGATTCGTTCCAGCCGCGATTATGCCGGACTCTGGATTGACGACAGCAAGCAGCGCAAAGAGGCTTTCACGCGCATTCTGTCCGAAGGAAACTACGCCAGAATCATCCGCATGATTCACGAAATCCATCTGGAAGGTGAGCAGCGCACAAAGGAAGGCAAGCGCCCCTGCGCATCCGACGAAGCTGTCAGGATGGAAGCAGAGCGCCTGCTGCATCAGGAATTCTCCTATGTGCTGCACATGTCGCTTGAGGATACCGTCGCATTCATTATTGGAGAACTGAATCGAGCTTGATTCTTCCTTTATATCAAATCAAAACGGAGCCGCCGCATATTCCATGCGACGGCTCCGTTCTATTATCCCCATTACCGCATGGCGGAAAACTGCGCCGTCGTAATCGCCATCACAGCCAGACTGACCACGGCAGCAAGCGGCGCACTCAGACGAAAGCGCAGATGCTTCGTCTTGTGGCGAAAGACGCGCATACCCGCGCATGCGCCCATGCCGCCCAGCAGCCATGTTGCTGTCAGCAGCGTCCTTTCGGGAATGCGCCATTGTCCGCGCCTTGCACGGCGCTTATCCACGCCATAGAGGATGAACGTAATCAGGTTGATCGCAAGCCACGCGGCCCAGAGGATCAGCAGCATCATGCCTGATCATCCTCAACGGTCACATCGTCCTCTTCACGTCCGGCAGCCGCTTCGCTCTGCGGCGCATCATCTTCGGTTTCCGGCTGCATCTCATCGTTCTGCGCCTCTTCCTTCACCTCGTCATCAAAGGAGGACGGCAGCTGATTGGGCGCGAGCACGGCCATGAACTCGATGCCGGTGATGGTCTCCTTTTCAAGCAGAATCTTGGCCAGCTCGTGCAGCTTATCCTTGTTGTCCGTCAGGATCTGCATCGCGCGCTCATAGCAGGAGGCGATGATGTTCTTGACCTCCACATCGATGCGCGCCGCCGTCTGGTCGGAGCAGACGAGGTTCGCGTCGCCGCTGATATACTGGCCCGACTGCGTCTCCAGCGCCATCATGCCGAACGTATCGCTCATGCCAAGGCGCGTGATCATCGCGCGGGCGAGCTTGGTCGCCTGCTCGATATCGTTGCTCGCGCCGCTGGTGATGCGCCCGAATACAAGCGCTTCCGCCGCGCGGCCGCCGCAGTACGTCGTGATCTTGTCCAGAATCTGCTCGCGGGTCATCAGCAGGCGTTCCTCCTCGTCCACCTGCATGGTGTATCCGAGCGCGCCGCTGGTGCGCGGAATGATCGTGATCTTCTGGACGGGCGCGGCGTTTTCAAGCTTCGCCGCCACAAGCGCATGGCCGATCTCATGATAGGAGACCGTCAGCTTGTCCCGCTGGGAGACGACGGCGTTCTTGCGCTGATAACCGGCGATGACCGTCTCGATCGCCTCTTCCAGATCGCGCTGGGACACCGCCTTGCGGCCCGCCTTGACGGCGGCAATCGCGCCCTCGTTGATGATGTTGGCCAGCTCCGCGCCGGAACAGCCGCTGGTCGAGCGCGCAATCTGCGTGTAATCGATGTTCATCTCGGTCTTGACTTCCTTCGCATGTACGCGCAGGATCGCCTCGCGGCCGGCCAGATCCGGCAGCTCCACCGGAATGCGGCGGTCAAAACGGCCCGGACGCAGCAGCGCCTTGTCCAGAATCTCCGGCCTGTTCGTCGCCGCCAGAATGACGACGCCCTTGCCGGCGTCAAAGCCGTCCATCTCGGTCAGCAGCTGGTTAAGCGTCTTCTCGCGCTCGTCGTTGCCACCCATGCCATGCACGTCGCGGCGCTTGCCGATGGCGTCAATTTCATCGATGAACACGATGCACGGCGCCTTTTCGCCCGCCTGCTTGAACAGGTCGCGCACGCGCGCCGCGCCCATGCCCACGAACATCTCCACAAACTCCGAACCGGAGATCGAGAAGAACGGCACTTTTGCCTCGCCCGCGACGGCCTTGGCCAGCAGCGTCTTGCCCGTGCCGGGAGGGCCGACGAGCAGCGCGCCCTTGGGCAGCTTCGCGCCGATATCGCGGTACTTCTGCGGATCATGCAGGAAATCCACGATCTCCACCAGCGCGTCCTTCGCCTCGTCCTCGCCCGCGACGTCCTCAAACGTCTTGCCCGTCTGCGCCTCGACGTAGATCTTGGCGTTCGACTTGCCGAACGTCATGGAATTGCCGCCCATGCGCTGGGACATTTTGCGGAACATCAGCGAACCGAAGCCATAGAAAATCACCAGCGGCAGCACCCAGGAGAGCAGGAACCCGATCAGCGGGCTCATCTCCTCCGGAACAACCTGACCGAACTGCACGTCGGCCTCGATCAGCCTCTCGACAATCTGCTCGTCCGCCGTCACGCGGTTGGTCTTGTAATAGGTGGTCTTTTCCTCGTTCTCCTGCTCGACAGGCGTGAAGGAGATCTCCGTCTGGTCAATCTCAACCTTCTTGATCTTGCCGTCTTCAAGCATCGTCAGGAATTCAGAGTATTCCACCTCTTTGACGCTGTATCGCTCAATCTGCGGGAAGAGCAGCGTATTGAGCAGCATCACCACAACCAGCGAGATGATATAGTATACGATCAGCGGCTTTTTAGAATCCTTTTTTTGATGCATATCTGTTCCTTTCACAGGGCTTTCACCCTGTCTTATGATAGCACAATCATACGATGAAGATACGGAAAAGTCAATTCAAACCGGCTCAAAGATACAATTCCGGCGATCAAACGTCGCCATCAAAATCCATGCGCATGCCGCCGCTCAGCGTCTTTTATGCCTGCTAAGCATGAGCGCGCCCGCAGCGCAGCCGGCAAAGACGAGAAGCCAGAGCAGCAGATCCGACGAATCGCCCGTTTTGGGCAGCGCGCCGCCCGGGGCGACCGGGCTCTGCGCATAGCCCGCATCACAGAGCCTGAGGATGCTGTCTTCGTCCGTCCCCCACAGCGCTCTGGTCGCTTCATCGTACGCATAATGCACCGTGCCGTATTCCCCGCGCGCAAAGCTGTATCCATCCTGTATGCTGCCGCCCGCTTCAGGCGCATTCATAAACAGCCCGCCCAGGCTTCCATCCTCCCCGGCGTCGCTGTTGGTCAGGTCGATCAGGTAGTTTTTCCCGTCCGCCATGGTCACAATGTTCCACATGTGCGGCCCTCCGCCGGCGCTGCTGCTCAGCGTGCCCGTCACGCTCTGACAGCGGACGGCGCTTTCAAACTCGCTCAGATCGCACAGGTACTGGAACGCCTTGGCATACCCCTCGCATACGACGTTGGTCGCAACATCGCCGTCAAATACATAGATCAGCTGCCACGGATTGCCGTCCGTCGCAGAATAGCCCTCCGTCTGCGCCGCATGGTGATCATAGGAAACCAGCGCACAGATTTCGTCCCTGTACGCCTTCAGCTTCTCATCATCCGAAAGGCCGCTGTATTTCTGCACAATGGCGCGCGCCTGCGCGCTTGCCGCCGCAGCGGCGCCCGTCCTCGACGTATCGGCCGTGTACAGCGTATCCGCCCTGTATGGCGCGCCTACGGTAAACGCCAGCTTCAGAGAAACCGTGAGCGTCTGCGCAGTCGCACGGAAGCTGGTCCATGTCTTCATGCCGGTCGCCTTATGGAACCAGTATAATTCATACGGACAATCGTGCAGCAGCGCCAGGAGCAGGCGCTGCGCATCCATCTGCGCAAAAAACGCAGCCCGCGCGGCTTCCCTCGCCGCGGGATCCAGCACGGCATAGCCGTTTTCGATCACATAGTTTCCGTTTTCGTCCAGCTTGAGAATCGAATTGAGGCCCAGATCCTTCGCCGTATACACAGCCGTGCGCACCGCGTCAAACTCAGATGACGCGCGCCTGCCGGCAGCGACGTCCTCAACGCCGGGTTTCAGCACATCGTAGACCGCCTGTTCCTCTGCGCTCAGCCCGTCGCGCGCCAGCGTTCCGCGAGGCTGTGCGTCCTTCTGCGGATAGAGCTGCCGCCAGGCGTATTCCCTGAACAATTCCTCCCCGGACACGGCGCTGTCCACCCGGATCACATCGCTGATCACCTCGTGCGCCTCAGCCTCCGCAGCGCTCAGCGCAGGCAGGCACAGCATGCCCAGCATCGCCATCAAACAGCAGCACATCGCTCCGATTCGTCTCATTCGCATTCTCCTTCTCCGTACCCTTCCGGCAGCGCCTTCGCCGCCTTCCCCGTATACAGCCATCAATTGTTAAATCTCTGTAACATTATAGCAGGAATGCATCACAAATTCAAGTCGTTTCCCCCTATAAAGCCAGGAGAACGCAAAAGAGGACCGCATTGCTGCGGTCCCCATTTTTTGCTGCGGATTACTCAGCGTCCACGATGTCGAGGTTGTCCTCGAAATCCAGACCCTGCACCTCGGCGTCAAACTCGACTTCCTCGGTCAGCGCCTCACGGATGGACAGGCTGATGCGCTTCGCCTCAGTATCCACCTTGAGCACCTTCACGCGGACGACCTGGCCAACCTGGACAGCGTCCTCCACCTTCGCAATGCGCTTGAGGGCGCACTGGGAAATGTGAACGAGGCCATCAAGACCCGGCTCGAGCTCGACGAACGCGCCGAACGTGGTGATGCGGACAACCTTGCCCTCAACGATGGAGTCGATCGGATACTTCTCCTCAGCGACTTCCCACGGCTGCGGCTGCAGCGCCTTCAGGCTCAGCTGGATGCGCTCCTTCTCCTTGTCAACGCCGATGATCTTCACGTTGACTTCCTGACCCGGAGCAACGATCTCGGACGGATGCTTCACGCGATGCCAGGCCAGATCGGTCACATGGATGAGGCCATCCACGCCGCCGATGTCCACGAACGCGCCGAAGTCGGTCAGGCGGCGGACGACGCCCGGCACAACCTGATCCTTCTCGATGTTCTCCCAGGCCTTCTTCTTCTCGTCCATCAGGAACGCCTTGCGGCTGGCGACAATACGCTTCTTGGTCTTGTCAACCTCGATGATCTTGACGGTCATCGTCTTGCCGACGAACTCGCCGATGTTCTCAACGAAGCGGCGGGACAGGTGGGACGCCGGGATGAACGCACGGACGCCCATCACGTCAGCGATCAGGCCGCCATTGACAGCCTCGCGGCCGGTGGCTTCCACATAGGCGCCGGTGTCATGCTCGGCAACGAGCTTCTCCCAGTTCTTGGTGGCCATGACCTTGCGCTCAGAAAGGAGCACATAGCCTTCGCCATCGTTCAGCTTAACGACTTCGGCCTCGATCTCGTCGTCGACCTTGCAGTCGGTGGTGACCAGATCGTTCTTCTTGATGTAGCCATCAGCCTTGCCGGGAATGCTCACGACAACACCGTCGTCGCCCACCTGGGCAACAACGCCTTTGACAACCTGACCGGGGCGGAACTTGATCATCGTTTCCTCAAGCATCGCGGCGAAGTCTTCGCTCTCAGAAACCAGATTCTTTTCCATGTCGTTCATAGGGTACTACCTCCTCAAGTATCTCTACCGGACTCAACCGGGGATGATACAATTTATTGAATCACGGCGATACCGCCGGGAAACACATTCTTTTGCGCTGCTGTTTTACTTCATGCGCTCTTCAATACGGGCACGAACCTGCTCAAGCAGCCATTGCGGCGTGGATGCGCCGGCTGTAATCGCCACGCGATCCGTGTTTTTGATGACGTCCTCCGGGACGTCCTGCGGCGTTTCCACCTGATACGCGCGCTCGCAGCGCATGCGGCAGGTTTCAAGCAGCTTCCGGGTATTGGAGCTGTTGCGTCCGCCCACCACGATCATCACATCCGCCTCACGCGAAAGGCTTTCGGCTTCCTGCTGGCGCTTGCTTGTCGCCGCGCAGATCGTCATGCGGACCGTCAGATCCGCAATCCGCGCCCTGAGCACATCCAGCACATCCTCAAACCGATCCCGGCGGATGGTCGTCTGCGCAACGACGAGCGCCTGCTGCGGCAGCTTCGCCGCCAGCGCCGCTTCCTTCGTCGGCAGGATAAACACATCGCCGTGCGCCCATCCGGCAATGCCGATCACCTCTGGGTGATCCGCCTCTCCGACGATGATCACCGCGCGGCCATCCATGCTGTATTCACGCACAAGCTGATGGATGTGCGCCACATGCGGGCAGGTGCAGTCGATCACGGGAATGCCCCGCTGCCCGCACTGCTCATACACGCCCGGCGTAACGCCGTGGGAACGGATAATCACGGTCTGACCCGGCGCAACCTCGTCAAGACTTGACACGCTGCGCACGCCAGCGCTTTCAAGCCGCGCGACCTCCTGCGGATTGTGAATCAGCGGCCCCAGCGTCACGCACGACAGCTGCTGCTGCGCGCATTCAAACGCCTTATCCACGGCGCGACGCACGCCGAAGCAAAACCCGGCATGCTCTCCGATTGTCAACTTCATATGCTCCTGACCTGTCTTTCCGGCAAAAAATGCGCGTTCGCACGTCAAAAAGCCCACTACTCCCGATTACCCATCTTAATTGATTCTAGGCTGTTTCCCGTTTTCCTGCCGGATACCATCTTTTTTTAAAAATTAATGACATTATTTTATTTTTGTTCGCGTTCCTGCGCCGGCGGCAGCGTTCTGCCGCCGCTCAGCTGCGCAAAAGCCGCCGTAATACGCCCGGTCAGATCCTCGCAGGTCTCCCTGGTCACCCTGACCGCGAGCAGATCGTCCATCTCCACCGGCTTGCCCACGCGCACGGTCATCCGCCTGAAAAGCCTGAAATTGCCGTCGATAAAGACCGGCACAACGGGGCACTTGCTGCGCAGCGCAATCATCGCCGCACCGCCCTGCAGCGGCAGCATCACGTCGCCCTTGGATCTGGTGCCCTCCGGGAAGATACCCAGCGTGTGTCCCGCCTTCAGGACCGTCATGGACATGCGGATGCTGGCCATATCGGCATTGCCGCGATCGACCGGGACGCCGCGCACCTGGGAAGCAATCCACGCGAAGATTCTGTTGCCCCAGAGCTCCTTTTTGCCCATGAAGCGGATTTCCCTGTCTCTGGCCGCAATGGCAATGAAGAACGGATCGACCCACGCGCGGTGATTGCCCATGATCACGCAGGCGCCTTCCGGCAGATTCTCCTTCCCCTCCACGCGCACAAAGAAGAGCAGCTTCGCCGCAGCGGCAAACAGACTCACGCACAGCTGATAAAACCACGAACGGCCTGGGCGCAGCAGATCCGCTTCAATGGCGGCATTGTCAAGAACCAGCCTGTTTTTCTTTTCCTGCTGTTCCGGCCTGCTTTGATTATTGCTTTCCATATACTTCCTCCACAATTGCCACGATGGCGTCCACGGTCTCCTCCTGCGTCATGCTCGTGGAATCCACAAGCACAGCGTCCTCCGCCCGGCGCAGCGGATCCGTCTTGCGGTTCATGTCCTGCTCGTCGCGCGCGTTGAGCTCCCGCAGCACCTGCTCATACGGAGTCGTATCTCCCTTTTCCATCTGCTGCAGATAGCGCCTGCGGGCGCGCTCCTCCGCCGTCGCCGTCAGAAAAATCTTGCACGGCGAATCCTTGAGCACCACCGTGCCGATGTCCCTGCCGTCAATCAGCATGTCCGCCGTCTTCGCCATCTCCTGCTGGGCACGCACCATGCGCCTGCGGACTGCCGGCCAGCGGCTCACCGCGCTGGCGGCGGCGGATACCTCTCCCGTGCGAATCAGATCGGACACATCCTCGCCAAAGAGCAGCGTGCGCTGCGCGCCGTCCTGATAGCGGACGCCGACGTCAACCATCTCCACCAGCTTTTCCATGGCCGCCTCATCGTTCATATCCGTTCCCATGCGCATGGCATACAGACCGACCGTGCGATACATCGCTCCGGTGTCCAGATGCAGTATATTCAGCCTTTGCGCCACCTGATCGGCAATCGAGGATTTTCCTGCGCCCACCGGTCCGTCGATGGCAATGTTCATCGGCATGATTGTCCCTCCTGTACGGCTTCGCCGCTTCTTCTTGCGATATCGCTTTATTATACGCCATTTTTCGTCCATTCTTCAAGCTTTTGCCGCGAATTGAGCTTATTCTCCACTTTCATCCAAGCAGAGCGCAAATACCAGCGCGGCATCTCCACAAATCGTCGAATTTTGCTGTAATTTACCCCACTTTACCCCATTTGATAGATGTGATATAATAGGTCTGTCGGAATATTCCGTTAATGACTCAGGAGGTAAGGTATATGTATTCTTTTCAGGCCAATGCAGGTCGCAGGAAGAACAAACATCTCATCCATCTGCTATTTGTCATCATATTCATTCTGGCCGCCGCGCTGATCGGTCTGTCCATCGTCTACGTCCGCAATCTGGGCGTCAGCGAAGCGACAAGCGCCGCGCTGATGGCCCGCGCGCTCAGCGAAGCCAATTCTGCGCAATCGGCGGTATACCGTCTCACACAATCCAGCGGCACCAACACGATGACCCTGCTGTCCATCGTGCGCAGCCACATCTACGCGCTGCAGTCGCTCAACGGCGTTGCAGTCAATATCTACGGACCCGACGTCATCCTGGTGGACGGCGATCTGCTGACGGCATGCATTGACACGATTGCCCAGTGCGAAGCGCGCATGCAGGCCGGCAGCGTGCTGACCGCCACCTTCACCACGCTGCGCGAACAGGTGGACGCCGTCGCGCAGATATTCGCCGGAACGATTTAAATCCGCTTTGCGCCTCTCTTTCCGCCGGGAATGAGAGGCGCTTTTGTCTATGCCGCAGAAAAAACAAAATCAAAGACAAAAAATAGAAATATCTGCACAAATCTTCCTTGACCAGAAAAACAAATCGTGGCAGAATAGAAACAGAAATCCGGAATGTCCGGTTTATCAAAAAACAAATTGGAGTGAATGATCATGATGAATCTGCCCCTGAATGTTGACTTTACCGGCAAGGTCGTCGTCATTACCGGCGCCGGCGGCGTGCTGTGCGGCGACATGGCCCGCGCCTATGCGCAGGCCGGCGCGAAGGTCGCTGCGCTTGACCTGAACGAAGAAGCCGTCAAGAAGCTGGCCGACGAGTGCAAGGCCGAAGGCTTCATCTGCGAAGGCTACAAGTGCAACGTGCTCGATCCGGAAGCGATCGAGGCCGTGCATCAGCAGGTTCTCGCCGATCTCGGCCCGTGCGACATCCTCGTAAACGGCGCCGGCGGCAACA
The DNA here is from genome assembly GCA_017412025.1 of Clostridia bacterium. The sequence goes on along the minus strand of JAFQOY010000065.1, from coordinate 4,385 downwards.
ATCCGCGTGCCACCACCGACAACGAGTATCAGCATGAGGCCAAGGAAGGCCAGAAGACTTTCTTTGATCTGGACGCTGCGGGCGTTGACTTCGTCTTCAAGCTCAATTTCCAGGGCACGCTGCTGCCGACCCAGGCCTTCGCGAAAGACATGGTCGCCCGCAAGAGCGGCAACATCCTGAACATCTCCTCCATGAACGCCTATATTCCGCTGACCAAGATCCCGGCGTACTCCGGCGCCAAGGCCGGCATCTCCAACTTCACCCAGTGGCTGGCCACCCACTTCGCCGGCACCGGCATCCGCTGCAACGCGATCGCCCCGGGCTTCCTGGTTTCCAACCAGAACCGCGCCCTGCTCTTCAACCCGGACGGCACCCCGACCGCCCGCAGCGCAAAGATCCTGGCCGGCACCCCGATGGGCCGCTATGTCAATTCCGAGGAGCTCCTCGGCGGTCTGTTCTTCCTGACCGACGACAAGGCCGCTTCTGCCATCACCGGCGTCATCCTGCCGATCGACGCGGGCTTCGCCGCCTACTCCGGCGTGTAATCTTCCTCAAATCGCATCCTGCTCCCCGGACATCGTCCGGGGAGTTTTTTTGCGCAGCAAAAAGGCAGCGCACGCATGCGCTGCCCTCTGATTTTGCGGCTGAATTACTTGATGACCTCGCCCATGGTGCCCAGAGCCATGCCCGCAGCGTTGGACTCGTCGGTGTCGATGTGCATCGCCAGCGCGTAGGAATCGCTCACTCGGACGACGACGTCGCCGAAGATCAGGCTGCGGCCGTCGGAATCAACCTTGACGGACACGACCTGCTTGTCCTCCAGACCGAACTCAGCGGCGTCGGCCTTGGTCATGTGGATGTGACGCTTGGCAACGATAACGCCCTCAGCGATCTCGATCTCGCCCTTCGGGCCGACGATCTTGCACGCGCCGGAGCCCTTGACCTGGCCGGACTCGCGAACCGGAGCGGCGACGCCGATGGAACGGGCGTCGGTCAGGGACAGCTCAACCTGGGTCTCCGGACGGACCGGACCGAGGATGGACACGCCGGCGATGGTCTTCTTCGGGCCCACGACGTCCACGCGCTCAGCGCACGCATACTGACCCGGCTGGGACAGCATCTTCTTCACGGTCAGCTCATAGCCCTCGCCGAAGAGGATATCCAGATGCTCGCGGGAAACATGAATGTGACGAGCGGAAGTTTCAACCAGAACCTTATTCGCCATTGGAATACACTCCTTATATCGATAATATGCGATCATACGATCTTGATTCTATTATAGCAAAATTCAGCAAAAACGCAAGGGGCGGTCGGTAATATCCGACAAGGAAAACGAATATTGCTCCGAATGTATCAAATCACAGCGTTTCCCGACCGGTCAATATCATACCGGCATCCGTCTGTTTTTTGCGGGCAAGGCTGTTGCAGATCCGGTACCGGCTGTCCCTTTTCGCCAATCAAGACGCATCGTCCTCTGTTCAGCCGCAGCATATCCCTCGCCGAATGCGAACGTATTGTCCCAGCACGCTTTAATCGCCATTTTGCCTGCCAATCAATCCCGCCCGTATTTTTCTTTCAGCTGCAGGTATGTCATGCCCCTGAGCGCGCGGATATGCGCTTCTCTGTCCGCGGGCTGCATGCCAAACATCTCCATCCTCGCCCGCACAACCAGCTCGTTGCAGGCCGTGCAGCAGTTCTCCTTTTCGCCTTCCCTCACAGGATCGGGGTTGTGATAGGAAACGACATTCCTGCCGCAGATGCAGCAGCGCTCCGTCCAGCCCAGACAGGCATATTTCGTATTCATATTCCTTCTCCTTTTGCTTTCGCGCAAGTGCCAACAGCGCGTTTCGCTGTGGCAACCCGCCCGGTTTTGTCTGCCTCGCGCTGAGCACAGAGCACCAACGCTCCATCATGATATAAACGCTCATTCGTCTTACAGTCGCTTCATCAGTTCCATAAACTCTGACACCCGATACGCACCCTCAAAGCCAGTATCATTTTCATCGAAAACCATGTAATAGCGATACTTATTGCCAGCCAGCTCTGCCCACTTGCGGCCAAGATGCAGCTTTGCCTTGCTGTCGCTGTTATCGCGGTCATCCCCCTTGGTTTCAACAAGAATAATATTGCCCTTCTCCGTTGCGACGATGAAATCAGGATAATGGTTGATGAAGCCGTTCAGCACAAAGCTGTTCGGATTGCGTTCAATCACTCTGTGCCACCAGCGCACATTGGAAAGTCCCGCAAGCGCACTGATAACCCTGTGCTCAAAATCGTTGACATCAGCTTCGTCCGTGTAGAGCGATTTGCTGATGGGGAACATCGTAACCGCAGGAGAAATCACCTTCGGGAACTTATAACTCGGCTCAACGATGATTTCATTCGTTTCAATGCGCTTAAAGAAACGCTTTTCTCGGTATTCTTCCAACAGGCTCATGATCTTCTGGCGAATCTGCGCAGCATACGCCGGAAGCGAACCTTCCATGCGGGAAAGCTCTTCGCTGGACATCTGATCCACGATCCGCTGAATGTATTTGCGAAGATCGCTTGCACTCAGGAAATCCATACGGTTCATGAGCTGATAAATCTTATCGATGCACAGTTCCTTGCGGCGCTCCGGCGGATAAGTGAGAACGATGGTCTTGAATTCCCGTGCTTCACGCTCAGAAAGGGCAATCTGCTTGGGACGCGCATCATTTTTGACATCAACCGCCACGATATCGCCCTGCGACATACCAAACGTAATCTGTGTGTCCTTGTCGGCCAGCGTAAAGCCATCGGCAAGGGATTCACGGCTGACTTTTGCATGATCATGCTCAAACAGCAGCGACGCGCCGATATCCTCAAAGAACATGGGCAGTTCCAGCGTCAATGCATCTTCATATTCACTTTGCATCTCGTAATGCTTGCGCATGTCGCTTCCTCCTACCAGCGGAATACCCATGTTTTCCGCCTGTTCTGTTTCTGCTTCAAATGCTGCGCCCTGCCGCTGAGCTTCCTGCGCCATCTGTGCAATAGAATCCGGCGTTCCGTTGCCGCTGTCAGTCTGCGTCTGTCCGGCTTGCAAACGATCCCTCACATGCGCCGTATCAAAGCCGACGAATTCTTCTTCATCCGTTTCCGGCTCTTCGGGCGTGATATCGTCAATCGTCTGCTGTACGGGATCAGGCTGCGAAACAACTTCCGGCAGATCAGAGCCAATGCGGTATTCCTTTTCAGAAAAACCAGCGCGGTTCAGGCCTTTGACCACGTTTTCAACCGTCGTGCGGAAATCAACAGAAGAAGTCAGCACATACGCCATGTTCAAAAGAGACTGCGAATGCTTACGCGCATACGGAAGCCGCAGCACGCGTCCAACAATCTGTTCCACATCCACGCGAGAGGTACGGTTCGCCAGCGTCGCCAGAATGTAGGCAAAGGAGCAGTCCCAGCCCTCTTTCAGCGCGTTCACGGTGATGATATAGCGAATGGGACAATCCGCCGCCAGCAGATTGACGCCTTTCAGTTCGTTAATTTCCGAGGTCTTAATGGCAATCTGCTCTTGCGGAATGCCAATCTCAATCAGTTCGGCTTTCAGCTTTTCAAAGGTTGCCGCATTCTCTTTACCCTTGGGCTGTGCCTGAAACAGAACAATCGGACGGATGTATGTGCCGTTCTGATCCTTTTCGGCTTTTGACTGCGCTTCAATGCTGCCGCGCAGCTGAATCGCATCGATCAGCACGTCATCCTTGGTCTGACGGTTGTAGATAATCACCGGCAGTTTGACCATGTTCTCTTTTTTCAGTTCGCGTGCGTCCACGATGGAGATAATGTTGCTGTTCTTCTTCGGCGTGGCCGTCAAATCCAGCACAAAGGACGGATTCAGGTTTTTCAGCATTTCAATGCTCAGTTCACTCTGGGCATTGTGGCTTTCATCCACAATCACCACCGGTGACATCTGATTAAGCACCTGAATCAGCGCTGTTTCGTCTACGTCGGGAATCAGCGCGTCACGATCCGTGAAGTGAGGCACGAACTGCGCCAGATTACCGTTTTCCTGATAGACCTTGCGGCCATCCTTCTTCTTAATGCGCAGGGCATCATAGCTCAGCACGAAGATAGATAGATTTTCCTGCACGCTGGCAGGGGAAAGGGACTGTCCATTCAATGCCTGTGCGCCGTCGTATACTTCTACACGGGAAGAGAAGTCAAAATTGATCTGCTGACGATAAGGATGTTCAGGATTGCGCAAATCACGCAATGTCTGTTCCAGAATGGCATTGGATGGAACCAACCACACAACGGCTTTGGTTTTCATCATGCCCATGCCTCCGAAAATGTGGCGCAAAGCCGCACATGCCAGCAGCGTCTTGCCGCCGCCCGTGGGAACCTTGAAACAGACATGC
>JAFQOY010000064.1 GCA_017412025.1 Clostridia bacterium | reverse complement strand
GTAGCCCAACCTGTCCATAGACCTGCATTTCATAGGAAGGATACAGGACTTCGGGCAGCTCCCGACAGCTTTTGATCTCAAGAATCCTGACTGTAGGTTTCGGATGTGGGGAGACCAGCACACGTCTTGCCACGAACGGCACGCCATTGTGCAAAGCCTTTGACAAAAAACAGCCGGTCCGCCGGTGATTTCACATTCATCCCGGCGGACCGGACGCGCCAAATCCGCTTATTCCGTTTTCTCATGCAATCCTCAGGATTCATGCATGCCCGTAAATCCCTCGCCGAGCGCCTCGTGCACGTCGCACACGGTCACAAACGCGCGCGGATCGATCTCGGCGACGATCTTCTTGAGCCTGGGCGTCTCGATGCGCGAGACGACGCACAGCAGCGTGCCGACCGCCTCGCCCGAATACGTACCCGTCGCGCTCAGGCGCGTGCATCCGCGTTCCAGATCCTGATGAATCCTTCTGACAATCTCATCCGGTTCTCTGGTGATGATCACAAACTGCATCGCCGTGTTGAAGCCCTTGATCACCAGGTCCATCGCCTGCGTGGACACATACAGCGTGACCAGCGCCCACAGCGCGGCCTCCACGCCGAAGGCCAGGCCCGCCACCGTCACAACCACGCCGTCGATGGCAAAGAGGATGGCAGGAATCGAAACAAAACCGATGTGGTTGTGAATCATCTTCGCCGCCATATCCGTGCCGCCCGTCGTCGCGCCCGCGCGCACCACAAGCCCAAGCCCCACGCCCAGCAGCACGCCGCCGAATACCGAGGCAAGCATCACGTCGCCGGTCAGATCATGAAGAGGAAGCACATCGATAAACAGGGAAAGGAGCAGCATCGCCGCAAACGAGCGCACGGCAAAGCGCCAGCCGACCGTCCGCCATCCCAGCAGAAACAGCGGCACGTTGATCAGGAAGCTGAGCACGCCGACCGTCAGCGGCAGCGCCTGCGCCAGGATGGTGGAGACGCCCGTCACGCCTCCGGGCGCGATGTCATACGGCAGAAAGAACGCCGTAAACGAATAGCCTGCTATCAGCGTCCCCAGCACGATCATCGCATAATCCCTGATCAGCTGTTTCCCTTCTTTTTTAAAGTCAATCTCATGAAGTCTCTGCATGGCGTTTCCCTTTTCCTTCCGGCTTCTTCAGCCCATCCTATGTTTGTCCGTTCCGCCGCGGCGCATGCAGGAGAGCGCATGTCCTCCCCCGCAGCAGAAAGAAGCAGGGGGATCGTCCCTCCCTGCTCTGCGTCACTTCAGTTCCAGCGCGCATCTGAGCGCCTGATCAACGCGCGAAAGCGCAAGCCCTCCGATCTGCCCCGCCTTTGCGCGCAGGCGGCGCTTTTCCAGCGTGCGCACCTGCTCGCACAGCACGAGCGAGTCCTGCTTGAGCCCGCTGTCCTGCGCGGCGATCCAAACGTGCGTCGGCAGATCGTTCTTTTGAATCCGCGACGTCATCGCAGCGCAGATGACCGTCGGGGAAAAGCGGTTGCCCCTCTCGTTCTGGATGATCAGCACAGGGCGCACGCCGCCCTGCTCGCTGCCCATCACGGGATTAAGATCCGCGATGAATATATCTCCCCGGTGAATCTCCATGATCTCACAACCCGTTTTGTCAAATCACGGAGCCTCTCCCTGCATGATCATTCTATGCCGCGGCAAAGCGCCGCGTGATGCGTCTATTCGATTCGCAGCTTTTCGCACACGTCCCATGCGCTCACGGCGCGGCTGCCCTTTTCCCCGGCCGCCGCCTCGCCGGCAAGGCCGTGATAGTATGCGCCTGCGCGCGCCGCGTCATGCGCAGGCATGCCCTGCGCCATCAGCGACGCGATGACGCCCGTGAGCACGTCGCCGCAGCCGCCCGTGCCCATCGCCTCGCATCCGGTCAGGTTCAGCGTCACATCCACATCCCGCGCGATCACCGTCGTCGCGCCCTTGAGGAGCACGGTGCAGCCCGTCTCCTGCGCCAGCTGCTGCGCGTATTCGACAGGCGCGCGCAGGATTTCCGCCGCGCTCACGCGGCACAGGCGCGCCATCTCGCCCGGATGCGGCGTGAGCACCGTATTTGCGCCCGCCTTCGCGCCGTATCTGGCCAGCATGTTGAGCGCGTCCGCGTCCACAACCTTGGGCATATCGCCCTCAATCAGCGGCGCAATCGCGCGCCACGTCCCCTCGTCCGTGCCAAGCCCCGGTCCGATGGCCAGCGCGCGCTTTCCTTCGCAGAGTTCAAGCAGCGCTTCCTGTGCGCCCTCGTCGATCTGCGGCCCGAAGGATACGATCTTCGCCATCGCGCACGGCACGTTTGCCTGCAGCGGCGTCAGCGCCGTCATCGGGCAGGCCGCCGTCACGAGCCCTGCGCCGGAGACGACCGCCGCCTGCGCGCACAGGCAGGCCGCGCCCGCCATGCCCTCGCTGCCCGCCACGACCAGCACATGGCCGAAGGTTCCCTTGTGCGCGTCCCGTCTTCTTTCCGGCAGCATCGCCTGCACATCCGCTTTTTCAAGCGCTTCAAATCCCGACGCGCCGTCCCATTCCGGCAGGATGCCGATGTCCGCGACGGTCAGCTCACCCGTCAGCGCCCGCCCGGGAAAGAGCATGTGCCCGTGCTTGGCGCGGTGGAACGTCACCGTCGCGCTCGCGCAGACAGCCTCGCCCGGCGTCCGCCCCGTCGCGCCGTCCACGCCGGAGGGCATGTCCACCGCAATCACAGGCAGGCCGCTTTCGTTTATCCGCTGCACAGCAAAAAGCGCCGCGCCCTCCGGCGCGCGGGACAGCCCCGTGCCAAAGAGCGCATCCACCACCGCCGATGTGCCGGGCTCGATTTCAGGCGCATCGCCGTACAGAATCCGGATCGACGCGCCACAGGCGTTGAGCAGGCATGCGTTGACGCCCGCATCGCCCTTCATCCTGGACGGCGGCGTCAGCATCCATACGTCCGCCTTTCCGCCCTGCTGCATCCACAGCCGCGCGGCAGCGCAGCCGTCGCCGCCATTGTTGCCCCCGCCGCAGACGAAGAGCACCCTGCCGCCCCCCGGCGCATACCGCTCAAGGCAGCGGACAACCGCCTGCGCGGCATGCTCCATCAACAGGATGGACGGATAGCCCGTCCCCTCCATAAACGCGCGCTCCATCTCCTGCATGTCCTGCGGAGAAATCGTATGCAGCATGGCATTCCCTCCCGTCTGTACGGCGTCTTTTTTACGATTGTATCAGCGCAAACGCGAGCGCCATATCGCCCTCGTGCGTGAGCGAGAGCAGCACGGACGAACCGCCGAGCGCCTCAAGCCGCTCCCTGGCTCCGCCGCGGAGCACGACCCCCGGCGCGCCGTTTTCATCGTGCGTCACGCAGATATCCGATACCGATACCCCTTTGGCAAAGCCCGTGCCCAGCGCCTTGGCCACGGCCTCCTTCGCCGCAAACATCGCCGCCGCGCTGGCTGCACGCTGTTTGCCCTTCGTTTCCAGATACGCGCGCTCCTCCTGCGTGAACACGCGCATGTAAAAATGCTCCTTTTCAATCGCGCGCCCCATGCGCTCAACAGCGCACAGGTCCGTGCCCACGCCGATCGCCTTACACATAGCCCATGATCCCCCGAACAGACACGTCCGCCGCGAGCACCTCGCGCAGCGCTCCATCTTCGTCCGCGCGCACGAGCAGCGAGCCGCCCTGCGTCACAGCCTGCGCGACGCCCGTATAGCTTTCCCCGTGCGCGATCACCTGCACGCGCTGGCCAAGCGTCGCCGACATGGCGCGGTAAGCGCGCATGAACGCCGCCTCGTCCGCCTGAAGCTCCCGCATGGCGCGCTCCATCTCCTTAAGAATCGCCAGCACCACGTCCGCGCGATCAATCCGCCTGCCTGCAAGCAGATCCAGCGAGGACGCCGTATGCGCAATCTCCTCGTCAAACTGTGTCTGATGCACGTTGACGCCGATTCCCGCGCTCACCGCAGGCAATCCGCCCTCCAGCAGATCCATCTCCAGCAGCATGCCGCAGACCTTTCGTCCGCCGATCACGATATCGTTGGGCCATTTGATCCGCGCGTCCAGCCCGGACACACGGGCGATTCCCCGCGCGGCAGCCAGCGCAGCGGCCAGCGAAATCCGCGCCGCCTTCTCCGGCGATTCCTGCGGACGGATGATCAGCGTCATGAAAACGCCCTCGCCCGCAGGCGATATCCAGCTGCGGCCGCGGCGGCCGCGGCCCGAGGTCTGCATGTCCGCCAGCACCAGCGTCCCGTGCGCCGCGCCGTTTCTCGCCATCTCGCGCGCGGCGCGGTTGGTGGAGTCGATCTCACGGTAATATGCAATAGACCTGCCCGCCCACTCCGTCGGCATCTCTGCGCCCGTGTTCAGCCTTTCCAGCACGAAAATCAGCCTCCCGTTCGTCTGTATGGTCAGAAACCGCAGGCGGCGCTGCAGACAGCTTCTGTACGCTGATGATATTGTAGCAAAAATTGCCCTCTGTTTCAAGATGGGCAGCCCCGGCGCGCCGGGCTTCCGGCTTGTCAAATCATGCCGCATCCATTATAATGAAGGCGGTTTTGGGTCACAGTAAAACCAAAGGAGAACGACTATGCAGCTTTCAAGCCCCATCGTTTCCGCGCTGAAGCAGAACATCGCGCAGGTCGTCGTCGGCAAGGACGACGTCGTCGAGCTGCTGCTGACCGCGCTTTTGTGCGAAGGCCATGTGCTTATTGAGGATGTGCCCGGCGTCGGCAAGACCACGCTCTGCTCCGCGCTGGCGCGCTCGCTGTCCTGTTCCTTCAAGCGCATTCAGTTTACGCCGGATATCACCCCGTCGGACATCACGGGCTTCGCCATGCCCAGCCTCAGCGGCGAGATGCAGTACCGTCCCGGCGCGGTCATGAGCCAGATCGTCCTGGCCGACGAGATCAACCGCACCTCGCCCAAGACGCAGTCCGCGCTGCTTGAGGTGATGGAGGAGCACCAGGTCACCGTCGACGGCGTCACCTATCCGCTGCCGCGCCCGTTCATGGTGCTCGCCACGCAGAATCCCGTCGATTTCGTGGGCACCTATCCGCTGCCGGAGGCGCAGATGGACCGCTTCTTCATGCGCATCTCTATGGGCTATCCCACCATCGAGGACGAGATGGACATCCTTGACCGCTACTGCGGCGCCGTCAGCCCAATGCAGACCATCGGCGCGGTCTGCTCAAGCGAGGATGTGATCGCCATGGCGCAGCAGGTCAAGAGCATATATGCCTCTGCGGAGGTGCGCCGCTACGTCGCCGCCATCTGCGCCGCCACGCGCTCAAGCGCGTATCTGACCCTGGGCGCGTCCACCCGCGCCGCCATCGCGCTTATCCGCGCCGCGCAGGGCAGCGCGCTGCTCTGCGGGCGCGACTACATCATCCCCGAGGACGTGCAGCGCATGGCTTCGCCCGTGCTCTGCCATCGCTTTGTGCTCTCCGCCGACGCGCGCATGCGCGGCCTCAGCGAGGCGCAGGTGCTCTCCGAGCTGCTCTCCTCCGTCCGCATTCCGGGTAGACGCAGATGACCGCGCGCGCGCTGTATACGCTGGTCTTTGCAGGCGTGATGCTGCTGACCGCGCTGTCCGTGGGCAGCGCCGGCGCGTTTTTGCTGGGCGCTGCGGCGCTGTCCGCCTTTGCGCTTTCGCTCGTCGGCGTGCTCAGTGCTTTTTTCACCTGCAAGCTCTCCCAGCATATGCCTTCCGGCCAGGTCAGCCGCGGCGATTCCTGCCCTTATACGCTCGCCGTGCGCCTGTTTTCCCCCATGCCCATCGCGCCTTTGACGCTGCGCGTCTGCCTGCCCAGCGGCAGACAGAGCGAATACATGCTGACCGTGCGTCTTTTTGGCAAAACGGAGAGCGACAACCGCTTCTCCTGCCCGCATGTGGGCGTGTTCCCCGTGGGCGTGACGCGCGTCACGTTTTCCGACTGCTTCGGCCTGTTTCATATTCCGCGCGCGGTGCGCGATCCGCTGGGCAGCGTCACCGTCCTGCCCAACCCGAAGCCGTCGCAGCCGCTCTCCTACAGCCCCGGCGAGGGCGAGACGTCCATGGCGCTGCGCGCGCAGGCGGACCGCACCACGCCTGCGGATACCCGCGCCTGGCAGGACGGCGACGACGTCAAGCGCGTCCACTGGAAGCTGTCCATGCGCCGCGGGGAGCTGATGGTACACACCTACGAAACCCCGCAGCGGCCGGACGCCCTTGTGCTGCTTGACGGCGGCGGGCCCGCGCGGCCCCGCGGCCGCCGAGCC
>JAFQOY010000063.1 GCA_017412025.1 Clostridia bacterium | reverse complement strand
TCTGGGAACCGTAGATGAAGGACACGCCGCCCTCCTGCGCCAGCGCGATGGCCAGATCCTTGCCGGAAACGGCCTGCATGATCGCGGAGACCATCGGGATCTTCATCGTGATGGCAGACTTCTCGCCCTTCTTATAGCGGACGAGCGGAGTTTCCAGAGAGACGTTATCCGGGATGCACTCGGCAGAGGAATAACCCGGAACCAGCAGGTATTCATTGAACGTATGAGACGGTTCGGAAAAATAATACGCCATAAGAAACACCTCATTCTTCAGAGTATTGTCGAAGATAATACCATAGTCATATGGTTTTTGCAAGCGTTATTTATGCATAAATTTTATTGCAGGAATTGCGTAAATCCTGTGCCTTTTGACGGGACGCCTCTGTGATTACGCCTTCTGCTCCATCACGGCAAGCGCGCGGCGGCCAATGTCGCTTCGCATATACCTGCCCTCAAAGTGAACCAGCTTTGCAGCTGCGTATGCGTCCGCAAGCGCCTTTTCAAGCGTATCCGCCGTCGCCGTCATGCCCAGCACGCGGCCGCCGTTTGTATAGAGCTTTCCGTCCGCGAGCTTGTCGCCCGCGTGATAGCAGGTCACATTCTCCGGGAACGCTTCGGGGAAAGTCATCTCCTTGCCCTTGGCATAACTGCCCGGATAGCCGCCGGAGGCGATGATGACGCAGGCCGCCGCGCCGGAAGACCACTTCACCTGCATCTGGCCGAGCGTTTCATTCTCCACCGCCTGCATGATCTCAAGCAGGTCGCTTTCAAGCAGCGGGAGCACAACCTGCGTCTCCGGGTCGCCGAAGCGGCAGTTGTACTCGATCACCTTCGGTCCCTTCGGCGTGATCATCAGGCCGAAGTACAGGCAGCCCTTAAAGGGACAGCCCTCCGCGCGCATCGCCGCAAGCGTCGGCAGGAAGATCTCATCCATGCAGCGCTTCGCCACATCCGCGGTGTAATACGGGTTCGGCGCGATGGTGCCCATGCCGCCGGTATTCAGGCCCGTATCCCCGTCGCCTGCGCGCTTGTGATCCATGGAAGAGATCATCGGCGCGATGGCCGTGCCGTCGGTAAAGGCCAGAACGCTGACCTCCGGACCGGTGAGGAATTCCTCGATGACGACCTCGTTGCCGGAATCGCCGAAGGCCTTGTCCTCCATGATGGAGCGGATAGCCTCCTTCGCCTCCTTAAAGCTGCCCGGAATCAGCACGCCCTTTCCAAGCGCCAGGCCGTCCGCCTTGATGACGATGGGGTATTCGCAGCCGGAGAGATACTCGACCGCCTTCACGGCGTCGGAAAACACCTCGTATTCCGCAGTCGGAATGCCGTACTTCTTCATCAGGTTTTTGGAAAATACCTTGCTGGCCTCAATGCGCGCCGCCTTCGCGTCCGGGCCGAAGCAGGGAATGCCCGCCTCATGCAGGCGATCCACGCAGCCCATCGCCAGCGGATCATCCGGCGCGACAACGGCAAAGTCGATCGCATGCGCTTTGGCAAATTCCACAATAGCCGGGATATCCTTCGCGCCGATTTCCGGCACGCAGACGGCGTCTGCAGCAATGCCGCCGTTGCCCGGCAGCGCGTAGATCGTCTCCACCTTCGGATTCTCTTTCAGCTTCCTGATAATGGCGTGCTCGCGTCCGCCGCCGCCAACGACCAGAAGTTTCATAAGGGATGCCTCCTGATACTTGATTAGTGATGGAACAGGCGCATGCCGGTGAAGGCCATGACCATGCCGTTCTTGTTGCACTCGTCGATGACGGCGTCATCGCGGATGGATCCGCCCGGCTCGGCGATATACTTGACGCCGGACTTCGCCGCGCGCTTGATGTTGTCGGAGAAGGGGAAGAACGCGTCGGAGCCAAGCGCCACGTTCTCCTGGCTGGCCAGGAACGCATCCTTGTCCTCCTGCGTCAGGCGATCCGGGCAGGCGGTGAAGTAGTTCTGCCAGATGCCGTCGGCGCAGACGTCCTCTTCGTTGCCGTTGATGTAGGAGTCGATCACGTTGTCGCGGTCGGCGCGGCCCATGCCCGGCCTGAACGGCAGCGCGAGCGTCTTGGGATGCTGGCGCAGGAACCAGGTATCGGCCTTGGTGCCGGCCAGACGGGTGCAGTGGATACGGGACTGCTGGCCCGCGCCCACGCCGATGGCCTGACCGTCGTACGCATAGCAGACGGAATTGGACTGGGTATACTTGAGCGTGATGAGCGCAACGATCAGATCGATCTTCGCTTCCTGCGGCAGCTCCTTATTCTCCGTCACGATGTTTAAGAGGAGCTCCTCATCGATCTTGAAGTTGTTGCGGCCCTGCTCAAAGGTGATGCCGAAGACCTGCTTGGTCTCCTGCGCGGCGGGCACATAGTTTTCGTCGATCATGACGACGTTGTAGCCGCCCTTGCGCTTCTTCTTCAGGATCTCCAGCGCTTCCGGCTCGTAGCCCGGCGCGATCACGCCGTCGCTGACCTCGCGGGAGATGAGCTTCGCCGTGGTCACGTCGCACACGTCGGAGAGCGCAACCCAGTCGCCGAAGGAGCACATGCGGTCCGTGCCGCGGGCACGCGCATAGGCGCAGGCCAGCAGGGAATCGTCAAGGCCCTCGACGTCGTCACAGAAGCAGGCCTTCTTCAGGTTCATCGGCAGCACCTTGCCCACGGCGGCGGAGGTCGGAGAGACGTGCTTGAAGGAGGTCACAGCGCAAAGACCGGTGGCTTCCTTCAGTTCCTTCACCAGCTGCCAGGAGTTGAGCGCATCCAGGAAGTTGATATAGCCCGGACGGCCGTTGAGGATGGTGATGGGCAGCTCGCTGCCGTCATGCATGTAGATCCTGGACGGCTTCTGATTCGGGTTGCAGCCGTACTTCAGTTCAAACTCTTTCATCTGCTTTTCTCCTTATCATCTCAGGCGTTCTTGTTGATCAGACGGGTATCGACCGCGCCGGTCTCAAGATCGGTATAGCGGACATAGAGGGAAATCTTGTTTTCCGCATCCAGCGCATTCCAGATTTCATCGGTGAACGCGTCGATATCGTCCTTCATCGCCACGCGCTCCGGCTCGCCCTGGAAGGTCGGAATCACCGGATTGCCGTCGCAGACATAGGTATGCAGGAAGTGGCCAAGGCCCGCGATCGCCGGATACTCGTAGAAGAAGCGGGCGCAGGCAGAGCCTTCCGCGTCGGCTGCCTTTAGAATGGACATCTTATAGCTGCCGTCGCCGGCCTGGATGCCGGAGATACGCGGCGTCCAGTTGGGGCCGTCGTCCTCAAACTGGCGGGTACGCAGCGCGGCTTCCCAGCTCTCGCCCCGGGCGAGATACGTCCAGATGGTGTCGGTCTGGTCGCCGTTGGTGACGATCAGGCCGCAGCCGGCCTCGCGGACCGGATGATAGATGATCAGGTGCGGATCGACCATCTTGGAGGGATCGTGCGCCTGCGTGCGGATGCCGTCCTTTTCCAGGCAGAACACGCGGTTGCGGCTGTTGACGCTGCGGCCCATGATGAAATAGGCGACAGCGGCCTTCTTTCCGTCCGGCGTGACGCCGATGACGATGCCGCGGCCCGGATAGCGGTTGCCCTCAAGGCGCTCCGCCATGGTCTTGATCTCGTAAACGTTCATGCTTATCGCTCTCCTTCACTGATTACGACCTTGCGGCCTTCAACAGACAGACGGCCCTGGCAGAACAGGGAAACCGCCTCCGGAAGCAGCTTCCATTCCGCTTCCTCCATGATGCGCTTCTGCAGCGTTTCGGGAGTATCGTCTTCCATCACAGCCACAGCCTTCTGGGCGATGATCGGCCCGCCGTCGCATTCCTCGCTGACAAAGTGAACCGTCGCGCCGGAGAGCTTCACGCCGTAGGCCAGCGCCGCCTCATGCACATGCAGGCCGTAGAATCCCTTTCCGCAGAAGGAAGGAATCAGCGCAGGATGCACGTTCATGATGGCATTGGGATAGCTGTCCACCAGCTCATGCGTGAAGATCACCATGCATCCGGCAAGCACGACCAGATGGATATCAAGCGCCCTGAGCTGCTCAACCAGCGCAACCGTCATCGCCTGATTGGATGCATATGCCTTGCGCGGAATCACATATCCGGCAATGCCCGCTTTCTTTGCGCGCTCAAGGGCGTATGCGCCCTCTTTGGTGGAGATCACAGCGGTGATTTCTCCGCCGCCCAGTTCTCCGCGCTGCTGCGCGTCAATGAGCGCCTGCAGGTTGGTGCCGCCGCCGGAGACGAGCACGGCAATGTTCGTCTTCATCCGAGGATCACCTTTTCTTCGCCCTTCACGATCTCGCCGATCACATAGGCGTCAATGCCGTTGTCCCGGAGGATGGAAAGGGACTCTTCGACCTGCGCCGCCGGAACCACCACGCTCATGCCCACGCCCATGTTATAGGTGTTGAACATGTCGCGCTCCGGGATATTGCCCCACTTGGCGATCATATCAAAGATCGGCAGCACCTTCACGGCGCTCTTGTCGATCTTCGCGCACAGGCCGTCCGGGATGGAGCGCGGAATGTTCTCATAGAAGCCGCCGCCGGTGATATGGCTGATGCCCTTGACGTCCACCTTTTCAAGCAGAGCCAGAACGGGCTTGACGTAGATCTTCGTCGGGGTCAGCAGCGTCTCGGCGATGGTCTTTCCGCCCAGCTCCTCACGCGGAACATAGAGCTCCGGGTTGTTGTTGTCGATATCAAACACCTTGCGGCACAGGGAGAAGCCGTTGCTGTGGATGCCGGTAGAGGGCAGCGCGATGACCACATCGCCCGCAGCCATGCGGGTGTTGTCAAGGATCTTCTTCTTATCCACGATACCCACGGCAAAGCCGGCCAGATCGTAATCTTCCACGGGCATCATGCCGGGATGCTCGGCGGTTTCTCCGCCGATGAGCGCCGCGCCGGACTGCACGCAGCCCTCGGCCACGCCGGCGACGATGGCCGCGATCTTCTCGGGCACGTTCTTGCCGCACGCGATATAATCCAGGAAGAACAGCGGCTTCGCGCCCACGCAGATGATGTCGTTGACGCACATGGCGACGGCGTCGATGCCGATGGTGTCATGCTTGTCCATCAGGATGGCCATCTTCACCTTGGTGCCGCAGCCGTCCGTGCCGGAGACCAGAACGGGCTCTTCCATGCCGGCGACCGGCAGGCCGAAGCAGCCGCCGAAACCGCCGACGTCGTCCAGACAGCCCTCGTTTCTCGTCCGGGCCACATGCTTTTTCATCAGTTCGACAGCGCGGTAACCCGCAGTGATGTCCACGCCGGCGGCGGCGTAGGACGCAGAGCTCGAATTCTCGTGTGCCATTGTCGTATCCCTCTCTTATTCTTTTCCGTTCCAGCAGTATGTGCAAACCTTGCAGGGTTCAAGGCCGATCGCCTTGTAGATGCCTTCCAGAGACTGGTACTCAAGCGAGGCAAAGTGCATCTTCTGGCAGATGGCCTCGCGC
Source organism: Clostridia bacterium (assembly GCA_017412025.1). Next base: position 3,076 of record JAFQOY010000063.1, on the reverse strand, counting down.
ATCCTGCGTCCGCGCTCGCTCTCGCCGTCGCAGTACTCGTCCATGTGCTCAAAGCCCTCTTCGCCCTCCAGCTCCATGATCGTGGCGCGCGCCAGCAGATCCATCGGAGAGGTCGAGCGGGAGAAGTTGAGGTACTTGCAGCTGTAGAGAATCGGCGGACAGGCAGAGCGGATATGCACTTCCTTCGCGCCGTTTTCATACAGGAACTCGACCGTCTCGCGCAGCTGCGTGCCGCGGACGATGCTGTCATCCACAAACAGAAGCTTCTTGTCCTGAATCAGCTCATGAACGGGAATCTGCTTCATCTTGGCGACCATGTTCCTTTCGCGCTGGGTCGCCGGCATGAAGCTGCGCGGCCAGGTCGGCGTATATTTGATGAACGGACGCGCAAACGGCTTGCCGAACATGTTCGCATAGCCGATCGCGTGGGGCGTGCCCGAATCCGGCACGCCGCCGACATAGTCAATATCCAGCGCAAGGCCCTTTTTCCTGTCGTTCTCCGCCATGATTTCGCCGTTCCTGCAGCGCATGACCTCGACGTTGGAGCCCTCATACGTGGACGTCGGATAGCCGAAATAGGACCAGAGGAACGCGCAGATCTTCATTTCCTTTCCGGGCGCCTGAAGCTGCACGATCTCCTGCGGCGTGATCTCCACGACCTCGCCCGGGCCCAGCTCGCGCACATACTCGTAGCCGAGCTTCATGCCGGCAAAGGACTCAAAGCTCACACAGTGGCCCTCTTCATCCTTCCCCAGCACAACCGGAATGCGGCCCAGCCTGTCGCGCGCGGCAATCAGATGGCCGTTATCCCGGAGAATGAGAATGGACGCCGTGCCGTCGATGACGCTCTGCGCAAAGCGGATACCGTCGGCAAAGCTGCTCTTCTGGTTGATCAGCGCAGCGATGAGCTCGTTGCTGTTGATCCTGCCTCCGGTCATGGCGTCAAAGTGGCCGCCGCTGAAGGCGAGATACTGATCAATCAGCGCATCCGCGTTGTTGATCCTGCCGATGGTGGAAATCGCGTAGGTACCCAGATTGGAGCGGATCAGCAGCGGCTGCGGATCGCTGTCGCTGATGCAGCCGATGGCCGCCGTGCCCGTCATATGATCGAGAATATGTTCAAACTTGGTGCGGAACGGAGAATTCTCAATGTTGTGGATCTCGCGCTGAAGCCCGACTTCGGGATCATAGGCGGCCTTGCCGCCGCGGCGCGTGCCCAGATGAGAGTGATAATCCGTGCCGAAAAAAACATCCAGAATACAGTTCCTGCGGGATGTAACCCCGAAAAAACCGCCCATACAGTAACATCCTCCTGCGGGTTTTGAAGTAGCGAACCGGGGCAGATTTATCACCTGTCCCGGTTCGTATGCATATTAAGCGAAGAACAGCTTGGAAAGGGTCATCGGATCGATGTACTTTCCATCCTTATAGACGCGCATGTTGCCGGAGGCAATCTCATCGATCAGGATAACGTTGCCGTCCTTGTCATAGCCGTACTCAAACTTGATATCGTAGAGGACCATGCCCTTCTCCTTGAGATCGTCCGCGATGATGCCGGTGATCTTCTGGGTCATTTCCTTCATATCGTCATACTGCTTGTCGGTCATGACGCCCAACGCAACGAGGCCGTCCTTGGTGACCAGCGGATCGCCCAGCGCGTCGTTCTTGAAGGTCATCTCGACATAGGCCGGCAGATCCGCGCCCTCTTCGATATAATCGCGGTAGCGGCGCAGGAAGGAGCCCACGGCCTTATGGCGGCAGATGACCTCAAGGCCCTTGCCAAACGGCTTGGCCGGCAGCACTTCCATGGTGGTGTTGGCGAGGTCGGCGCTCACGTAGTGGGTCGCGATGCCCGCAGCGTTGATCTTCTCAAAATAGTAGATGGACATGCGCAGGTTGACGTCGCCCACGCCCTCGATGGTCAGGCCGACGGAATTCTCGCCCGGATCGAACACGCCGTCCTTGCCGGTGCAGTCGTCCTTGAACTTGAGGAGGTAGTTGCCGTTGTCAAGCGCATAGACGTTCTTGGTCTTGCCGGTATATACGAGCTTGAGGTTTTCCATTTTTCATTCTCCTTTATCATAGACAGAATGGGTAAAGCGCTGCAGAATTCTGCAGGCTGTGTTCAGCAGTTGTACTTTGCCTCGGCTTCGGCGTTGGCGGCCAGCACTTTCTTCGTGTCCGCCGCGCGCTTTGCCGCAAGCTTTTCCGCGAGTTCTCCGTCGCTGACGGCAAGAATCTCGATAGACAACAAAGCGGCATTGACAGCTCCATCCACCGCAACCGTGGCAACCGGAATACCGGAGGGCATCTGAACGGTGGAAAGCAGGGCGTCAATACCGTTTGCAAAGGCAGTGGACTTCATCGGAATACCGATGACCGGCAGGGTCGTGTTGGCGGCAAGGCTGCCAGCCAGATGCGCGGCCATACCCGCGGCGGCAATGATCACGCCAAAGCCGTTTTCGCGCGCAGAGGAAGAAAAGGCGTGCGCCTCCTCCGGCGTACGGTGCGCGGAATAGACGTGCACCTCATGCGGCACGCCAAATTCCTTCAGGGTCTTGATGGCCTTCTCCACAACGGGCAGATCGCTGACGCTGCCCATGATGATGGCCACTTTCTTTTTCATCAACATCCATACCTCCCGATTGAAATCAGCAACAGGATGATAAAAGGAAATATCAATAACAGTATAAGCGATTGTTTTCCGGATGACAACCGGTAAAATCACCGAATATTTTTCTGATAATGATGATTTTTGTTCATACCTCTTTACATAACCGTTTTCATGTCTTTTCCCCGGTCCGGCCTTTATATAAAACACAAAAAATGTATTCTATTCTGCGCCGTGCAAACCGGAAATGATGATTCTGAGGGTGAAACTCCGTCAGATTTTCACTAAAACCCGAACAAACCCCGTTTTCCGCCTGCAGATGAATCATCCGCGTATTCATTCGCGCCTTGCCCGGGATCGGTTTTGTGCAAAGCGGCGCTCTTTGTCAAAAGCTTATTCATCATCCCTCTGCAGAATCTCCGGTTCATTCCGCCTGTCCGGATAGAATGTTCCGTAAATTTTGTA
>JAFQOY010000001.1 GCA_017412025.1 Clostridia bacterium | reverse complement strand
CGCCATCGTCAACGCCGTCAAGCTCTCCAAAAAGGTCATCGTCGTTCCGCGCCTTGCCCGCTATGGCGAACACGTGGACGATCATCAGCTGCAGATCATGCGTACCTTTGCAGACCTGAACCTCGTTCTGCCCTGCGAAAATACCGATGCGCTGGTGCAGAAGATCGCCGCCGCCGAGCGCATGACCTTCCGTTCCTATCAGTCCAATACGCATTCCTTCGTCGATTCCATCGACGCCTATATACAGCAGCAAATCAAGCTCAGAGGGAGATGAGCCTATGTCCAAGGGAAAAGAGGCTTTTGACCTGCTTCGCCAGCTGGCGCGCAATGCATATTTCTACCTCCTGCCCCTCTCGAAAAGCAGGAAAAAATACATCCTGCGTCATCAGGTGTTCGATGCATGCGGAGAGAACCTGTTCTGGCAGCCGCGCAAGCTGCCCTCCGATCCCAAATGCATCCGCCTGCACAACAACGTCGTCGTCGCGGCGGACGTCACCTTTATCACGCATGACGTGATCTATCTGCTTGCCAACCGGATGGGCCGCGGCCCATGCAAGGAGCATCTGGACTGCATCGAGATCATGGATAACGTGTTCCTTGGTCACAGTGCCAAGATTCTCCCCGGCGTTCGCATCGGCCCCAACGCCATTGTCGCAGCCGGCAGCATCGTCACCCGCGACGTGCCGCCCGGAACGGTGGTCGGCGGCGCGCCTGCGCGTGTGATCGGCCGCTTTGACGATGTGATTGATAAGCAGCGCGCAGAGTCTGAAAACATCGAGATCGGCGACCGCTTTGATCCCCGCCGCATCGAGCAGGCATGGCGCCACTTTGAGGAAAAGCACGCAAACGATAAAATCTGAGCACGAAAGGATGAACTTCTATGGGACTGTATGAAAAGATCATTTCCGGCGAGGAAAAGCTTTCTCTGATCGGCCTTGGCTATGTTGGTATGCCTATCGCCGTGGCTTTTGCGCGCAAGGGCGTGAAGGTTATCGGTTTTGACCTCAACAAGGAGAAGATTTCTGCCTATCTCTCCGGTAAGGACCCCACCCGCGAGGTTGGCGACGAGGCCATCCGCGAGACGTCGGTCTTCTTTACCAGCGATGAAGCGCAGCTGCGCAATGCCCGCTTCCACATCGTCGCCGTGCCTACACCGGTCAATACCGATCACTCGCCCGATCTCACGCCGGTGGAGAGCGCGTCCCGCATCATCGGCCGCAATTTGACTCCCGGCTCCATCGTCGTCTATGAATCCACCGTCTATCCCGGCTGCACGGAGGATTTCTGCATCCCGATTCTGGAAAAGGAATCCGGCCTCAAATGCGGCGTGGATTTTAAGGTCGGCTATTCGCCTGAGCGCATCAACCCCGGCGATCCCGTGCACAGACTGGAGAATATCCGCAAGATCGTCTCCGGCATGGATGCAGAGTCCCTTGAGGACATCCGCCGCGTGTATGATATCGTCATTGAGGTCGGCACCCATCCCGTCTCCAATATCAAAACCGCCGAGGCGATCAAGGTCGTGGAAAACAGCCAGCGCGACGTGAACATCGCCTTCATGAACGAGCTGGCTATCGTCTTTGACCGTATGAACATCGACACGAACGAGGTTGTCGATGGCATGAACACCAAATGGAACGCGCTGGGCTTCCGTCCCGGCCTCGTCGGCGGCCACTGCATCGGCGTCGATCCGTATTACTTTACCTATCAGGCCGAGAAGCTGGGTTATCACAGCCAGATCATCCTTAACGGCCGCATCATCAACGATTCCATGGGCAGCTTTGTTGCCGACGCTGCGATCAAGAAGATGATCCTCTGCGGCCAGACGCCCAAAAAGGCCAAGGTCGTCATCCTCGGCATCACCTTCAAGGAGAACTGCCCCGACACCCGCAACAGCAAGGTCAACGATATCATCCTGCGCCTGCAGGAATACGGCATCACGCCCATCGTCGCAGATCCCTGCGCGGACAGCGCCGAGGCGCTGCGCGAATACGGCGTGACGCTTACGCCCATGGAGGACATCCATGATGCGGACTGTATCTTCGTCGCCGTGGCACATAAGGAATTCCGCGCGCTGACGATGGACAATTTCAAAAAGATGTTTAAGGCGGACGCCGATACCGGCCGTGTGCTCATCGACGTCAAGGGCCTCTATCGGATTGAGGATATGGAAGCGGCGGGCATGACCTGGTGGAGACTGTGACATGAACGTACTCATCTGTACGCATCACTATCCTGCGCCAGAAGCGCTGGGCCTCGTGCCGGATACCAAGGTTGTGCACTATTTTGCCCGGATGCTCATGGAGAAGGGGCATCGGGTTCAGGTGGTTCATCTCGCTTATCATCCCGTTAAGGAGATTTCCCTCTCCAGCCTGCGCGCCGTTTTGCCGGTATATCGGGATTACGACATAGAGGGCGTGCCCGTTCATCTGATGCTTTACCAGATGCTCACGCCCCGGCGCTTTTATCCCGAGGGTTTTCAGGCGAGGCTCATCAATGCGCATCTGCGCCGCCTGAAAAAGCGCTTCGTCCCCGATCAGGTCTTTATTCATTTCCCGACCACATTCACCGGCCTGACCGAGCTTGTGCGCGGCTGTCCCCATGTCCTTGGCGATTTCCATAATATGGACGTCACGCTGCTCAAAGAGCGTGACAAAAGCGGCCGCGTGCGCGCCTTTATCCGGCAGATCCCCGCGTGGGGCTATCGCAATAAAAACGTGCATGCCTATCTGAAAGACGTGCTCGGCGGTTCGCCTGTGCCGGTCTATACCGGTATTGACGCAGATCTCCTCGCCCCCGCCGCCTTTATCGAGGAGAAAAAGAGCCGCAGACCCGGCCGCCTGCGCCTGCTCTACGCCGGGCAGCTGATTCCGCTCAAGAATGTCGACTGCCTGATCCGCGCGTTCTCCCGCCTGAGCTTTGATGCGGAGCTGACGATCATCGGCGACGGCCCCGAGCGCGTGCAGCTTGAAGCGCTGGCGGGAAATCATCCGGCAATCACCTTCACCGGCTGGCTGCCGCGCGAACAGGTCATCGAAAAGATGAAGGACGCCGACGTCTTTGTCATGGTTTCCAGTCCGGAAACCTACGGCATGGTCTATCTGGAGGCCATGGCGCAGGGCTGCCTTGCCGTCGCCAGCCGGGGCGAGGGCTTTGACGGCCTGATCCGCGACGGCGAAAACGGCTTTCTCTGTGCTCCGGGCGATGAGGACGAACTGCTCCTCGTGCTTGAGCGCATCGCGCAGCTTTCCTCTGAGGAGAGAAGCAGGCTGATCGACGCCGCCTATGCGCTCGCCGTTTCCATGACGGAGGACAAGACCACCGAAGGCTTCCTTCGCGCCAACGCCGACGGAGTACAATCAAAAGAGATTTCCCAAAGGAGTTGAGCCTGCCATGCGCAGCATCCGTTCCAAGCAAAACCGATTACTCGCAGCGCTGCTCATACTTTTCTGCCTGTGCGCTGAGCCGCTTTGCGCCCGCGCTGCAGACAATGACATGACCAACCTGCGCGTAGGTTATTTCGCCTTTGACGGTTATCACAACATCGCAGAGGACGGCACGCGCAGCGGCTACGGCTATGACCTGCTCCAGCTGATGGCGCGCTATGCGGATATCGAATATACCTACTGCGCCTACGACAAGTCGCTGGCGGCCTGCGAGCATCTGCTCGCGGACGGCGAGATCGACCTGCTCACCGCCATCAAATGGTCGGAAGACCGTGCAGAAAAATTCGATTTCTCCTCCCGCAGCATCGGCACCGCTGCCACCCAGATCACCGTTAAGGCGGGCAATACCAATGTTGTCGCCGGCGATTACAGCACATACGATGGCCTTGTCTTCGGTGTGCTCAAGGGTACCACGCGCGGCAAGGAACTGGCGGAATTTGCACGCGAGCATGGCTTTACGTATCAATCTATCTATTTTGACACCACCCGCGATATGGCACGGGCTCTGCAGGAGGGACAAGTGGATGCGCTGGTGGGCACCAGCCTGCGCGCCCGCAGCAACGAATGGACCCTTGACAGCTTCAACGAAGCGCCGATCTACGCCGTCGTGCGCAAGGGCGACACAAAGACGCTGGAGCTTGTCAATCACGCGCTG
>JAFQOY010000062.1 GCA_017412025.1 Clostridia bacterium | reverse complement strand
GCTGGGTGAGGAGAGCCTGACGGTGGCCGCAGGCGAAGACGTGATCGACGCCATCGAATTCCTGACGACGGATAATCCGCTCGATATCGACGGGGCGACGCAGAGCGTGAGCGGATACGTGCGCCTGAAGCGCCCGTCCGGCGTCAAGAATGCGCTGCCTGCGGAGATGGCTGTTACCGCAGAAATCAGGGAAAAGAAAATCGAACGTACGCTGAGTTCCGTGCCCGTCGATGTGGATGGTCTTTTGGCCGATCAGCATGCGACGCTTGATCACAAAAAAGTGACGGTGCAGCTCACAGGCCCGTACAGCTTTATGAAGGGCCTGCAGAAGGAGGATATACGTCTGTTTGTCGATGCGACCGGCCTTGAAGCGGGCAGCTATGTGCTGCCGGTTCAGATCAGAATCGACAATGCGGCGGATTTTTCCTGCGCGCTGAGCAGGCCGGAGATCACGGTGACGATTCAGGCACAATGACATAAGGGTGCGATGCGCTCTTTCCGGCCGCGGCGTGCGACCGGATTTTTGATTTACGGCTGCGGCGGACGCGCGCCGCAGCGGCAAGGAGGCAGACATGGGTACGCTTGCAGATTCGATGTTTTCGGTGCTGATGAGCTGGGTGCGCGCGCTGGTCAGCGGCATCTGGGCGCTGTTTTCATCGGAAAATACAACCGTTCTGGAATTTCTTGGAAAGAACTGGATGATGATCGCCGTGGTGATCATTGCCGCGGGTCTCGTCATGGATTGGCTGGTCTGGCTGATCCGCTGGCAGCCCTATCACATCTGGGCGCAGCGCATCCGCCGCCTTCTTCATATCGAGGAAGAGGACGATGAGGGAGAGGAAGCGGAGCTCCGCGCGCATGCGGCCATGCCGCCCGACCGGGGGACGGAGCGGATGCGGCGCGTGCGTGAGGAAGAGCACGCCGCCTGGGATGAGTTTGAAGAATATGAGACAGAGAACGACCTGTTTATCGACGAGCAGGATGCGCAGGACGCCATGGAGAGGGCGGAAGGTGTGCCGGACGAGGAGCTGGGCGCTTATCCGGGCATGAAATACGGAACGGCGGCGCATGCTGCGCCGACGCAGGGCACGCAGCGCTACAGCGCGCTGACGACGGAAGGGCCGGGCAGCGCTGAGGTTGCGCGCCGCCGGGCGGAGATCGATGCGTGGCAGCGGCAGATTCAGGAGGAGGCGCGTCAGCGGGCGCAGGCGGAGCAGGCCAAGCGGGAGCGCCTTGCCCGGGAGGAAGCGGAGCAGGCCGAGCAGGAGCGCCTTGCCCGTGAAGCGGAGCAGGCTGAGCGGGAGCGCCTCGCCCGGGAGGAAGCGGAGCGCGCCGAGCAGGAACGCCTCGCGCGCGAGGAGTATGCGCGGCAGATGGCGGAGTATGAGATTCAGAAAGCGCAGTATGAACGTGAACTGGCCGAATACGAGCGCCAGAAGGCGGAATACGATGCGCAGATGGCGCAGATCGAAGCGCTGCAGGCCGAGGAATTCGCGTCCGTGGAGGCGGCGCAGGAGATTGCGCCCCGGGAGACGAAAGCCCGGCGCAGACGCGCAGCGGCGCAGCGCTACAGCGATTATGTGGACGGCGAAACGGTGACGGAGCTGCCGGAGCCGCCGGCGTGGCCCGGAGCGGACGTACGTGCGCAGGAACCCAAAAGGGCAAAGCATGCCGCTGCAAAAACGAAAAAGGAAAAACGGAACGCAGAAAACGGCATTATCAGCCGCATGGCGAAAATGATCGAACCGGAGGAGAATGAAATTGCCTCCCTGACCGCGCTTCCGCCAAGGGTTGATATGCACGAGGCATACATGCCGGCCAAGAAGCCGCAGAAACCGGGCAGGCGCAGAACGTAAAACGGAAAGGAACGGCGATGGTGCAGGACTTAACGTCAATGATCCTTGAGACGGCGGCCGCAGCGGCGTCGGTGCTGCTGATGGGCGTGTGCGCGCTGCGGCTGCTTGCGCGCCTTGCCCATGTGCTGCGCGGGCAGGAGTCTGCCTGTGGGCAGATCAGCCGCAGGTTTGCGCCTGCAAAAGCGCTTTGGGCGGCGGCCTGCATGGGGCTTTTGTCCCGGCTGTTGCTGTATGCGCTGGGATATGCGATGTATCGCCTGCTCGGCATAGGCTCGGATGGATTCTTTGTTTCTTTCAGGCCGCTGTGGACGCACTGGGATTCGCAGCACTATATCGGGATCGCGCAGGAAGGGTATACGGCCGTGGGGGATAACCGGCTGAGGCTGGTGTTTTTTCCGCTGTATCCGCTGCTGATGCGCCTGCTTGCGCCGCTGACGGGCGGCAGCGCGTTCGCGTCGGGGATTGTGATTTCGCTGCTCTGCGCCGCTGCTGCATCGGCGCTGACGGTTGATCTGGCGTATATGCATATCGGCTGTGAAGGGGCGCGGCGTGCGCTGGCATATTTTCTGCTCAGCCCGCTGAGCGTGTTCCTTTGCTGCGTGTACACGGAATCGCTGTTCATCTGTCTGACGCTGGCGGCGGTTTGCCTTCTGCGCAGGGGCAGGCCGTATGCCGCCGCGCTGTGCGGCATGGGCAGCGCGTTTACGCGCATGCCGGGCGTGATCGTTGCCGGGCTGTTCATCATCGCGCTGCTTGATAAGATCCCGAAGAGGGAATTCAATTTGCGCGCTGTGGGGGCTTGCGCTGCGCAGGTGATGATCGTGTTTTGCGGCCTGTTTGCCTACTGGCTGGTCAATTACGCCGTGACCGGCGATCCGATGACCTATCTGACGTATCAGAGAGAAAACTGGTATCAGGAGCCGGGTTCGTTCTGGCGTTCCACGGCCAATACGGTGCACTATTTTTTTGCCTCCGCAGGCGAGGGAGACTGGCTCTTTACCTGGGGATTCCAGCTTGTGAGCATGGCGGCCATCTACCTGATGATGGCGTTTTGCACGCCTGCTCTGCCGTTTGATCTGGCGGCGTACAGCTTTGTGTATGTCGCCGTCGTGCTTTCGCCCACATGGCTGCTGTCCGGCGCGCGCTATCTGTATGCGCTGTGCACGCTGCCGATGATGCTGGCCAATCTGCGCGTTGGAAAGCGCGGACACGTCGCTTTGCTTGCCGCGCATGCGGCGCTGCTTGCGGTATGGGTGTTTGGTTATACGATAGCGATACAGGTGCTGTAAACAGGCGCTGCAGACAGGCGCTGTAAAGGAGACGAAGGATGACGATTCATGTGCTCTGCCTCAATCCGGCGATCGACAAGCTCTATGAGATCGACGGGTTCACGGCGGGGGAGGATTACCCCGGCATGAGACCGGCGATACAGATCGGCGGCAAGGGCGTCAACGTCGCGCGTGTGCTCAGCCAGCTGGGCGAGCGTGTGCGGCTGTATGCGTTTCTGGGCGAGATGGGCGCGCAGGATTTCCGGCGGGAGATGGAGCCGCGCTGTGCGTGCTCGTTCATCACGGTCGGTGGCGCATGCCGCACGACCGTTAACATCATCGACAGAAGGAACGCAAAAGAGACGGTGATCACCGAGGCAGGGCCGACGGTATGCGGGGAGCATGTCGCTGCGCTGGTGCAGCAGCTTTGCGAGCATGTACAGCCGGGCGATATCGTCTGCTGCTCCGGCTCCATCATCGCAGGCGCTCCGCAGGATATCTACGCCCGTGTGAGCGCAATCGCGGCGCGCAGGCAGGCCAAATGCGCGCTGGACTGCAACGCCAGGGCGCTGCCCGCGTCGCTTGCGGGCGCGCATTATGCGCTGGGCAAGCCGAATGAGCGCGAGCTGTGCGCGCTGCTGGGGCATGAGCGCACGCAGGATGCGCAGGCGCTTGTGCGCCTTGCGCGGCGGATGATGAATACCTATGACGCGCTGATCGTCTCCATGGGCGCGCAGGGCGGCGTTTGGGCGGATGCGCGGCATGCCTTTGCGGCACGCGTACCGCAGCTGGATGTGATATCCACCGTGGGCAGCGGAGACGCCGCGCTGGCAGGCGCGCTGTGCGCGCTGGCGAGGGGCATGGATGCGAAGGATGCGCTCCGCCTTTCCATGGCCTGCGGCGCGGCCAACGCCATCAGAGCGGAGACGGGCAGCGTCGGGCCGCAGGATGTGCGCGATATCTTTGAGCGGATTCAGATTACAGCCATATGAGGAGGAAGAGACCATGATCTATGTATCTTATGAGGACGCTGTGGCAAAGATGGCGAAGGGACTTGAGCGGTTTCTCACACCGGATCTTGCGCATGAATTCGCAGAAATCTTTGCCGGCAACTCGCTGGACGGCGTGTACAGCCACGGCATGAACCGCTATCAGCGGTATCTGGACGACATGGCAAGCGGCCTTTGCGACGCCTCGGTTACACAGGCGCAGAAGGTGTCCGGACTGGGCGGCTTTGAGGTGTGGGACGCGCGGTTCGGCGTGGGGCCGCTGATTGCCGGGCAGGTGACGGAGCGTGCCATTGAGCTGGCGAAGGAGCACGGCATTGCCTGCGTGGCGCTGCGCAACAACAGCCACTGGCTGCGCGCTGGCCGCTACGGTCTGATGATGGCCGAGGCGGGCATGATGGGTCTGTGCATGACCAACACCTGCATGAACCTCGTCGCCTACGGCGCGAAGGAACCGTCGACCGGCAATAACCCAATCACTTTTGCCATTCCGCGCAAGGCCGGCCCGCTGGTGATGGATATGGCCGTCAGCCAGTACGCCTTCGGCAAGCTGGAAATCATGGCACAGGAGGGCAAAATGCTCGACGCCGCCTGCGGCTATGACGAGGCGGGCAACGAGACGGCTGATCCGGCGGAGATCGTAAAGACGGGTCTGATGATGCCGATGGCGCTGTGGAAGGGAAGCGCGCTGTCCATCATGATCGATATGATGGTTTCCATGGCGTCGCTTGGCCGCAGCTCGCTTGAAATCGGCAAGCCAAGCGACGGAGAGAAGGGCATGAGCCAGCTGTTTATCTGCCTCAATCCGCGCGCGGTCGTCGATATGGACGCGGCGGACGCGAAGCTGGAGGAGACGGTCGCTTTCCTTGATGCGCTTGAGGCGCGCGGGGGCATGAGCGGCGTGCATGTGCCGGGCGTGAACCTTGAAAAGACCCGCGCGCGCAACCGGGCAAACGGAATCCCGGTGACGGAAGCGACGTGGGCAAAGATTCTCAAGGCTGCGGAATAAAAGGATCGGCCCTCCCTTGCGGGAGGGCCGATTTACGTCCGGAAGCACGGCTTGTAGCAGATTTCATGCTCGATGCTGGCCCAGGTATCCATGGAGGCTGTGCGCAGCTGAATTTCTATGGGGGTCATGTACGCATGCCCCTGAATGCAGACGGGAATGCGCAGCAGCAGATGCAGGCTGCGGTAGCCGCTGGGCTTGGGTGCGGCGATATAGTCGTGCGTGTCGATCAGTTCCACGGGCGAGAGGCGCAGAAGCGATGCAAACCGGTAGACAGCCCTTTCGCTGGAGAGCACCACGCGCAGGCCTGCGACGTCGTGCAGGGCGGCGCCTGCGGCCGCGGCGGAGGCGGGAAGCCCCTTTTTCAGCAGCTTATCGCGGATAGAGGCGGGCGATTTGAGGCGGTATGTGACGGCGATCACGCACTGCGCGGGATGACAGGAGGACAGCGCCGCGCGCGCGTGATCGATGAGCAGGAGCGCCGTGTGCGCCGCAGCTTCATAGGGCTCGTAGAATTCGGCGGTGAATTCGGGATCAGAGGCGGCCCATCCGGGCGCGGTCAGCTTTTGTGCAGGGGAAGAGCATTGCATGAGATTCACCTCGGATGATGGATTTCGGGTTTTCCTGAGGATGCTGATGACAACCTGTTCACTTTGCCGGAATGTGTCAGGGGCGTAAGCAGATGCGGGGTGTGACTTTACTTTGTTTTCTTTGGAGCATATGAGCGCAAAGTGCAGATTATGACAGGCAGAGCGGCTCATGTTTTGCTGTACAGAACACGTTTTTTTCAGTATAATATAGGGTGGATTTGTAACCAAGAAAGGAATTTGATCATGACAAAAGACTTCGTGAGCAGCGCGCTTCGCAGCGGCCTTGAAAAAAAGCCGTGCCGCATTCTGCGCATTTGCCTGTGGCTGCTGTCTGCCGCAGTGTTTTATGTGTTTGCACGCTATGCGCGCTATGCGATTATCGATGAATTCAGCGGATACCGCATGGCGGAGCTTCAGGTGATGACGGCGGCGATTTACACGGCGATCTTTGCGCTGTCCTGCGCCGTGCAGATGCACGAGGGCAGGGAGCTGCCCGCCTATATGCACATCCTGCTCGCAGTGGTCACGGGCAGCGTGCTCCTTGGCAAGATCTCGCTGCTTGACTATGTCAGCGACGACTATTCGATCTTTCTGAGCAACTGGATTTACGACTATTCGCGCATGGGCGTCAAGGAGGCGCTGGGCACGTACATCGGCAGCGACTATACGCCGCCGTATCTGTATCTGATGCTGCTGGTTTCCCGCTTTAAGGATTATCCCTGGCAGTATATGGTCAAGGCGATTTCCATTGCGTTTGAGATTCTGATGAGCTATGGCGTGATGAAGCTGGTTTCCCTGCGCACGCAGGGAAAAGGGGCGCAGCTGCTTTCCTTCCACATTGCGTCCATCCTGCCTACGGTCGTATTCAACGGCGCGTACTGGGGCCAGTGCGATGTGATCTATACATCCTTCTGCCTGATGGCGCTGTATATGGGGCTGACCAGGCGCTCTGCGCGCAGCATGATCTTCTTCGGTCTGGCGCTGTCCTTCAAGCTGCAGACGGTATTCTTCATGCCGGTGCTGCTGCCGCTGTGGCTGCGCAGGGACATCAAGCTGCGCCATCTGATCCTGATTCCGGCGGCGTATATGGCGATGATGATCCCGGCGCTGTGGGGCGGCAAGTCGATGCACCATGTGCTGACCGTCTATCTGCAGCAGGCGGGCAATTACAACTTCATCACCATGAACGGCCCGAACCTCTATCAGCTGCTGCCGGATCTGGACGCCAAGCTGATGTATAACATGTTCAGCCCGTATGCGATGGTGATGGGCTTTGCGATGCTGATGGCGATGTGCGCCGTGGTGTGCGTTAACCGCCATGCGCTCACGCAGGACAGCACGCTGCTTGCCTGCCTGCTGATGCTGGGCGGCCTGCCGCTGCTGCTGCCCAAGATGCATGAGCGATACATGTTCGGCGCGGACGTGCTCTCCCTGGTTGCGGCGATCTACAATCCCAAGCGGATTCTGCTGCCGGTCTGCTTTGGCTTTGCCTCCTATGTGGCGTACACGGGCGGCCTGCCGGGCGACAAGCTGATGGATCTGCAGTGGGCGGCGATGTTCCTGTTTGCGGGCGTGGCGCTGACGGCGGCGGAGCTGTGGCGCAGCCTGACGCAGAAGACGGATGAAGCGGTGGCGGAGGTGAAGGCATGATGAAGGACAAGAAGATGTTGCTTCGCGATCCGCTCCGGTTTGCGATGATGGCGCAGCCGTGCCCGAAGGTGCGCCTTGCGCTGATGGCTGCGCTGATGGCGGCCTGCTATCTGATCATGCTGAAGCTCTGCGCCGGCATGGAGGGGGCGGCGGTTATCGCTGCGGCTGGAACGGGCTGCACGGCGCTGCTGACGGGCTTTGCCTGGCATGCGCTCAGGGAGCAGAAGCAGCCTGTCGTTGTGCTGCTGTGCATGGCGGGGCTTGCCGCGCTTGCCGTCGGCGCGCATCTGGCGATGCTTGATATCAAGCCCGGCAGGTTCACCAATCTGCTTGAGCCGATGCTGGCGGACATGTGGAATTATGAAATGCTTTCCGGCATGGCCTGGGAGGATGGAAGCTGGTCCGGCGTGTATCTGATTGTGATGGCGCTGGTATCGTACATGGAGAACTTCTCCCAGCTCTATGCGCTCAAACTGTTTGACATGGCGTGCCAGTGTCTGGCGGCGTGCGCGGTGCTGAAGCTGGCGCTCAGGCGCGGCGCAGGCGCACACGGTGCGATTGCGGCAATGTTTGCCTGCGTGCTCGCGCCGACGATGCTGATGAATGCGGGGCTGTGGGCGCAGTGCGACGCGACGTTTGCGATGTTCACGATCTGGGGCCTGTATTGCCTGCTCAGCGATCGCCCGCTGGCGGGCTGCATCCTCTGGGGCTTCGCGCTGGGTACGAAGCTGCAGAGCGCGTTCCTCTTCCCGCTGCTGATCGTGCTGTTCATGAAAAACCGCGTGCAGCTGCGCCACATCCTGGCGCTTGCCGCGGCGGCGTTCCTGTGCCAGATGGCCATCGTGCTTGACGGCCAGGGCGTGTATGCGCTCGTCAGCCGCTATGCGATGCAGCTGGAGGATGCTCGATGGAGCGTCGGGCTTGCGGATAACGCGCCCGGCGTGTACGGGCTGATGAAGGTGGCGTCCGTGCGCGAGTTCAGCGGCATGGGCCTGTATCTGGGCATTGCCTGCGCGCTGCTGGTTGTCGGCGCTCTGCTGCGCACCAGGAGCGAGCTGAATGCAGATGTGCTGCTGCTGGGCGCGCTGCTGCTGGCCTGCGGCCTGCCGCTGATCCTGCCGCAGATGAATGCGCGCAGCCTGTATCTGGCGGGTATGCTGGCCTTTGCCTGTGCGGGCAATGCGCGGCGCATGGCGGCGGCCGGGCTGCTGGAGTTTATCTCGCTGTGCAGCTACATGCAGGGCATCTTCGGCCATACGGTTTTGCCGATGACGGTGCTCAGCCTTCTGGCCATCGGCGCTGCGCTGATCGTGCTGCTGGAGCTGCTGGCACTGCTCTGCCCGAAAGCGCATGAGGAGGCGCGTCAGGGATGAAAAAAAGAGACATTGCAGCATGGATGGACAGGGCGGACGAGGCGCTGCGCTCAGGTCTGCTGCGCGCGTGCCGCTGCGGCTGGCTGCTGGAGGCGCTGACCATTCTGGCGTTCTTTGCGCTGATGATGACACGCACGATGAGCCTGCTTGCAGGTGCGGGCGCGGCGCATCGCGCGGCGACGGTGCTCGTGCTCTGTCTGCCGCTGGCGGCGATGCTGCACATGGCGATGGGCATTGTGCGTGAGCGCGGCGATCATCTGTTGTCTGCGCTGGCAGCCTGCGCCGTCTGCGCGGTGGCGATGCTGGCGCGCGTGAGCTTTATCGAGCGTTCCTCAGGCGATTATGACATCTATCTGGCAGACTGGATCGCGAAGCTGGCTTCCGGTTCGTTTGCCGAAGGGATGCGGGCGAATATCGGCGAATACAACGTCCTGTATCAGTATATTCTCTTCATCATCACGCGGCTGCCTGTGCCTGCGCTCTATGCGGTCAAGGCGGCGTCGTTCATCGGCGATGCGTTTCTGGCCGGCGCGGCTGCAAGGCTGGCGCGCAGGGATGGAAGGAAGAATATGACGGCTTTTGCCGTTGTGCTGCTGCTGCCGACAATCGTGCTCAACGGCGGCATGTTTGCGCAGTGCGACAGCCTGTATGCGGCATGCGCACTCTGGGGGCTGGCGCTCAGCCTGGAAAAAAAGCCTGTCCGCGCGGCGGCGTGCTTTGCGCTTTCGCTGGCGTTCAAGCTTCAGGCGGCGTTTATCCTGCCGATGGTCGTCGTGCTGTGGGCCAATCGCCGCTTTAAGCTCCGCGACGCATTTGTATTTGCCGGCACGCTGTTTGCGGTGATGCTGCCGGCGCTGCTGGGCGGCAAGGGGCTGATGGACATCATCGGCATCTATACCGCACAGACCGGTCTGTATACGGGGCTGAATTACAATGCGGCGAATTTCTTCGGCCTGATGAATACGACCGGGCTTGACGTGTATGCTTACGGCAATTTCGCCATGGCGCTGGCCTTTGGCGTCTGCGCGCTGCTGGTGTATTGCGGCATGCGCATGGGCGAAGAGACGACGGACGCGCAGTATGTCGCGCTGGCGCTGCTGATGGTGTCGCTGATTGTGTTCTTCCTGCCGAGGATGCACGAGCGCTATTTCTACATGGCGCTGCCGCTCGCCGCCGCTTATGCCTGCTCGCGCGGCGGAAAGGCCGCCGCAGCGCTTGCGCTGATGGAAACGGCGATGCTCAGCACGCTTTGGGAGCTTGCTTTTGCGCTTCCTGCAGCGTCCGCCATGATGCTGTGCGCCGTCGTGTTGATTCTGATGGATGCAAAAGGGGTTTGCAGCGCGGAAAAACTGTGATATAATGATATCTATAGACAATTTGTCACCGGTATAAGAGAAGTGCGAGAAAGAATCGGAGGGATATCATGAACAGAGAAGATATGCTCACGTTTTTGAAGAACACGGCGAAGGGCATTGCGACGATGTTTGGCCCCAACTGTGAGACCATTGTTCATGATATGACGCGGCATGGTCATCCGATTCTGGCGATCTATCACGGCTCGGTGACCGGGCGCGAGATCGGCTCGACGATGGACATCTTCGGCGATATCGGCGATTACGACGAGAGCGTATACGAAAAGAAGGATTACACCAATCAGCTGGTGATTTCGCGCGACGGGCGCACGTTCAAGAGCTCCACGTTCAATGTGGTGGGCGAGGATTATCACTTTGCGCTGGGCATCAACATGGATATCACCAACATGGTGCGCGCCAATCAGATGCTCGCAGAGATGACGGCGACCAGCGGCGACCTGCAGCAGACGCTGATGCAGGATTCCCGCAGCCAGCTTGAGGAGCTGCTGCGCGAATGCATCAGCGCCGTGGGCAAAGAGCCCGAGGTGATGAAAAAGACGGATCGCATGCGCATCATCCGCATGCTCTACAAGCGCCGTGCATTTACATATCAGAAGTCCGTGGCGATCGTCGCGGAGCGGCTGAACGTCTCGCGGTATACCGTGTACAAGTACATGCACGAACTGGAAGAAGCGGAAAAGCGCGGCGAACACCTGCAGGAATGAAAAAGGCCAAAGAAAAAAGCACCGATTGCTCGGTGCTTTTTCGTTTGGAAAGATCAGCCCTTGACGGCGCCGGCGACGACGCCCTCGATGATGTACTTCTGGCAGGCGAGGTACATGATGATGATCGGGATGACGGTGATCATGATGCACGCCATCATCGGACCCATCTGCACGCTGCCGTAGCTGCCACGGAAATACTGGATCGCCATCGGGATGGTGCGGTACTTCTTGATGTCCAGCACCAGCGTCGGCAGGAGGTAGTCGTTCCAGACCCACATGGTCTCAAGGATCGCAGTGGAAATCGCGGTCGGCTTGAGGATCGGGAAGACGACCTTGAAGAAGATCTGCAGCGGGTTGCAGCCGTCGATCATCGCAGCCTCTTCAATCGCCAGCGGAACGGACTTCATAAAGCCGGTGAACATGAACACCGCCAGACCAGCGCCGAAGCCGAGGTAGATGATGCAGATGTTGAACGGCGTGTTGAGCTTCAGGGTATCCGCCGTCTTGGAGAGGGTGAACATGACCATCTGGAACGGCACGACCATGGAGAACGCGCACAGCAGATACATCAGCTTCGATGCGAGGATGTTGACGCGGGTGATGTACCATGCGCACATGGAGCAGCACAGGATGATCAGCAGGACGGAGGTGACGGTGATCACCAGAGAATAGCCGAAGGAAGACAGGAAGTTCATCTGGGTGACGCCGTAGACATAGTTGGAAAGGCCGACGAACTTATCGCCCAGCGGCAGTTCAAACACGGTCGTCGTGGAGATGGCGGTTTCCAGCTTCAGGGAGTTGATCAGGATCAGGAAGACCGGATAGATCCAAACGAGGCACAGCGCGGTCAGCAGCACGATCAGCGCAAAATCGACCGCACGGCGGGCGCCGGAAACAGCGCCGTCATGGTAAACCTTCTTAGCCATTACTGCTGCACCTCCTTACGACGGGTGAAGTAGAGCTGAATGAGGGAAATGGAGATGACCAGCAGGAAGAAGACGACAGCCTTCGCCTGGCCGATGCCCTTCCACTGCGGACCGGAGCGGGCGTAGAAGGTATCGTAGATGTTCAGGGCGAGCATCTGGCTGGCTTTGGCCGGCTCGCCGCTGGTGAGGGCGAGGTTCTGGTCAAAGAGCTTGAAGGAGTTGGTCAGCGTGAGGAAGGTACAGATCGTGACGGACGGCATGACCATCGGCAGCTTGACCTTGACGAGCGTCTGCCAGCTGGTTGCGCCGTCGATGGAGGCGGCCTCGAGCAGGTCGGTCGGCACGTTCTGCAGGCCGGCGATGTAGATGATCATCATATAGCCGATCTGCTGCCAGCACATGAGGATGATCAGACCCCAGAAGCCGTATTTGGCGTCCAGCGCCAGCAGCGGCAGGCCGAGGTTGGTGAGCAGGCCGTTAAGCAGGATCTGCCAGATGTAGCCAAGGACGATGCCGCCGATGAGGTTGGGCAGGAAGAACACGGTGCGGAAAGCATTGGTGCCCCTGAGGCCGCGGGTCAGCGTCAGCGCGAGGGCAAAGGCCAGCACGTTGATGAGGATGGTAGAGACGATGGTGAAGCGCGCGGTGAACCAGAAGGCGTTTACGAACGTGGCATCCTGGAAGACCTTGATATAATTGGAAAGACCCACAAACGTCGTCTTGGAGACGGTGGTAAATTTGTGGAAGGAAAGGAAGATGCCCCAGCAGAACGGCCAGATAAAGCCGATGATGAACGCGGCCAGCGTCGGGAGCAGGAACACCGGCCAGTATTTCTTGATCGCGTTTTCCATAATATTCCTCCGGGTGATGCTGTGGGAGCAGCCTGCAAAAGCGCACGATATACGCGCCCTTTTGCAGACCGCCCCGGGAAAGAGAATGAGAAAGAGGACGGGCGAGATGCCCGCCCTCTTTACAAGCGCGAATGATTAGTGGGTGAGGTCGTACTCGGTCTTCCAGCCGTCGACGAACGCGGTCACGACAGCGTTCCAGTCGCCGGTGCCGGCCGCATAAGCGGTCAGAGCAGAACCAACGCCGTTCTTCCACTCTTCGGACGGCATGGTCGGGAAGTTCCAGGACACCGGGGTCTTGCCCTCGGCGGTCATCTGGGCGTCGAGCAGGACGAACGGGTTGCTCGGAGCATACTCGCCGGTGAAGGTGGTGAACGGGGTAACGAAGTTCATTTCCTTCGCCATGGCGTTGCGGCCCTCGTCAGAGGTGATGACCCACTCGAGGAAAGCGACGGTGGCGTCGATGTCGGCCTGATCGGCTTCACCGTTCACGCACCAGTAGTTCTCGGTGCCGGTGCACAGACCCTGGGTCTCTTCGCCCTCGGCGTCGATGTAGATCGGCAGCATGGTGATGTTCTCATCGCCCAGCGCGGAGACGGAGCCGTACTCCCAGGTGCCGTTCTGGAAGAACACAGCCTTCTCAGCCAGGAACTCGTTGCGGGAGTCGTCGCCGGTCTTGGAGGCCAGCAGAGCCGGCTCGCAGGTGGAGTTGTTGATGTACAGATCCCAGATCTTCTTGTAGTTGTCCAGGTAGGTGCCCTTGATGGCGCCGGTGGTGCCGATGCCGTCAGCCTTGTACTCGTAGTAGATCGGCATGTTGGCCAGGTGGGTCTTGAAGCGCCAGTCGGAGGAGCCGTCCATGCCGGCGGAAGAGAACGCGCCGTCAATGCCCAGCTCGTCCTTGCGGGCCTGGATATCCTCGGCGATCGCCTTCAGGGACTCGAAGTCCTTGACGTCGGCCGCGGTGTAGCCGGCCTTGGCCAGCAGCTTGGTGTTGGCGATGATGCCGTAGGTCTCGATGACGTAGGCAATGCCCTTCACAGCGCCGTCCTCGACCAGAGCGAAAGCGTTGTTGGTCAGGTAGTTCGGCAGCTCGGTGTTGGACAGATCGTAGCAGTAGTCAGTCCAGTTCGCCAGACCGACCGGGCCGTTGACCTGGAACAGGGTCGGCGCTTCGCTCTTCTCCATCTCGGACATGAGGGTGGTCTCGTACTCGCCGGAGGCGGCGGTCACGACGGTCACCGGCACGCCGGTCTGCTCGGTGTAGAGCTTGGCGAGGGCCTGCCACTGAGCGTCCTGCTCGGGCTTGAAGTTGAGGTAGTAGACGGAGCCGTCAGCGCAGGCGGTGGCGAGAGCCAGGCACAGAACCAGCGCGAGGGCCAGGGCGATGATCTTCTTCATAGTCAAAGATCTCCTTCCGATAAAAATATTCTGTACGGGAGGCGTCGCAGCCTTCCGCAAGCAGCATATCAGGGCAGCTTTGGAAAGAACCACATCTCCGGAAACGTTTCCGAAATGCGGTAAACCAACCCACTGCACGAACCATTATAGAATGCACAGATAAATTTGTCAATACCGGATGATGATTTTCAACTTGTATACTACACGGTGAACAAATGAGGCGGCCTGCAAGCGCAGACCGCCTCATTTCAGATTATCAATAAAGTCTGTTTTAAACTTTGGGGATGCATGAAGGGGCTGCAGCCCCTTCATATGAAATCCGCAGCAGCGACATGCGCGGTGCGAGGAGCGGCTGCAAGCCGCTTCCTATATCATTTTCTGGCCGT
>JAFQOY010000006.1 GCA_017412025.1 Clostridia bacterium | reverse complement strand
TGATATCAACGACCTGGAAATGATTTCGTTTTATCCCGCCAGCGTCGCAATGGGCAACGCTGCGCCGCAGGTGAAAGCGGCGGCGGGCTTCATCACGCGCACAAACGATGAGGACGGTGTGGCATATGCGCTCAGCAGATTCATCGACAGACAGGAATAATCGCAGGCTGATATCCGCAAAAAGGCTTCCATGGCATTGCTGCCACGGAAGCCTTTTTCATATACCGTATTCTGCTCAGGCCTTTTCCAGCGCCAGCGTCCTGGTGGTCAGGTCGCAGACCTCGGTCGGTCCGAAGTACTGGATCGCGCCCGGATAGACGAAGCAGGTCTCCACGGCCCACTCGTCGCGATGCGCCGCAAAGAACTTGAACGGCGCGCCATCCAGCTCAACCAGCGCCTTGCGGATAACCGGCTTGTCTTGGCCGTTGCGGCGCTCGATGTTCATCATCTTGGTGATCGGCATGCCGCCGGCAACCCACTCCTCGGCCGGCTTGGAGAGGTTGGAGACCTTGGACAGGTAGCCGTTGCAGCCGTACTGGATCAGCATGCAGGCGTTGTAGCCCAGGGAGTAGCAGTAGTCCGCATCGAAGTTAGAGGGGAACGCGCAGCGGCCTTCGTAACCCAGGAAGTGATGCAGCGCGGAGAACTTGCCCTTGTACGTACCGGCGGCCTTGCGGGCAGCCAGGTTGTTCTTGACCAGCTCGGAGAACAGCTTCTCAGACTCGATCAGAGAGACCTGCACGTTGCCGTGCGGATCGCGCTCGAGGAACAGCTGCTGCTGGATGCTCTGCGGCAGGATGGCGAACACCGCCATGGACTCCTTCGTCAGGCCGTTCTCAATGAAAGCATACTTGTCCGCCCAGGTCGCAAGCGCGTTGAACTCGGCGGTCTTTTCGCCCGCGAGCAGCTCGTTGATCTCGGCGATAAGCACGGAGAACTCCGGCACGAACTCGACGATGCCCTCGGGGATGATGGCTACGCCGAAGTTCCAGCCGCGCTCGGCGCGGGCGGCGACAGAGTCGGCGATGTAGTCCGCGATCTGCGCCAGGGACATCTTCTTCGCCGCAACCTCTTCGCCGATCAGGCAGATATTGGGCTGGGTCTCCAGCGCGCACTCCAGCGCGACGTGAGATGCAGAACGGCCCATGACCTTCACGAAGTGCCAGTACTTCTTGGCAGAGTTGGCGTCGCGCTCGATGTTGCCGATGATCTCGCTGTAGGTCTTGGTGGCGGTGTCAAAGCCGAAGGAGCACTCGATGTCCTCGTTCTTGAGGTCGCCGTCGATGGTCTTCGGGCAGCCGATGACCTGAACGCCGGTGTTGTGCGCGGCGAAGTATTCCGCCAGAACGGCGGCGTTGGTGTTGGAGTCGTCGCCGCCGATGATCACGACCGCGGTGATGCCATGCTTCTTGCAGACCTCGGCCACGACAGCGAACTGCTCCTCGGTCTCGAGCTTGGTGCGGCCGGAGCCGATGATGTCAAAGCCGCCGGTGTTGCGGAACTGATTGATGTACTCGTCGTCAAAGACAATGTAGCTGTCCTCCAGCAGGCCGCTGGGACCGCCCTTGAAGCCGTAGAGCTCATTGTCCTTGTTGGTGGCCTTCAGCGCGTCGTACAGGCCGCAGATCACGTTGTGGCCGCCCGGGGCCTGACCGCCGGAAAGGATCACGCCCACGACCTGCTTCTTCGCCTCGGCGGTATTGACGCCCTTGCTGAAGATGATCTCATTCTTGCCGTAGGTGTTCGGGAACAGCGCAGCGATCTTGTCCTGATCCGCCACGCTCGTGGTCGCGCCGCCGCTGGTCACGCAGATCTCGGAAATGCCGTTCCTGAGAATGCCCGGGAGCTTGGGATTGTACTGATATCTGGCAATCTGAAGAGGGGAAAGCTTCATGTCTGTTACTCCTTACAGTCGATGTTGTTCATGATATCGGATATCGTTTGATAACACATTAAAAATATCCGCATAGCGGTTATTATAATCCATTTCGGTATAAAGGTAAATAGTATTTCTTCATAATTCCTCGGCAAAAAAGTGCCCAAATGGCCATGGATGCATGCGTTTCATGCAGACCGCAGATCCGGCCAATCCAAATCAAGACGTCCTGCACATTGCCTGTTTTCTTTTGTGTTGATTATACAGCACATTTATGATAGACTCAGAATCAACAGAATATATCCATATTTATCCATATTTATCCATACTCATCTCTGTCGATCCGCTCATATGCATCGGAACAAATCAACCGCATACGCAGAAGGAGACACATATGTACTCATTTAAGACCTACGACGCTATCCAGACGCTGCCGGGCATGGAGGAGCTTAAAACGCTTGCCGCCAAACTCCTTCAGACCGCAGAAAACCTGTCTAACACCGGCCTTTCTTCCATTCCGCTGCCCAATCTGATTCTGGCTGCCGCGCCCGGCTGCGGCACCAGCCTGCATATCCGTATGATTGCCGATCTGCTGCGCGATCTGAATCTCATGCAGTTCATCGGGGACGAGGACGCTTTTGAGTGGGCGCTCACCGGCACAGAGGACAGCTTTGACAAGCTCCTGCGGCGGATCCGGATCGCCAGGGGCTTTTACGGTCAGTATCAGGGCGTGATCGGGCTGGATCTGTCTGAGGTTATCGGCGAAAAGTGGCCGTCTGTCTCCAAGCGGCTGATGGAATATGTGCATTACATGCACGGCAGCATTCTGTTCGTATTCGTCGTTCCCATCGATACGTCCAAGCGTACGCTTGACCAGCTCAAGGCGAGCTTTGCAAGCCTGACGCCCGTCGAGCTGATCCGTACGCCGTTCCCCGGCTCAGACAGTTCAGCCTCCTATGTGGTCAGCCATCTTGAGCAAAAGCAAATGACCGTCGCGCCCGAAGCCCAGGCCATCATCCGCAGCGCCATAGCCGAAATGCTGGAAAGCCCCGCGTTTGACGGCTATCAGACGCTGACCAATCTGGTCGATGAAATCTGCTGGAGAAAATTCAGCACGCAGGTCGACGGAAATCTGCTGATCGCAGCGCAGGACGTCGCGTTCCTGTCCGGCCCGGGCGGCTATTCTTCGCTGTTTAAATCAAAAGAACCGACGTCAAAGAGACTGGTCGGATTCGGAGCATAAGGAGGAAAACCGCCATGACCGATCGGGATATGTACAAATTCAGTGAATCGGAAACCCTTCTGCGCGGCACCCGGTGGGCGCGCGAGGAGGAGATGAAGCGCCTTCTGAGCAGAGTCTGTCTGACGGGAAACGAAGAATGCTATCCCTGCGGTCTTCCCGTCATCAGCGATGGAAACACCGTATACGTCGATGACAGCGACGCGCATTCCCTGATCATCGGTTCTACCGGCAGCAAAAAGACGCGCCTGTTCGCCATGCCGATGCTCGAGCTGATTCGCCGGGCAGGCGAGTCCATCGTCGTCACGGACCCCA
This sequence comes from Clostridia bacterium, assembly GCA_017412025.1. The sequence continues at coordinate 33,784 of JAFQOY010000006.1, read as the reverse complement.
AGGGCGAACTGTATCAGACTACAGCCGCCCTCTTTGAGCAGCAGGGATACCACATTCAGGTCATCAACCTGCGCGACCCGCTGCACAGCAACGGCTGGAATCCGCTCGCGCTGGCCAGGCGCTACCAGAACGCAGGCGAGCCGGACCGCGCCTCCTCCATCGTCAACGACTTTTCAGCGGCCTTCATCGAAGAAAAGCCCGGCTCAAAGGCCGATCCTTTCTGGCTCTTTACCGCGCGCTCGATGCTCCAGGGACTGGTGCTGATGATGGTAGAGGGTACGCACATCTTCCCGGACGAATGCGTCAACCTGGCCACGCTCAGGAGCCTGTCCCAGGAGCTGCATCGGAACCAGGAGAAGCCGTCCACATTTGATTTGCTTAAATTCTACCCCCAGAACTCCACGACCGTATCTAATCTCAATGCTATCGCACGCGGCAGCGCCATCACGTTTGACAACATCAAAGCCAGCTACGACGCGCCCATGCAGCGTTTGTACGTCCAGCGCGGCCTGGTGTCCCTGCTTTCCAACGACGATATCGACTTTGAACTGCTGGGAAAAGAAAAAACCATCCTGTACCTGATCATGCCGGATGAAAAGACCACGCTCCACATCATCGTCTCCATGATCATCAAGCAGTGCTACGAGCAGCTGATTTATCTGGCTCAGCACTACCCCGACAACGCGCTTCCCGTCCGCGTCAATTTCCTCTTGGATGAATTCAGCAACCTGCCCGCCATTCCGGATATGCCGGCCATGATCTCCGCCGCGAGAAGCCGCAACATCCGCTTCCATCTCATCATCCAGGGCCTGTATCAGCTCAGCAGCAAATACGGTCCCGATGACGCGCAGACGATCAAGGGCAACTGCGCGAACTGGGTTTTCCTCACCAGCAGAGAGCTTCCTCTTCTGGAGGAAATCAGCCAACTATGCGGCTGCGACGCGCTGACCGGCGAACGGCTGATCACCGTCTCCCAGCTTCAGCGGCTGGACAAGCAGAAAGGCGAAGCGCTGATGCTGATCGGGCGTCAATACCCGTTCATCGCGCATCTGGCCGATATCTCTATGTATCACATGCCGCATCCCGGCGGGGATTATCCTTATCCGTCTCTGTCAACCCATACGCCGTCTTCCATGAATACCACGCAGGCCCTTGCGACGGCAAGGCGGACAAAGGCGAACGCTTCCCGCAGTACGCAGCGTTCCACTCAAACCAGCCGCGAAAGCGTTGAAGCGTTCCTCCGGCAATTTGATCCTGAAAAGATCAAGGCAATCATATCCTATTTGGAAGAAGAAAACGCCTGATCTCCGTCTCCTCACGCCCGGAACATCCGCCCCGGATAAACAACAGACTCCCTTCCGCCGCCTGCGCGACGAAATGCTCTTCAGCCCCGCCTGCGCGCGTTCGCTTCACCCTTTCGCAGATACATCCTGTCTACAGATGCATCGGCTCATCGTCCTGCATTTTTTGCCAGTTATTCGGATTTTTCTGCCGTGTTTCGCATTATTTTATTTGACATTCTTTCAACACCCTGTTACAATAAACAAAATACCTTAAATAAATGAGGGGTTATATTATGGAAAATCGTGAACGTCTGTCCTCAAGGCTTGGATTCATCTTTCTGAGCGCCGGCTGCGCCATCGGCTGCGGCAATGTCTGGAAGTTCCCGTGGATGACCGGCCAGTATGGCGGCGGCGGCTTTGTGCTCGTCTACATCCTGTGCCTCCTTCTGCTCGGCCTTCCGGTCATGGTGATGGAATTTGCGCTCGGCCGCGCCTCCCAGGCCAGCCCGGTGCGCATGTATCAGAAGCTTGAGAAGCCCGGCCAGAAGTGGCACATCCACGGCTATCTCGCGCTCTTTGGCAACGTCTGCCTGATGTCCTTCTATACCGTCGTCTCTGGCTGGATCCTGTATTACTTCTTCAGCTTCCTCTCCGGCAAGAGCGCGGATCTCGGATTCGTCGGCATGATCACCAATCCGGGTCTCAACATGTTCTACATGGGTCTGACCGTGGCGCTCGGCTTTGTCATCCTCAGCTTCAACCTGCAGGGCGGCCTTGAGCGCGTAACCAAATATATCATGGGCGCGCTCCTGCTGCTGATGATCGTGCTGGCCGTCAACAGCGCTACTCTGTCCGGCGCCAAGGAAGGCCTCACCTTCTACCTCCTGCCCGACTTCTCCAAGATCAACGCAAGCGTTGTCGTCGCTGCGATGAACCAGGCGTTCTTCACGCTGAGCCTGGGCATCGGCTCCATGGCGATTTTCGGCAGCTACATCGGCAAGGAACGCACGCTGCTGGGCGAGTCCGTCAACGTTATCATCCTTGACTCCTTTGTGGCCATCACCGCCGGTCTGATCATCTTCCCGGCCTGCTTCACCTACAACGTCGAGGTCGGCGCCGGCCCGTCCCTGCTCTTTGACACCATGGCTACCGTCTTCAACAACATGGTCGGCGGCAGACTCTGGGGCACGCTGTTCTTCCTGTTCATGGTCTTTGCGGCCATGTCCACCGTGCTGGCCGTGTTTGAAAACATTCTGGCCTGCGTGCGCGAGATCACCGGCTGGAGCCGTCCGAAGGGCTGTATCGTCTGCGGTATCGTGCTCTTCATCACCTCCACCACCACGGCGCTTGGTTACAGCCTCCTTCCGTTCCAGCCGTTCGCCGAGGGTTCTGCGTGGCTTGACTTCTGGGATTTCCTCGTCTCCACCAACCTGCTGCCGCTCGGTTCCCTCGCCTTTGCCCTCTTCTGCTGCAACAAGCGCTATGGCTGGGGCTGGGACAAGTTCGTGGCCGAGGCCAACACTGGCAAGGGTCTGAAAGTTCAGCCGTGGATGAAGCCGCTGTTCATGTACGTCGTGCCCTGCGCGATCATCGTGCTCTACATCACCGGTCTGATCAACTTCCCGTGGAACTGATCGCCTCTTCCGATCGCTGTATCCTTAAAGCTCCGGCATCCGCCGGAGCTTTTCTTCTTCCCGCCATATATGCCTTGCGATATTGCCAGCGCGCGCATATTCATGATATAATGCGGCTTGCATGCTGCTTCTGCTTTCTCAGGGCAGCGCGCAAAAGCATTCTCACACTTTTCTTCAGAAAGGCGACCTGCACATGTTCCGAATTATGACCGCAGACGAGGCCATCAGCCTGATCCGCGACGGAGACTGCATCTGCGTCAACTCCTTCGTCGGCATTGAGAATCCCGTCGAGCTGCACGAGGCGCTCGGCCGCAGATATGAAAAAACCCATTCCCCTAAGCACCTGACCGTGGTATCCAGCGCCGGTTTCGGCGTATGGGATGAGGACAGGGCGGCAGAGGGCTACATCCGCGCCGGCGCGGTTGACCGCCTGATCTGCGGCCACTTCGGCGCGATGCCCAGCACGAAGAAGATCATCCTTGAAAACCGCTTTGAGGCGTACAACCTGCCGCTGGGATGTATTTCCCATGCCATCCGCGCGCAGGCAGGCGGCATTCCGGGCGCGCTGTCCAAGGTCGGCCTCGATATCTTCGTGGATCCGCGCCGCGAAGGGCCGGGGATCAACCAGATCTCCACCGACAGCTCCTTTGTCAAGGTGGTGACGGTGGACAGCCAGGAATTCCTCTACTACAAGCTGCCCAAGATCACCGTCGCGCTGATCAAGGGCACCGCCGCAGACCGCAAGGGCAACATCTCCTTTGACGACATGTACATGTCCGGCGACGCGCTGTCCATCTGCCAGGCGGCAAAATCCAACAACGGCATTGTCATCGTCCAGGTCGACCGCATTGTCAACATGCCGGCCCGTCCGCGCAACGCCATCATCCCCGGCTGTCTGGTTGACGCCATCGTCGTTGAGGAGCCCGAAGCGCGCGACGACGCCTTCACCGCCCTCACCGGCAGTTTTGAAATCCCGTTTGAAGAGTGGCACGGATGGACGGAAAAGCTGGAAGCCGTCACCTCCGGCACGCGCAGGCGCAATATGGCCAGCCATATCATCGGCGAGCGCGCCGCGCGCGAGCTGCGCAAGGAGGATATCGTCAACATCGGCATCGGCATTCCGGAGACCATCTCCCATTACGCCAAGCAGAACGAGATGCTCGATCACATCACCCTGACCGTGGAATCCGGCGGCATCGGCGGCTTCCCCGCCAGCGGCCGCGTGTTCGGCGCGATGATCGGCGCAGCGTCCGTATACGACATGGCCAACCAGTTCGACCTGTACAACAACGGCGGCCTGGATATCTGCTTCATGGGCGCGCTGGAGGTTGACCGCTACGGCAACGTGAACGCACACCGGGGTCCGGGCGATTACGCCGGCATCGGCGGCTTCGCCAACATCACCGCCCAGACGCCCACCGTCGTCTTCTGCCTCACCTTCAACACCAAGGGGCTTGACGTCTCGCGCGAGAGCGGCGTCGTCACCGTCAACCGCAACGGCTCCGTGCCCAAGTTTGTGCAGACCGTGCGTTCCATCAGCTTCTCCGCACGCAAGGCCGTTTCCAACGGGCAGAAGGTGCTCTACATCACCGAGCGCTGCGTCTTTATCCTCACCACGCGCGGCCTCAAGCTGCTGGAGGTCTATCCCGGCGTGGACGTGCAGAAGGACATCCTCGACCTGCTCCCCTTTGATGTGGAGGTATGACCGGACTTATCCCCGGCTTGATTCAACCCCTGACACAGCGAAAAGCAAAACCAGTCGCGGAGGGAGAAGGCTTTCTCCTCCATCCGCTTTGAATCCTTCAGCCAGACGGGAGGCTTATGATGCATCCGAATGAAAACAGGCTCGCAAAGCTGATGATGATCTTTTCCATGGCCATGTTCGGCACGCTTGCGCCCTTTGTCCGCCAGATTCCGGTTTCCTCCGGCGAGCTGGCCCTCTATCGCGCCATGCTCGCCGCACTGCTCATCGGCACATATCTGCTGATCACACGCCAGCGCATTGCGTTTGAGCGCATCGGGCGCGAGCTGCCGCTGCTGCTCTTTTCCGGCGTGGCGATGGGCTTCAACTGGATTCTGCTCTTTGAAGCCTACAAATACACGACGGTTTCCTCCGCGACGCTCAGCTATTACTTCGCGCCTGTGCTCGTCACCGCCGTCTCCCCGTTCCTCTTTAAGGAGCGGCTGACGGCGCGTCAGATCCTCTGCTTTGGCATGTCGACGCTGGGCATCGTGATGATCACGGGCGTCAGCGGCGCAAGCGGCTCCGGCACGGATCTGATCGGCATCCTCTTTGGCCTTGGCGCTGCGGTGCTCTATGCCTGCGTCATCCTGATCAACAAGTTCATCCGCAATGTAACGGGCATCCACCGCACGCTGCTGCAGTTCCTTGCCGCCATCGCCGTGCTCCTGCCCTATGTGCTCTCCACCTCCGGCGTCACGCTGCACGCGATGGACGCCGCCGGCTGGCTCTGTCTGCTCATCGTCGGCCTTGTGCATACCGGCGTCACCTACTGCATGTACTTTTCTGCCCTGCGCCACCTTCCCGGCCAGAAGGCTGCGATTCTCAGCTACATCGATCCGCTGGTCGCCGTGCTGATCTCCGTGCTTGTGCTCCGCGAGAGCATGACGCTCATGCAGCTCATCGGCGGCGCGCTGATCCTCGGCTTCACGCTCCTCAACGAGCTTTCCCCCGCCAGGCACTGATTGTGTGTATCCTTTCCCCGGTTTTTGTGCTATAATCGCCTATCATACCGCTGCATCTAGTAAGGAGGCTATACCATGGACGCAAGAAAGCTGCTTGACGCGCTGCACGTCGCAGAGCGCCTCAAGGACGCCACCAGACACTGTTACACCTCCGGCGGAAGGCATGAAAGCGTCGCCGAGCACAGCTGGCGTATGACGCTGATGGCCTTCTTCATCCGCGACGAATTCCCGGATGCGGATATGGACAAGGTCATGCGCATGTGCCTGATCCACGATCTGGGCGAGGCGTTTACCGGCGATATCCCCACGTTTGATAAGACGCAGGCCGACGAGCAGACGGAGGAAACGCTGCTTGACCAGTGGGTTTGCTCCCTGCCCGAGCCCTTCTGCAGCGAAATGCGCACGCTGTACGCCGAAATGAACGCTCGCGAGACGCTTGAGGCGAAGATCTACAAGGCGCTTGACGGCCTTGAGGCCGTCATCCAGCACAACGAGTCCGATCTGTCCACATGGCTGCCGCTTGAGCTCGAGCTCAACGTCACTTACTGCGAGGACAAGGTCGCTTTCTCGCCCTATCTCAGGGCGCTCCGTCAGCTTGTTCGCGAGGATACGCTCGCCAAGATCGGCGCAGATCAAAAGGCCTGATACGCCCGGAAACCGGATCGATTCCCTGCAGGGGAGGAGAAATCCTTCTCCCTGATATCATGGCACATCAATTTAAGCGGAGAGGGTTTGTTCCTCTCCGCTTTTCCCGTTTTTGCCTATTTTTTACCTGCTTTTTGCCTGTCCTGCTTATTCTTCTACCGCGATATCCAGCCCGAATTCCTGGGGCAGGAAGCGCGGACAGACGTTTTCAGAAGAAGTGATCACCGAGGCTGCCAGCGTCGAGCCGATCTCGATGGCGTCCGGCAGGCTCTTGCCATACGTCAGTCCGATGGATACGCCCGCGCAGAACGCATCGCCCGCGCCCGTGGTATCCTTGACGTGCACCTTCTTCGCCGGGCAGACGCCCCTTGTGCCGTTTTCGTCCGCATAGACGGCGCCCTCGCCGCCCATGGTCACCACCATTGCCGGCAGCTTGGCCTGCAGCACCTTCTCGCCCAGAATCTCGCACATCTCCTCGCGCGTCTTTCCGTGATAATCGTCGGCAAAGAACATGCCCGCCTCCTGCTGATTGCAGATGAAGCAGGTAAAGCGCTGCAGCAAATCGCGCCTCTCCACGGCGAGGCTGATGTTGGAGACCAGCGCAAAGCGCTTCTTGCCATGCTTTTCAGCCAGCTCCAGCACCTTCTTGACCAGCTCCTTGTCAAGATCGACCTCAAGCACCACCGAATCCGCATTGGCAAAGATCTCATCGCCCTTCTCGCAGAGCAGATCGACGATCGGCAGCATATTCGGCCGCTTGGAGATGGAACCGGCGACGTCGCCGTTGTTGTCAAACACAGCCAGCCACGTACCCATGCCGTCCGGAATGGTGAGCACATAGTCGCAGTTCACCTTGTGATTCTTCAGCTTCTGCACGACTGCAGCGCCCATGGGCGTATCATCGACGATGCCCAGATACGTCGGACGGAGCTCCACGTTTGCGATATCCTCCACCACGTTGCGCGCCACGCCGCCGTGAATATATTCAATCCTGCCGACATTGCGGCCGTCAGGGATGTAATTGTTCAGCGGGAAGCCCTTGATGTCCACAAACGCCGCGCCGATGACGACAATGCCCATATGCTCTCTCTCCTTTTGTATCATGCTGATACAGGTATCATACCACAGATTGCCGGGCAAACAAAGCGAAATCCGGAAAAACCGGAAAATGCGTTTGTCAATTGCCTGACCGGGCGTTTCGTGATACAATGGACGGCGCTGTGAAAACATCCCATGTCAATATAAAGGAGCCGCCCATGTCCCTTCCTGTCCGTTTTGCGCCGCTTGAGGGCGTGACCGATTCAGCCTACCGCCGCGTGCATCACGCGCATTTTACCGGCATTGAAAAATACTATATCCCCTTCATCAGCCCGACACAGACGCTGACGATGACCACGCGGGAACTGTCCAACGTCTCGCCGGAATACAACACCGGCGTGCCCGTCGTGCCGCAGGTGCTCACCAGAAATGCCGATCATTTCATCTGGGCTGCGCAGCAGCTCTATGATATGGGCCACATGGAGGTCAACCTCAATACCGGCTGCCCGTCCGGCACCGTGACCGCCAAGGGCAAGGGCGCAGGCATGCTTGCGCACGTGACGGAGCTTGAGATGTTCCTTGACGACGTCTTTTCCCGCACGCCCATGCCCATCTCCATCAAGACGCGCATCGGCTACGCCGCGCCGGAGGAGTTTGACCGCCTGCTTGAGCTCTTCTCCCGCTACCCGGTCAGAGAGCTGATCATTCATCCGCGTACGCGCGAGCAGTTCTACAAGGGGACGCCGCACCGCAGCGTGTACGGCGCGGCGCTCGGGCATACGCAGCTTCCCGTGATCTACAACGGCGATCTGTTCACGGCCGATCATTGCCGCGCGCTTGAACGCGATTATCCCGGCACAAGGGCGCTGATGCTCGGGCGCGGCCTTCTGGCCAATCCTGCGCTCGCGCAGGAATATACCGGCGGACAGGCGCTTACGCTTTCCGCCCTTCGCGCTTTCCATGACGATCTGCTGCGCGAATACCTTGAGCGCTATCCCAAAAACGTGGTGGTGGCGCGTCTGCGCGAGGTGATGAAGAATATCGCCTGCAGCTTTGAAGACCATGCCAGGCCGCTCAAGACCATCCGCAAGGCGTCCACTCTCGCGCAGTATCAGGACGCTGTCAGCCGCCTCTTTGACGAATGTGCGCTCTGCGCGCAGCCGCAGTTTATCCCCGAATAATCCAGGAGCGGGCACGCGAAATTCGCATGCCCGCTCTTATCGATTTATATCCCGCTTCAGCGCGCCGCGCGCACCATCGCGCCGGCAGGGCGCACATAGCGCCTGTTGGACACCTGCGCCGCATATGCGCGGTAACGCCTGACGACCTGCTGATCCTCCAGATCCTGATCCTGTACGCGGCGCTGCGCCACGTCGGCCTCCTCCTGAATCTGCATGAGGCTGACGCAAAACACAAACCCGATGCAAAGCCCGATAATCGGGACTACGAAAACCAGAATCATCACAATATCAAGTACGCTCATATTCAGTCCTCCCTGTCAAGCCCTGTTTACGACGCCGCATTTTCTTTTCGTCTCTGCCTGCCGTTCTTTTCCGCCGGCCGGGTCATGTACCGCGCGATGCTCCGCACGTCTACGCGTCTGCCTTCACATGCGCTCTCAATGCGGCCGTCCGCAAGCATGGCATAAACCGTCGCGCGCGTGACGCCGAGAATCCTGGCGGCCACGGTCTTGTCCACGTATTCGCCGTACTGCTGCGCCAGCTCATCTTCCCTGCTTATGCCGCCGCTGTGCCACAGCGTTCTGCGCGTCCGCTCCTCCAGCGCCAGCACACGGCGCTCCAGATCAGCCATTCGCTGGGCAGACGTCTCGTACATCGCTTCCACATCCATCAGTCCCCTTTCCGGCAGATTCTCCTGCAATTTCCGCTCATATTCCACTATAATTTGGATATTACGGCAATATCCCCCTATTATCTCCACCTAAAGCGCCAAATGCATGTATCATGTATCGCTTCTCTCCACTTTTACACTTTTCCATCAGATAACCATCCGGATGATTTCTGTCTGTTCTTTACACGATTGTCGCTCGATTGGTGACAGTCATCATTCTAGCACGCGAACGGTCGTTCGTCAACCATTTGGCGACAAAATTTCAAAAAAACTTCAAAACGGGTTGCAATTGGCGACAAACATGTTATAATGCATGTAGATTTCATCCTTACCATACCGCAAAGGAGGCAGACAGCATGGAATTCGGCGATATTCTGAAGCATCTGCGCAAGGAGCGCGGCCTCTCCCAGGAGGAGCTCGCTGCGCTGCTGGGCACCACCAAGCAGGTCATCAGCCGGTACGAGACCAAGCAGCGCGTGCCCCGTCTGTCCGTGGTCAGCCAGTTTGCCGAGCGGCTGGGCGTTCCGCTGTCCATGCTCTCCGGCTCGACTGAGGAGAGAAGGGAGATCACACGCGAAAACGGCGTACGCCGCGTGCCTGTTCTGGGCGGCGCCGCCTGCGGCGAGCCCATCTATAGGCCGGGCGACGGCACAGAATATGTCACCATCGAAGAGGACGTCGTCTGCGATTTCGCGCTCATTGCACAGGGCGACTCCATGACCGGCGACCGCATCCATTCCGGCGACGTGGTCTTTATCCGCAGGCAGGACAATGTCCGCGACGGTGAAATCGCCGCGATCGCCATCGACAACGAGCTGACGCTCAAGCGCGTGCGCCGCCTGTGCGGGCCGGACGGGCGCATCGCCTTCACCCAGCTGATGCCCTCCAACCCCAGCTACGCGCCCATCGACATCGGCGGCGAAGATGAAACGCGATGCGTCAAAATCCTGGGCAAAGCCGTCGCCGTCCGCTTCTGCCTGTGAGCGGCGCCCGCCGGCGGATACGTTCCCGATCATTGAATCCGTTTCACATCCAGGATGACTATCCGTCAACTTTTTGCAACTTTTCACAAACCCCCTTGCGCAATCGCTTTGCAGGTGCTATACTTTTTGCAATCGATTCCGGAGGTATACAGCATGTTCAGCTTCTCTTTTGTGCGATTTAGCGGCTATGGCTTTACGGGCTATGGTCTTGCTGTCGTGCGCGCATGAGAAGTGTATCAGGGTATCTCTCCTGAACTGACTGACTTTTTGTCAGGCTCCTGCCACACGTGGCAGGAGCCTGTTTTGTTTACGCAAACGGCTCTGCCACGCTTTCACACACCATTTCGTTCATGAAAGAAGGAAAACGCGATGATTATCATCATGAAGCCCAAGGCTACCGAGGAACAGATTGACGCGCTGTGTACATCGCTGACCAAACAGGGTATGCAGATTCAGCGCAATGCCGGCGTCGGCTGCGTCGTGCTGGGCGTCATCGGCGACGTTGCCCACCTTGACCCACACGATTTTCTGATCCAGCCCGGCGTTGAGCGCATCATGCCGGTTTCCGAGCCGTTCAAGAAGGCCAACCGCAAGTTCCATCCGACCGATTCCGTCATCGACTGCGGCGACGTGCCCGTCGGCGGACGAAAGCTTGCCATCTTCGCCGGTCCCTGTTCCGTTGAAAACGAGGAGCAGATCACCGATACGGCGCTCAAGGTTCGCGCCTCCGGCGCAAACGTGCTGCGCGGCGGCGCATACAAGCCCCGCACCTCGCCCTATGCATTCCAGGGGCTCAAGCTCGAGGGCCTCACCCTGCTTGAGCACGCCAAAGAGGCCTGCGGCATGCCCATCTGTACGGAAATCATGAGTCCGAAACTCGTTGAGGAGTTTGACCGCCGCGTGGACGTCATCCAGGTCGGCGCGCGCAACATGCAGAACTTCGACCTGCTGACGGAACTGGGCCAGACCCGAAAGCCGATCCTGCTCAAGCGCGGCCTGAGCGCCACGGTGAACGAGTGGCTGATGAGCGCAGAGTACATCATGGCGTCCGGCAATCCCAACGTCATCCTCTGCGAGCGCGGCATCCGCACGTTTGAGACCTATACGCGCAATACGCTCGATCTCTCCGCCGTACAGGCGGTCAAGCGCCTTTCCCATCTGCCGGTCATCGTCGATCCTTCTCACGCCACAGGAATGAACTGGATGGTCGAGCGGATGTCGCTTGCAGCCGTCGCCGCCGGCGCGGACGGCCTGATCATCGAGGTGCACAACAATCCGCCCTGCGCCCTGTGCGACGGCGCGCAGAGCCTCACGCCCGATCAGTTTGCGCAGGTCATGGGCAAGCTGCACGCGATGGCCCCGATTGTGGAGCGCACGCTATGAGGATCATGCTGATCGGCCTCGGGCTGATCGGCGGCAGCATGGCGCTGGCGCTGCGCGATTACCCCGGCGCAGAGCTCTGCGCAGTGGACTGCTGTGACCGCACGCGCTTTGAAGCCCTCGGCTGCGACGCCGTCCGCGCCGCGTGGAAATCCGCAGACGACGCGCCGCTTGAAAGCATGGATCTGACCGTCCTGTGCCTGCATCCGCAGGCCTGCGCGGCTTTCGTGCGGGATTATGCGCATCGTCTGAAGCCCGGTTCCCTGCTCACCGACGTATGCGGCGTCAAGCGTCCGATGCATGAGGCGGTCGCCGCGCTGCCCGGGCGCAGCTTCGTCTATCTCGGCGGCCATCCGATGGCCGGCAAGGAATGCGGCGGCTTTGCCAACGCATCGGCAGATCTCTTCCGCGGCGCACATTACATCCTCACGCCGGATGAAACCGTGCCGGACGAGGCCGTCCGCCTGATGGAGCGCCTGGTTCTGTACATGGGCTGCGCCGACGTCGTGCTCTCCGATCCGAAATCGCACGACGAGCGCATCGGCTACACCAGCCAGCTGATGCACGTACTCGCCCTCTCTCTGTGCGACCAGCATCTGCTCTTTGACAGCTACGGCTTTGAGGGCGGCTCCTTCCGGGGCGCCACGCGCGTTGCCGCGCTGGATCCCAGGCTGTGGACGGAGCTGTTTTACGCCAACCGCGGGACGCTTGCCGACCTGACCGACGAACTGCGCGAAAAGCTCGGCGAATACAGCCAGCTGCTGCGCAGCGGCGACCGCGAGGCGCTTGAAAGCCGCCTGACGGCCTCCAGCGACCGCAAAAAGGCTTTCAACGAACTGCGCGGCCTGAGCGAAAGCAAGACGCCGCTGTTCCGATAAAAGGAGTGATTTCATGCCCGTCGTCTCCGTATGCGCCAACGCGCCCGAGAGTCGCTATGACATCCACATCGGCCGCGGCCTTATCTCTTCCTGCGCGCCGCTCTTCGCGTCGTATCAGGGGCGAAAGGCCGCCGTCGTCGCCGACAGCAACACCGCGCCGCTGTATTCCTACGCGCTGCTTGAGCAGCTGCACAGGGCGGGCGTGGATGCGTCTGTGATCATCCTTCCGGCAGGCGAGGCCACCAAATGCCCGGAGCAGCTTGCCGCGCTCTACGACGCATTCCTCGACGCGCGTCTGACGCGCGCCGATCTGGTCGTCGCGCTGGGCGGCGGCGTGGTCGGCGATATTGCGGGCTACGCCGCATGCACCTATCTGCGCGGCGTGCACTTTGTGCAGGTTCCCACCACGCTGCTGGCGCAGGTGGATTCCTCCGTCGGCGGCAAGGTCGCTGTCAATCATCCGCGCGGCAAGAACCTGCTGGGCGCGTTTTATCAGCCGGAGATGGTGATCATCGACTGCGACACGCTCACGACGCTCGACGAGCGCCAGCTCGGCGCGGGCCTTGGCGAGGTGATCAAATACGGCTGCATCTGCGACCGCGCGCTGTTTGAGCGCATCGAGCAACTCGGCTCCCGCGGAGCGCTGCTGCCTGTTCTTGATGAGATCATTGCGCGCTGCTGCGAAATCAAGGCCGAATACGTCCGCCTCGATCCGCACGACCATGGCGTACGGATGCAGCTCAACTACGGTCATACGCTCGCGCATGCGCTTGAAAACGCCTGCGGCTACGGCACGCTGCTGCACGGCGAAGCCGTCGCCATCGGCATGGCCGCCGCCGCGCGCTGGGGCGAAAAGCTGGGCGTCACGCCCGCAGGCACGGCGGAGCGCATCCGCGCGCTGCTTGGGGCTTACGATCTGATGACCGAGGCGCCGCATGGCCTCTCCGGCGCGGCGCTTGCCGAAGCCATGTCCCTTGACAAGAAGGCCGAGGGCAAGCTTGTCCGCACCGTGATGCTCACTGATATCGGCGCGTGCACCACCGTGCCGCTGACAAAAGCGCAGCTTCAAAATCTGCTGTAATCTCCCTTTGCCTGCCCTCGCCGGCAGAGAATTCTCCGCAGCATTCATGCACTTCTTTACGCTTTGGAGGCTCCCCATGAACACAGTCGTCTCCCCCGCCTCGCTCAGCGGCACGCTGGCCGTCATGCCCAGCAAATCCGCCTCCCATCGCGCCGTCATGATGGCGGCGATGGCCTCCGGCCAGACCGAGCTCGCCCCGATTCAGCTGTCTGAAGACGTGAAAGCGACGCTCTCCTGCGCAAAGGCGCTGGGGCTGATCGACGCGCCCGTCATCACCCCGCATGAGATTCCCGGCTTTGTGCGCGTCCGTCTGTCCGGCGGGCAGTCCGTCATGGGCGGCTCGCTGCGCACGCTTGACTGCGGCGAATCCGGTTCCACGCTGCGCTTCTTCATTCCCCTTGCGCTCGACGGGCGCGGGCCTGTGCGCTTTGTCGGGCATGGACGGCTGATGCAGCGCCCGCTTGACGTCTACGCGCAGCTGCTGCGTCCCCTCGGCGTCAGATGGGAGCTGGACGAGGACGGGCTGACGGTTGAAGGCTGCCTGAGCAGCGGAGAATACGCGCTGCCCGGCGACGTAAGCAGCCAGTTCATCACCGGACTCCTCCTCGCACTGCCCCGCCTTCAGGGCGACAGCACCATCCGCATCACCACGCCGCTTGAGTCCCGCGCGTATGTGGAACTCACACGCCGCGTACAGCAGACCTTCGGCGTCGCCTCCCGCTGGAAGGACGACGGGCAGACGCTCTACGTCCGCGGGAACCAGAGCATTCTCTCCCCCGGTCATGCGCATGTGGAAAGCGACTGGAGCCATGCGGCATTTTATCTTGTCGCCGGCGCGATCGGCAGCGGAGGCATGCTCCGCCTGACCGGCCTTGACCAGAGCAGCGCGCAGGGCGACCGGCAGATCCTCCGGGTGCTCGACCAGATGGGCGCCGTGCTCTGCTGCGACAGCGACGGCCTGACCGTCTGCTCCTCACGCCTGCGCTGCGCCAATGTCGACGCATCCCAGATTCCCGATCTCGTGCCGGTACTCGCCGTGGCGATGGCAGCCGCAGAGGGCGAGAGCCGCATCACAGGCGCCGCCCGTCTGCGCATCAAGGAGAGCGACCGGCTTTCCGCCATGTGCGCCGCGCTCAGCGCCGCCGGAGCAGACGTGCAGGAGCTGCCCGACGGCCTGATCATCCGAGGCGGAAAACCGCTGCACGCCGCGCGGATCGACGGCTGCAACGATCACCGGATCGTCATGGCAATGGCCGTCGCCGCAGCCATTTCAAGCGGAAACCTGACCATCACCGACGCGCAGGCGGTCGCCAAATCTGCGCCTGCATTCTGGACGGAATACGCTTCCCTCGGCGGAATCGCCGCGCCCGGCGCACAGGGCTGAGCGGAGCGCAAAGAAAGGACGGACACCATGAGAGCAAACTTCGGCGAGCACTTCAGGCTGACCATATTCGGCGAATCCCATGGACCCGCAATCGGCGTCGTAATCGACGGCGTTCCTGCCGGCATGCCGCTTGATGAAGAGGCCGCCGCGCGGCACATGGCCCGCCGCGCGCCCGGCGGCGACCCGACGGCGACTGCGCGCAGGGAAGCCGACCAGGTGAAGATCGTCTCCGGCCTTTTTGAAGGCCGGGCGACGGGCGCGCCGCTTTGCGCCATGATCGAAAACACCAACACGCGCTCGGGCGATTACGCCCAGCTGCGCGCAAAAATGCGCCCCGGTCATGCCGACTACGCCGGTCAGGTCAAGTACGGCGGATATAACGATCCGCGCGGCGGGGGGCATTTTTCCGGCAGGCTCACAGCGCCGCTCGTGTTCGCCGGATCTGTCGCGCGCCAGCTGCTCAAACAGCACGGAATCACCGTCGGCGCGCATATTGCCGCCGTCGGCGGCATGGCGGACAGCGCCTTTGATCCCGTCCATGTCAGCGCCGATACGCTGACCGCGCTGCAGGGCAGCCGCTTTCCGCTGCTCAATCCCGCGCTGGAGGCGCCCATGCGCGATCTGATCGCGCAGGCGAAGGCCGGGCAGGACAGCGTCGGCGGCGTGATTGAGTGCGCCGCAGTCGGCGTGCCCGCCGGTATCGGCTCGCCGTTCTTCGGCTCCGTGGAGAGCGTCGTCAGCAGCCTCGCCTTCTCCGTGCCTGCGGTCAAGGCCGTCGAGTTCGGCGACGGCATGGCGCTTGCCGCCGTGCGCGGCAGCCAGGCAAACGACCCCATGCGCTGGCAAAGCGGAAAGGTGACCTGCACGACAAACCACAACGGCGGCGTGACCGGCGGCGTCACCAACGGCATGCCCGTCATCTTCCGCGCCGCCGTCAAGCCCACGCCTTCCATCGGCCTGCCCCAGCAGACCGTCGACCTTTCTCTTATGCAGGATACGACCCTCGCCGTCACCGGCAGGCACGACCCCTGCATCGTCCCCCGCGCGGTCGTGGTGATGGAAAGCATACTGGCCATCGCCCTGTGCGAATTGATGATGGACGACGCCGCAGGCAAAGCGCTGTGAGCGCCATAAGGAGGCAGAGCATGAAGGACCTTACCCAATGCCGCACGGAAATCGACGCCATCGACCGGCAGATCGTCACGCTCTTTGAGCGGCGGATGCAGGTCTCCCGAGACGTCGCCGCCTATAAGCATGCGCACCAGATCAACATCCTGGACGCCTCGCGCGAGCAGGACGTGCTCAAAAGCCGCGCCGCCATGGCGCAGGACAAGGCGCTCGGCGCAAGTGTGGTTCAGCTGTACAAGACGCTGATGGCCCTCTCCCGCGAGGAACAGCGCAGATACCTCGACGCCATCAGCCAGAGCGATGAAATTGCCTACATGGGCGTGGAGGGCGCGTTCAGCGAGAGCGCCGTCGTCGCCTTCTTCGGCGAGGGCTGCCAGAGGACGAGCTTTAAGACCTTTGAGGAAGTCTTTTCCGCCGTCTCGGAGGGCCGTGTGCGCTATGGCGTCGTGCCGGTGGAAAACTCCTCCTCCGGCTCCATCAATACCGTATACGACCTGCTGGGCACATACAGCTGCCATATCGTCGGCGAGCAGCTGGTGCGCGTGGAGCACTGCCTGCTGGGCGTGCCGGGAGCAAGGCTTGAGGATATTGAGACCGTATACAGCCATGAGCAGGGCTTTGCTCAGTGTCCTGCGTTCCTCAGCCGTCATCCCCACTGGATCACCAGGCCGTACTTCAACACCGCCATCGCCGCCAGGCACGTCGCGCAGCTGGGCGACAGGCACAGCGCCGCCATCGCATCCCGGCTGGCCGCCGAGCGCTACGGGCTTTGTGTCCTTGCTGCGGATATCCAGTCATCTGAGGACAACCACACGCGCTTTATCGTCGTCAGCAGCAGCCCCACGCCCATCGGCATACCGGACAAGGCGACGCTGACCTTCACCGTCCGCCACGAGCGCGGCACGCTGATGCGCGCGCTCTCCAGCTTCGCGGCTCTGGGCATGAACCTGACGCACATCGAATCCCGGCCGCTTGCGCACAACAACTGGGAATACCGCTTCTACGTCGACCTGACCGGCAATGTGAGCGAGGACAGCCTGCACGTGCTGATGCAGTCGCTGGTGGCAGACTGCGAAAACTGCCGCCTGCTCGGCGCATACCGCGCAGCGGAGAAGGGATGACGGCATGAAAAAGCACATCTTCCTCATCGGCATGATGGGCTGCGGCAAGAGCACCCTCGGCCGGCTGCTTGCAAAGCAGATCGGCTGCTCGTTCCTCGATCTCGATGATGAGATCGTCCGCCGTGAGGGACGGGACATCCCGGCCATCTTCGCAGAATCCGGCGATGCGGGCTTCAGGCTCTGCGAAACAAGTGCGCTGCGCGCCGCCTGCGCCTGCGCGCCCTGCGTGATCGCCACCGGCGGCGGCATCGTCACGCGGGAGGAAAACATCAGCCTCATGCGTGAAAACGGCCTTGTCGTCTGGCTCAATCGCCCGCTTAAAGATATGATCGCGGACGTGCGGCAGGACACGCGCCCCAACCTCGCCGGCGACAAGGAGGAGCGCATGCGGACGCTCTTTGCCGCGCGCAGGGCGCTGTATGAAAAGGCAGCGGACATAGCGTTTGACAACGGGCTGCCGGCAGAGCAGTCCTCCGCCGCGCTGCACCGCAGAGCGGAAATCCAGCGCATTTTATGACATAAAGCAAGCGGACGGCCCTCGCAGGTCGTCCGTCTCAGACTGTTGATACAAGTTGTTTTTCTGACTAAGTACCTGTAAGACACTCCTTCCACCATCCTTCGGATGGTCCCCCTCCCTCAAGAGGGAGGCATCAAATATGCTGATCAGAGTAAGATTCTCTTATCTTTGATAAGCTTCGTTGGAGGCTCCCTCCTGAGGGAGCTGGCTGCCGGAGGCAGACTGAGGGAGTGCTTGCTGCGATTTTTGTCAATATTTTTAGCGGACGCCCCTCGCAGGTCGTCCGCTTTCGCTATGCTTACCGCTTTTTCTTTTTAAAATGAAACAGATGCACATGGCTCCACGCCTCTTTGGCGTGCTGCTTCATACTCCTGTAGCGCACGGGCCACAGCTGCATCCAGCCGCGCGGGAACACGTAGCTGACAATCAGCGCGATGATCACGCCGATCGCCGTATCCAGGATGCGGTTCATGGCGTAGTCGATATACGTCGCCACCGGCGTATTGAACAGCAGGATGCACAGCACCACGCCGCCCGGCTGCACGCCGCCGACCCAGAACATCTGGCACAGCAGCACCAGCAGCACCGTACCCACAAACACGAACGGCACAATCATCAGCGTATATTGCCCGTCCGGCACGAATACCAGATACAGCCTGAAGAGAATAATACCCAGTACGCCGCCGATGATCGTGCCGAAGAGGCGGTTGCCGCCGTTCTTGCGCGCATCCTCCATGTTCGCGCCCATGCCGAAGATGACGCCGATGCACGCAAACGCAGGATTTCTATCCGTAAAGTAGTAAATCAGTGCGCAAAATGCCGTTGCCAGAGCGGTTTTGAATGTGCGCATGCCGACATGAACATGAAACTGCTTGATCATATTCATCGTAGTTGTCTCCGTTCTTTCGTATCCTTGCCCTGTCTCAGGGCGTCATGCCCAGTTCTTCATACACCTGATCGATCACGGCGTTCCAGGAGGCGACGACCTCCGGCCTCTCCGGCGTGGAGCATGTGCTGCACGGCTGAAGCGCCGTAAACGGATACCGCCGCAGCTCGCCGTACGTCGTTCCCGTCAGCGGCAGATAACGATCCTTCACGCCCGGGCAGTACTGATCCGCATGGAACATCTCTCCGCCGTCGGGGTTATAGTACATCGGCGTCCTGTAGTCCGTCTCCGGAAGCCTTCTTCCGTCATCGTCCCAGACGATGATCTTGATGTTCTTCTGGCCCATCAGGTTGTTCCAGAGCCATTCGTGGTTGAATCCGTCCTCGTTCTTCTTACGCTGCACGCGGATGCAGCCGTGCGAGGCGCGGGTACCCAGCGCCTGCTCGCAGAAAGAGAAATCGCCCGAACCGTCCGCATAGACGCCGACCAGCTCGCCGCGATACACCGCCGGCACCAGGTGCAGCAGGTCGCCGCCGTTGAAGCGGATCGCCTGATCGCACCAGAGATTGCCCGACCAGAAGCCGCCCGTCCAGCTGCACAGCAGGAACTCGCCCGAAGCCGTCTCGTTGAAGTCCTCGTTTTTACCCTCCGCCGTACCGGTGGAAATAAGCAGCTCAGTCAGCAGCTTCCCTTCCTTGTACAGATACAGCCGCTGCGTCCTCTTGTCCACGATGATGCCGTATGTCTGATTCGGCGTGACGGTCTTCAGCCTGCCGGGGCGCACCCAGCCCTGCTCCAGCTCGTCGCAGTCGTTGTATGCCTCGATCTTCGACCAGCCGTCCTGCTCGTCAAGCACGCGCACGGCAACCGACTCGCCGTAAAAAAAACCCCTGTGCTCCTGCGTCGTCTTCCGCTTGCCGTTGGGCCCGTCAGAAAGGTAGATCTTCTCCTTCTGGTCAACGTCCAGCACCGTGATATCCGCCGTCAGGCGGCTCCACGCCGCTTCTTCATCATAGGGATCAAAGTCGCCGAACCAGTTGGCCGCAATCGCGGTCTTCGTCGCCTCCAGCGTGGCGCGCGCTTCCTTTTCGGCCTTTTCCTGCGCCGCCTGCTCGGCCGCTTCGCGTTTCTCCCTCAGCTCGCTGCTGATGGCAGCCAGCGTCTCCCTGTCCGCCGTGCCGGTCACGGCAAGGCCCCGCGCCTTCTGGTAGTTCTTCGTCGCCGTCTCCGTCCCCTTGCCGAACTTGCCCGCAGGCTCGCTGTCATAAAAGCCCAGCTCAATCAGGTTCTTCTGCAGGGTGACGACGGCCTCGCCGGAATCGCCCATGGCAATCTCCGTGCCCACAAGCCCCTCCTCAAGCACGCCGTAGCCGCGGATGGACGGATCGTCCAGCCTGTAGGTGTAGCGCGCCACGGTGGTCGGCGTCGGCCCGAGGATCTTGTTGTTGCCCTCGATCGTATGCACGAGGTACGTGCCGTCCGCATCCTGCGTCACAAACTCGACGATGCCCACGTGATCAAGGCGATTGTACTTGTACCACTCGATGTAAATCAGGTCGCCGCGCTGCGGGATATACGGCCTGTCTGCGACGCTCACGCCGTCGGCAAGGTAAAACTGGCCTTCCTCGCCCTTGAGCCCGCCGTTCACCGTCACATACCGTCCGCGCTCTTTGAACCACGCGGCGCCGTCCTCGCAGCTGGCCTGCATGGGATAGTCATGATCCAGCATCGACGTGCCATAGAATTCATCCGCCAGATTGACGCACCAGGATACGAACTCCGAGCACCACTCGCCGTATGCTTTTCCGCCCCATTCGCCGAACTTGCTGTAGCCGCCCTTTGTCGCGGTATAGCCCAGCTCGCTCACAGCCGCGTTGATCAGCATTTCCGCGCGCTGTTCCGCCATGGCGCAGGCGCCAAGGCAAAGCATCAGCGTCAGCAGCAGCGCGATGATTGTCTTCATGTCATTCCTCCGGATTCTGCAAGATGTAAAAGCCGTCCGTCTATATGACGCAGACGCGCTTCACCGTCTTCCCTTACAGGAGAATTTTCGCTTCATTCTCCCATACTTCCTCTGTAAACAGCCGCCAGGGCGCCTGGCTGCGCGGCGGCGGCGCGTCAAATCGCATCTCTTCCTTTTTTGTCGGATGCACAAGCCCAAGGTGCGCGCCCCAGAGCGCGATCTGCTCGCCCGGCCTGCCCGCGCCATACCGCGCGTCGCCCCAGATGGGGTTGCCGCTGTGGGACAGCTGCACGCGGATCTGATGCGACCGGCCGGTAAAAAGCTTCACCCGCAGCAGGGAAAGGCCATCCGCCCGCCCGGCCAGCGCATAGCAAAGTTTCGCGTCCTTCGCGCCGGGCGTGCCCTCCTTCACCGCATGCACGGTATTGGTCTTTTCGTCCTTGAGCAGCCAGTCGTTCAGCTCCCGGCTGTCCGGCGCTTCCCCGCGCACAGCGGCGACATACTGACGCGCCAGCGTCTTCTTTCTCACCTGCTCGCTCAGTCTGTCCGCCGCCTTGCTCGTGCGCGCCAGCACCACGAGGCCGCCCACCGGCCTGTCCAGCCTGTGCACCAGCCCCAGATAGACCGCACCGGGCTTTTGATACTTTTCAGCGACGTACTGCTTCATCGTGCTGTGCAGGTCGGGGTCGCCGGAAGCGTCCGCCTGCGTGGGCATGTTCGGCGGCTTGACGACCACCAGCAGGTGATTGTCCTCATACACAATCTGAACGCCGTGATAGATTTCCATATTTCCTCCGGGTAAGGGAACGCTGAGGCTGCCGCCTCAGACTCCGCCTGGGGATTTCATCCCCAGCCCACTTCTTCGCTTCGCGTAAGTGATAAGCCGCTTATTTCGCCTGCCATCTGCCGCTGGTGCCGCAGGGCAGCACGCCGCCAGCCGTCACCGGCAGGCAGAGCTCGTCCGCCTTCACCTCGCCGCCAAAGCGGGATGTGACGCACATATCGACCATATTGCCCAGCACGCTCGCCTGGAAGCCCGTGGTATAGCCGTTGAGCAGGAAGAACAGCGGATCCGGGCAGAGCGCCTCGCTCGCCGCCTTCACCAGGCCGTACAGCTCGTTTTCAAGCTTCCATACCTCGCCGCCCGGGCCGCGCCCGTAGCTGGGCGGGTCCATCAGGATGCCGTCGTAGAAATGGCCGCGCCGCGCCTCGCGCTGTACAAACTTGAGCGCGTCGTCGACGATCCAGCGCGTGCTCTCCTCCGGAAGGCCGCACAGCTCGCGGTTCTCCCGCGCCCACTGCACCATGCCCTTCGCCGCGTCGCAGTGGCATACCTGCGCGCCCGCGCTGGCGCAGGCCATCGTCGCGCCGCCGGTATAGGCAAACAGATTGAGCACCTTGACGTCCCTGCCTTCGGCTTTGCGCGCCTTGACCAGCGCGCTCATCCAGTCCCAATTGGCCGCCTGCTCCGGAAACAGACCCGTGTGCTTGAAGCCCGTAGGACGGACGTAGAACTTCAGGTTCTCTCCGTTGCAGCCGTAGTTCACTTCCCAGCGCTCGGGCAGCCTGTCAAAGAATTCCCAGCTGCCGCCGCCCTTTTCGCTGCGGTGATAATGCGCCTGCGCCTTGCGCCAGAGAGAGGGATCACGCGCCGGCCAGATGGCCTGCGGGTCCGGGCGGCGCAGGTATACGTCGCCCCAGCGTTCCAGCTTCTCGCCGCCGCCGCAGTCGAGTACCTCATAATCTTTCCAATTGTCTGCAATAAACATGGGATTCCTCTTTTCTTAGAAAAATCTCTTGAGCTTGTCCTTCTGCGCTTCCATCATATCAGAAAGCACGCCCTCTGTATAGAGCAAATCGATACCGGAGAGCGCCGGATCGATCTCCATCGCCTCGCGCAGTGCGGCGCGGCTGCCCGTCGCCGCCGCCTCGGCATAGAGCACGTTGCACAGGCTGATCTGCCCCATCAGATCCTCGAGTTCAATGGGCAATTCAGCGTGGACGCCGCGCACGCCGCCTTCGTCGATCACCGCCGGGCACTCCACAAAGCGCCCCGGGGCTACGCCGTCGATCGCGCCGTCGCAGGGCATGTTGAGGTTGTCGACCTGGCAGGCGCCCTCGCCCCAGAGCGCGCGCAGGATCTCGACCGGACGGGCGGACTGCAGGCCGCTGGTGCGGATCTGTCCCCACGCCTTGGCGCCCTTGGGCGACAACGGGCCATGCACGGTCAGCAGCGCCAGATTGCGCTTGCGCAGCTCATAATCCGCAAGACCCACGCCGGAGAGAAGCACCGTCTTGCGCGGGCTCTTTTCGGTGTCGCCCAGCAGCTCGTAGAGCATCACGCGCTCGCCCGCCGGGATCGCGTCGTACCAGTCGATGTACTGTGCGGAGAGCTCCTCGCGGGAGTCCTCCTTCATCTCCTTCTTGCAGCGGGCAATCAGGTCTTTTCCGTTTTTGTCCGTCATCCCGGACACCCAGCAGAAATTATTGAGGCCTGCGCAGGTGATGCGCATATCCTCTTCCTTCACGTCAAGGTACAGCGCCAGGCGCTTCTTCGTCTGCTCCGTCACGCCGCTGACGCCCAGCGTACGCACGCCGCAGATGCGCTGCGCACACTCGCACGCGCGCGCCAGCTGCACGCCGCCGGAGCCGCTGTCGCAGATGATCAGCGGCGCATCCGGGCATTCCTCGCTCATCTGCGTCGCCAGATCGGCGATGAAGTCGAGCACGCGCATCGTCTGCATCGCGCCGCCGATGCCGCCGCGCAGGCGCGCCTGCTTGCCAAGGCCCACCTCGTCAAGCGCCTCAAGGTCCTTCTTCCACGCTTCCTCGTCAAGGAAATCCGCGCAGAAGATCACCGCGTCGGCGGAGAACGTCGCCTTGCTCAGCTGCGTGGTATAGTAAAACCTGGCCTCCGTGCCGAAGGCGCGCGCCAGCGCCTGGCCGGCGCGGGCGGACAGCTCCGCCATATCCAGGTCGCTGTCCACCATC
The DNA here is from genome assembly GCA_017412025.1 of Clostridia bacterium. Next base: position 10,315 of record JAFQOY010000006.1, on the reverse strand, counting down.
CATACTTCCACCGGCGTGCGGAAGCGCACAAACAGATCCTCAAAAATGGCAGGGGCAAAGTGATAGGAGCCCGCGCCCGCAATGACAATTTTCCTCATATTCAGCCCCATCCGTTTATTTCCGTCCGGCATCCGGCGTACGCTCATGCAGCCTGCGCCGGAAAACCCGTTTTCCCGTATCCCATGCATAGCCAAGCGCGCAGCACAGGGCAAACACCAGCGCCGTCTTCAGCGGCACGCCGATGATCGTCGTGATCCGCTGAGAGCGAAGGCCCAGCCTCGCCGTCGCCTCAATGACAAACAGATGCGTCAGATAGACGCCGAACGTCCTGTCCGCCAGCCAGCGAATAGGCGCATGCCAGCGCTCCCCGATCCTGACGCCAAACAGCAGCATAACCCATGCCGCCGCCTCAAGCAGGATGCAGATAAAGAAATGGTCGTAGTACGCCTCGTTCATCGATCCCTGAGCAGATGACGCCTGGTCGGTGAGCACATAGACCGTAAGAAGCGACAGCACACCGAGCAGAACAACCATCTTTTTCACGCCCGCCGACATGCGTTCCCGGTTTTCGCCAATCCAGCGTCCAAGGATGTAATAGCCCAGATAACCAAGCGAAAAATCCGGCAGGAAGCTCAGCGCAGCCGACAATGCAGGATTTCCGCCGAAAAGCAGCCTGAGCGACCGGGGAATCACCGTCCCCAGCACAAACAGCACCGACGCATAGCCGCACAGCGCAGGTACGCGCGCAAACGCCGCATGCAGCACGGGCGAAAGCAGCAAAATGGCGATGTACTCCGGCAGGAACCAGAGATGATACTTGGGCAGGAGCAGACCCTGATGAAGTGCCTCGCCAAACGCCTTCAGAAACGGCCGGCTGTCCGCCGCCGTGATGTACAGGCTGTCCACAACAAACCACAACTGGTAAAGCGCAGCCGCCAGCGCGTAGATCAGCAGATAGTGGATCGCCTTCCGGGCGCATTTCTTCCAGTCCGTGCTGCGGGCAAACATGCCCGAGAGCATGAAGAACACCGGCACGGCCGCGCGGCAGAGATTCGAAAAGCCGCTGAGCACAACCCACTGGAATGTGCCGGGGGTCGTCGCGGGCATGCCCTCGGCGACGACATGGATGACAATCACCATCACGCAGGCGACGATGCGCAGCAGATCCATCTGGATCACCCTGCCCTCTGTCCGTCTGTTCACGCGCATCCCCCCATCGCACTCTTCCCATTTTTCCTTTATAACGCAGAAACCGGAGAGCGGCACAAAACCGCTCTCCAGAATGCATATTACGCTTTGCGGACGCTGAGTTCGGCGTTCACGCCGTTGATGCTCCATTCCTTGGTATACGCGCCCTCGGCGGCCTCGCCAAGAGAAACTTCCAGCGCCAGCACGCCGTTTTTGATCGTTTCGGTATTCTCGCTGACAATCGCGGCGAGCTTCTCGTCCGCCGTCTTCACGGTCACGAGGATACGGTCGGTCACCTCAAAGCCAGCCTCCTTGCGCATCGTCTGCAGCTTGGAGATCACTTCGCGGGCAAAGCCCTCGGCGATGAGCGCGTCATTGAGGTTGGTATCCAGCGCCACGGTCACGTCGCGGTCGGTCGCCACGACATAGCCCGGCTTCTTCATCGGGCTGGTCAGCACGTCGTCCTTCTCCAGCTCGATGGCAGTGCCGTCCAGCTCGAAGGTCAGCAGGTTGCCGGCCTCAAAGTTCTTCACGACCTCGTTGCCGTCCAGCGTCGTCAGCTTCTCGCCGATCGCCTTGAGCAGCTTGCCGTACTTCTTGCCCAGCGTGCGCATCTGCGGCTTGAGCTGATAGGTCATGAACGCGGTGGTATCGTCGGTGAATTCAACGTCCTTCACGTTGAGCTCGTCCGCAGCCAGCGCGCACAGATCCTGCGGCAGCGTGGAAACGCCGGCCACGATCATCTTGGCAAGCGGCTGACGCACCTTGAGGCCGCTCTCCGCGCGGGCGGCACGGCCCTGCATGACGACGCCCAGCAGCGCCTTCATGTTCTCCTCCAGCTCCGGATTGATCATCGCCGCGTCGCAGACCGGGAAATCGGTCAGGTGGACGGAGATCGGCGCATCCGGATTGACGGAGCAGACGAGGTTGCGGTACATGCTCTCCGCCATGAACGGCGTAAAGGGCGCAGTCAGGCGGGACATGGTCTCCAGGATGTGATACAGGGTGGCAAACGCGGCTTCCTTGTCGCCGGCCATGCCCTTGCCCCAGAAGCGCTCGCGGCTGCGGCGGACGTACCAGTTGGACAGATCGTCCACGAAGTCGACCATCTCGCGGGAGGCCTCGGTGATGCGGTAGTTCTCCAGATGCTCGTCAACGTTCCGCACGAGGGTATTGAGGCGGGACAGCGCCCACTTGTCCATCAGGCTCAGCTGGACCTTGTCAAGCGGATGGGCCTTCGGATCAAACTGGTCGATCTCCGCATAGAGGATGAAGAACGCGTAGGTGTTCCACAGGGTGCCCATGTACTTGCGCTGCGCCTCTTCAATGGCCTTGGCGTGGAAGCGCTTGGGCAGCCACGGCGCGGCATTGTTGTAGAAGAACCAGCGGACGGCGTCTGCGCCCTGCGCATTGAGCACATCCCACGGATTGACGACGTTGCCGATGTGCTTGCTCATCTTGCGGCCTTCCGCGTCCTGCACATGGCCCATGACGATGCAGTTCTCAAACGGGTTGGTGTCAAACAGACAGGTGGAGATCGCCAGCAGCGTGTAGAACCAGCCGCGGGTCTGGTCGATCGCCTCGGAGATGAAGTTCGCCGGGAAGCGGCGCTCAAACTGCTCCTTGTTCTCAAAGGGATAGTGCCACTGCGCAAACGGCATGGAGCCGGAGTCGTACCAGCAGTCGATGACGTCCTTGACGCGGTGCATATCCTTGCCGCACTTGTCGCAGGTGATGACGACCTCGTCGATATACGGGCGGTGCAGCTCGATGTTCGGGTCAACGCTGTGGCCCAGCTTCACCAGCTCCTCGCGGCTGCCGATGACGTGCACATGGCCGCACTCGCAGGTCCACACCGGCAGCGGCGTGCCCCAGTAGCGCTCGCGGGAGAGACCCCAGTCGTGCACGCCTTCCAGCCACATGCCCATGCGGCCTTCCTTGATGTTGTCCGGCATCCAGTTGACGGCGCGGTTGTTCCTGATCAGCTGATCGCGGACGGCGGTCATCTTGATATACCAGGTCGGGCGCGGATAATACAGCAGCGGGCTGTCGCAGCGCCAGCAGAACGGATAATCATGCGCAAACGGCACGGCGGCAAAAAGCAGTCCGCGCTCCCTGAGGTCGTCGAGGATGAGCTTGTCGGCGTCCTTGACGAACACGCCCGGCCACTTGGTGTCCTCCGTCATGCAGCCCTGCGTGTCGACGAGGTTGATGAACGGCACGTCGTTCGCCTGGCAGACGCGGTTATCGTCCTCGCCGAACGCCGGCGCGATATGGACGATGCCGGTACCGTCGCTCATGGTGACGTAATCATCCGCCACGACGAACCAGGCCTTCTTGTCAAGCTTGCCCACGGCAAAGTCAAACAGCGGCTCGTACTCCATGCCGCACAGCTCACAGCCCGGCATCTCGGCCAGAACCTCGATCTCCTTGTCCGGATAGATCGTATCGATCAGCGCCTTGGCCATGATGATGGTCTGGCCGTCGACGATGAACCTGCAGTAGGTGTCGTGCGGGTTCACGCACAGGGCAAGGTTGCTCGGCAGGGTCCACGGCGTGGTCGTCCAGGCCAGCAGGTAGGTATTCTCCTCGCCCTTGACCGCAAAGCGGACGAACGCGGAGGTCTCCTTCACGTTCTTATAGCCCTGCGCGACCTCGTGAGAGGACAGCGCGGTGCCGCAGCGCGGGCAGTACGGCGCGATCTTATGACCGAGGTAGAGCAGGCCCTTTTCATGGATCTTCTTCAGGGACCACCACTCGGACTCGATATAGTTGTCCTCATAGGTGACGTACGGATCCTCCATATCCGCCCAGAAGCCGACGCGCTCGGACATCTCTTCCCACTCGGTCTTATACTTCCAGACGGACTTCTTGCATTCCCTGATGAACGGCTCGATGCCGTACTTCTCGATCTGCGGCTTGCCGCTGATGCCCAGCAGCTTTTCAACCTCCAGCTCAACCGGCAGGCCATGGGTATCCCAGCCGGCCTTGCGCAGCACGTCAAAGCCCTTCATCGTGCGGTAGCGCGGGATGATGTCCTTGATCGCGCGGGTCTCGACATGGCCGATATGCGGCTTGCCGTTGGCCGTGGGCGGGCCGTCAAAGAACGTGAACGCAGGCGCGCCGCGGCGCAGCTCAACGCTCTTCTTGAAGACGTCGTTTTCCCGCCAGTACCTGACGATCTCTTCCTCGCGGGCGACGAAATTCATATCCGTCGATACCTTCTGATACATGTCTTTTTCCTCCTCTGGTCACTTCCCCGGTCCGCTTCGCCGGCTGCCCCCCCGCAGGAGGGAGGCGCCAGAAGGGCGGAGAAAGCGCAATATAAAAGCAGCCTTATCCACATTGGGACGAGGCTGCTCGCGGTACCACCCAAATTGACGCCGGCATGCTGCCGCGCCCGCTTCAGACACAGTCCTCAAAGATTCATTCTTCTCAGGACAGGGCCGGAAGTCAGCGCCGCTTTCGCTGGCATCCACTTCATTACGTCGTAACGTGGCCAATCCGTCCCCGCCTACTCCATTCAGCAGAGCCGCTGGACAGGTGATCCCTCGCCGCGCCTCCCGTCCGGAATTGCACCATCCTCCGGCTCTCTTTGCGCTCGTCGCGGCAGCGTCCTGTCTCATTCGCGTTTTTTGATATACCCGAATATGATACCCGTTTTTTCCCGATTTGTAAAGGGTTATTTAAAAATTCGCCGCAAAACAATCGTTTTGACATACAGAGCAAAATATGCTATCATGTGCCCAAGTGAATAGAGCATCCGCGGTGTCCGGAGCGGTTTTGCCGCGTCCGGGTGAAAAGGGAAGCAGGTGCAAATCCTGCACGAACTCGTCGCTGTAAGACAGGAGCCACGCGTCAGCATGTCACTGGGCAATCGCCCGGGAAGACGGCGCAGGGCGGTGATCGTCAAGTCAGAAGACCTGCCGCAGATGAAGTTGCTCGGCCACGAGTCATTGGCTGAAAACATGTGCAACCGATTGGAAACAGATGTTTTTGGCCTGCGCTTTTTTGCGCAGGCCTTTTTGATCGGGAACATGGCAGCGTCTCTGTCCGGCCGCCATGTTCCCCCACGACCAAAGAAAGGACTGTTTCCATGAAAACCAAAACCCGTTTCAGCCTTCCCAGGGCGCTCGCCCTCGCCGCGTTCGCGCTGCTGATCGCCGTGCTGTCCTTCGTCTACGTGACCTTCCGCGAGAAGGCGCAGGCAGGCAGCAAGAACATCACCCTCTCGGTGATCGATTCCGCCGGAAAAGAAACGATTTACACGCTCTCTACCGATGCACAATACCTCCTGGGCGCCATGGAGGAGGCCGAAGGGCTCACCTTCAGCGGCACAGAAGGCCCGTACGGCATGATGCTCACGACTGTCAACGGCGAAACCGCCGATTACAATACAAACGGCGCATACTGGGCAGTCATCGTCAACGGCAATTACGGCAATTACGGCGTGAGCATGCAGCCCGTCGAGGATGGCGACGGCTTCGTCATCCTCTATGACAAATGAACCGCGCATCCGCTGCGCAGCGCGTCGCAACCGCCGCGCTGATGATCGCCGTGATCGAGGTGTGCAAGCTGGCCATGCAGTCCCTGCCCAATATCGAGCTGACCAGCTTCCTGCTCATCCTCTTCACCCTGCGCTACGGCAGGCTCACGCTCTATACCGTCCCGGCGCTCATCCTCATCGAAGGGCTGATCTACGGCTTCGGGCTGTGGTGGATCATGTACCTGTACGCATGGCCGCTGCTCGCGCTGTTCGTCCGCGCGTTTTCCCGGGTGGATTCCGCCTTCTTCTGGGCGATGGTCTCCGGCGTGTTCGGTCTGCTCTTTGGTCTCCTGTGCGCCGTGCCGTATTTCTTTATCGGCCTTGCCGGCGGCGGCATATCGCAGGGACTTGTGCAGATGCTTTCCTGGTGGGTTGCAGGCATCCCGTTTGACCTCGTGCACGGCGCAAGCAATTTTGCCATCATGCTCGCGCTTTACCGTCCGGTCTCCTCGCTGCTAGCGCGCATGCCGGGAATCGTCAATCGCTGACAAGGAGGACGTATGACCGAAAACTCCCACGCCTTTTTCGCCAACACAGCCTGCCGGTATTATCCCTGCCACGAAGGCATGGAGGAGATGAACTGCCTGTTCTGCTTCTGCCCGCTCTACGGTATGGCGCGCTGCCCCGGAACGCCCGCATATATCGATACGGCGTCCGGACGCATCAAGGACTGCTCCGCATGCACATTTCCGCACAGAGCCGAAAACTATGAAAAAATCATCGCCTGCCTGAGCGGGCGATGATGGGTATGCGCCTCCCGTCCCTTTCAAGTCAGGGCTGGGAGGTCTTTTTCTTTCAGATTACGGCTCAAACGTCACCTGCACATCTCCGTTGTTCTGCTCAATATACTGCACGTTTACGCGTGTGCCGTCCGTCAGTTCCATGTTCCATCCTGCATCCGTCCACTGATTCTGCGGTATGCTGAATTCATCTCCCAGCGCGCGTACGAAGCTACCCTCAAAGTCATACAGTTCACAGCGAACTGTCCCTTCACGCTTGTTCACCCATCCGATCGCATAACCTTCGCCGGGCAGAAAGCCCCGCTGCACAAGATGCACCATCTTATCCTGAGACTTTGCAATTGTTTTAGCCGAGAGCATCTCACCCTGACCTGACAGACGGATCAGTTCAAGCTCAGAATAGCCGCTTTTTTCCATCCAGAACAGGACAGTCACGCTGCCGTCCTCATGCCAGACAGGCACCTCCATCCGTTCATACTTCGCCTGATGGCGGCAAAAATTCCAAAGCACATCGCCGCTTTGATCAATACACATCACCCAGCCTGCCTGTCCGCTCTTTGTTCGCGTTTTAAGCGTACCGTCGCTCGATTCCGTAAGCCCTGCAAGCGCGATCCTGCCCTGCGCATTCCCCGCAGCATGATAGATCATTTCCACGCCGCTGCCGCCATACGTATACGTGCGTGTCTCTCCAGCCGCAGACAGCACGGGCAGATATATAAAGGATAGAATAAACAGACAAAGCACCGCTCTTTTCATCATGATTCCCCTCCGCGTTCCTTCTTTTTCCATATATAACGGATCATCCGCCGGTTTTCTTCCCAATCTGTGTACAATTCCGTATACTTCTGCTCACTTGCCAATATCCCGCCTTCGGGATATAATGAAATGTATATTCCATCGCTTCGGAGGTATCTCATGCAGGATCTGTTCTCGCATCAGGAGGCCGCGCTCAGCCCGCTGGCCGACCGCATGCGCCCGCGCACGCTCGACGAGTTCATCGGTCAGCGCCATATCGTGGGCCCGGGCCGTCTGCTTCGCCGCGCGATTGAGGCCGATCGCATGACCTCCTCCATCTTCTACGGTCCGCCCGGCTGCGGCAAGACGACGCTTGCCTCCATCATCGCAAACACCACCCACTCCGCCTTCGTCCAGCTCAACGCCGTCACCAGCGGCGTAGCCGACGTGCGCCAGGTGATCAAGGCGGCGCAGGACAGGCGCTCCCTCTACGGTCAGGCGACATATCTGCTGCTTGACGAGTGCCACAGGTGGAGCAAGTCGCAGTCCGATTCCATCCTGCCCGCCATTGAGCGCGGCGTGGTGCGCTTCATCGGCTCCACAACGGAAAACCCCACCATCGCCATGACCCCGGCCATCGTCAGCCGGTGCCGGATATTCAAGTTTGAGCCTTTGGCGGAGCGCGACGTGCTCGCCGCCATGGACCGCGCGCTGCACGACCGCGAGCGCGGCTTCGGCGACAGACAGGTGGTTCTTGACGAGGACGCTGCCCATCACATCGCCCGCATCGCCAACGGCGACGTCCGCTCGGCGCTGGGCGCGCTGGAGCTCGCCGTGCTCACCACGGAGGCGGATCAAAACGGCGTGATCCATATTCCGCTCGCCGTCGCCGAGGAATCCATCCAGAAGCCTGTCATCCGCTGCGATGAATCGCTGTATTACGACATGCTCTCCGCCTTCTGCAAGAGCCTGCGCGGCAGCGATTCCGACGCGGCGCTGGCGTGGTTCGCACGGCTGCTGTATGCGGGCGTTGATCCCCGGCTGATCGCCCGGCGCATCATCGCGCACGCGAGCGAGGACGTGGGCCTTGCCAACCCGACCGCCATGCTGCAGGCCGTCGCCGCCGCGCAGGCGCTTGAGATGGTCGGCCTGCCGGAAGCCCGGCTCTCCCTTGCGCAGGCGATCATCGCCGTGTGCGAGAGCCCGAAGTCCAATTCCGTCGTCATGGCGCTGGATCAGTCCGCAGCGGACGCAGAGCAGGGCGGGTTCGGCCCCGTTCCGGTCTATCTGCGCGACACACACTACAGCGGCCACGAGCGCATCAACCCCGGCGCGCAGTATAAATATCCGCACGACTATCCCGGCCACTGGGTCGCGCAGGAATACATGCCGCCCGAGGTCAAAGGCCGCAGATACTATATTCCCTCCGACCAGGGGCAGGAGGCCAAGCTGCGCGAGCGCCGCAGGCTGCGCGGCGTCGTCGATCCCTGATTGATGGTTGACATTTCCTGTTGTATGCAATATAATATTCCTGCCGTCTGAAGGCGGCATGATCAGCATAACCAGCCACGAAGGCAGAACCGGCGAACCGGTCTGTTTCTTCGCGGCTTTTATTTTTTGCACAAGGGGTTTTCAGTATGAACAAAGTCTCCGTCCGTCGTCTCACGCTTTCCGCCATGCTGCTCGCCATCGGCATGCTGCTTCCCTTCCTCACCGGCCAGATTCAGCATATCGGCAACATGCTTCTGCCGATGCATCTGCCCGTGTTCATCTGCGGCATGGTCTGCAGCCCGCTCTGGGGGCTGGCCGTCGGCGCGATCCTTCCTGTGCTGCGCAGCGCCGTGTTCGGTATGCCGGTGCTCATGCCTGCCGCCTGCGCGATGGCCTTTGAGCTGGCTGCCTACGGTTTTGTCTCCGGCTTCCTGCGCAGCCGTCTGCCCAAATCCCTGCCCATGCTCTACGTTTCTCTGGTCTGCGCCATGCTGCTTGGCCGCGTCGTCTGGGGCGCGGTCAGCGTGCCGCTCTACGGCTTTGCCGCCAAATCCTTTTCCTGGCAGCTCTTTATTGCCAACGGCTTTGTCAACGCCGTGCCCGGCGTCATCCTGCAGCTGATCGCCGTGCCGGCGCTCGTCACTGCGCTTGAAAAGGCGCGCCTTGCCGGCTGATGAGTTCTCCGCTTATTCGCACAAAAGCCGCTCTCCCCGACAGGAAGAGCGGCTTTGCTGCGTTATTCTTTTTCTGCGTATACGCGCCTGTACATGCGGCTGGGGACGTCCTCTCCGTCGCACATCACCGGGCAGAAATACGCCCAGCCGTACCGTTCATAAAACGATGTATGGCTCGTTGCCAGATACAGCGTATCGATGCCCTTTTGTGCCATCCTGCGGCTGATTTCCTCAAGCAGCCTGCCCGCAATGCCCTGCCTGCGGTAGGAATTCTCCACATACACCGCGCAGACGTTGGGCGCCAGATCCTTGCGCTGATGGAAATCATTCTCGATCACGCCCAGACCGCCGACGATCGTTTCGCCGTCAAGCGCAACAAGCCAGCACGGAACGGCTTCGCTTTCAAGGCTGCCGCGCATGCTCTCTTCATACGCCGCTCTGGGAATGCCCCATTTTGCATGAAACCAGTCCGCCGCGCACTCCAGCAGCTGCGGCTGCTGCGCAATGCTCACGATGTTCACTTCGCTCATAGCTCTTTCTCCCCGGGCGCTTCGCCCGTCATTTTCCTCTGCTGCGCAATCACGCGCTGTATGCTCTTGCACGACAGGTAGTATTCCCGCGCCAGTTCCTGCACGCTCTTTCCGGACAGATGATCCTGAAAAATGCAGATGTTCCTTACCTGCAGCATCAATCGGGCATTGGTCGTCTCGCCCCAGCTGCGCTTGTTTTCCGTTTTTCTTGGAATGTACAGATATACGCCGTCAATATAGCGCTGAATCTCTTCAATCAGCGTCTGCGGCAGCACCTGCGCCGCGTTCTTATAGCCCATAGCTTGCTCCTTCTGATGATTTGTTTTCAGAAACAGCAGAGGCCATCACGGTTATTCTTTTGTCTGCGACAGCCCCGCTCAGGCCTCGCGATTGGGTTCAGTCATCTCATAC